>CAXNIN010000089.1:0-13152 GCA_964202365.1 Myxococcota bacterium | reverse complement strand
TCCTTCACCTCGAAGCGGTTGCACAGGGCGTGCTCGATCCGGAGCGCGCCGAGCACGGGCTCCGCGAGGTAGCTCGACGTCGACGACAACAGCGCGAGCACGTCACCGCGCGCGCGGTGCGCCTCCACCACGTCCCGGGCGCGCGGGCGGTAAGCGCGCGCCACCTCTTCATCGTAGAACATCCGGGTCCGCGCGACGATGTCCTCTTCCTTCTCGCCGGCGAGGGTCGCGATCGCGTCTTCGAGCACGCGCTCGATGCGCGAGAAACCGAGGTGGTACCCGAAGATCCAGGCGGCGGCCTTCGTGGCCTGCCAGCGCCCGATGTGCCCGAGGCGCATCTCGCGTTTCACCCAGAGCTGGCCCGCGTTCACGGAGAGGAGGGTGCGGTCGAGGTCGAAGAACGCGAGCGCCATGGGTGCGCCTTAACGGGCGAGCCCGCGGGGGGGTGCGGGGGAGCACTCGCTCGGCGCATGATCGCGCGCGGAGCCGCGATGCGAGGGAAGTTGCCACACGATGTTGCATACCCGAACGATGCCCTGGCGGACATGCTCGCCGGCCACCGGGAGCGGCTTCGGGGGCTGCTCGCGGACGACGTGCTCGCGCTCCACCTCGCGGCGCTCGAAGCCGACCTCCGGGCGCTCCCGCGCGGGGAGCGCGGAGGCGCCGTGGCGCGTTCGCTCGGCACGCTCGCGGCGGGGACCGCCCACGAGATCAACAATCCGCTCACCTTCGTGGTCGCGAACCTCGGGTTCGCCATTCGCGAGCTCCAGGGCGCGGCCGCGCCCGGCGGGGCGCCCTGCGAGGTGGTGGCGGCGCTCGCGGAGGCGCAGGAGGGCGCCGAGCGCATCCGGCGCAGACGGTCCGCGTCGCCTCGTTCGTGGACGCCGGCGGCTACGTGGTGGTCGAAGTACACGACACGGGCGTCGGCATCGCGCCGGACGTTCGGTCGCGCATCTTCGACCCGTTCTTCAGCACGAAACCGCCACATGAGGGTAGCGGTCTGGGGCTGTCGATCTGTCGACGAATCATCAAGGGCATGGGCGGGGACATCACCGCCGAGAGCGCGTCCGGCAGGGGGTCGACCTTCCGGGTTCGGCTCCCGCCGCGCGCCTAGCTGCCTGCCAATCAGCTGTCGTACCACTCGGGGGTCACGAGCTGCTGGTAGTGCTCGACGTTCAGCGGGTTGACGCGCTGTTTGAGGGCGTCCAGCGCCATCTTCGCGCTCACCAGCGTGAACCAGATGTACATGTCGCGCTTGTACGGCACGCGGGACGTGAGCCCCTTCGCCATCCAGCGCTTGTTCACGAACTCCTTGTTCATTCGGTACAACGATTCGGCGATCTCGTCGCGCGTCATGTAGTTGGAGTCGAGCACCGGCGTGAGCCAGTCGAAGTCGTCGAACTGGGCCTCGGTGATCCAGCCCTTCGCGATGGCCTCGTCGTAGATCGGCGTGCCCGGCACCGGGGTGATGGGGTGGAACGCCGGGAAGTCGACATCGATCTTCTTCGCGAGCTCCACCTGCTTCTTCATCGTCTCGTGCGACTCGTCCTTCACGCCGACGATGAACGTCGCCTGGAGAAAGACCTCCGGGTACTTCGTCTTGAAGATGTTGAGCGCCTGCTCGGCCACGCCGCCGGTGTAGAAACGCTTGTCGAGCAGCGAGAGGGTGTCGTCCTCCGCGCGTTCCACCCCGATGAGGATGTGGGAGAGGCCGGCGCGGACGAGCTTCTCGAGGATGCCCTTCTTCTCGTCGCGGACGATGCAGTCGGCGCGCATGAACGCGAACCACTTCGTCTTCATGCCGCTCCGGATCATCCGCTCCGCGAAGGCGTCGTTGAAGCGCGGGTCGATGTTCCAGCTCTCGTCCACCCACACGTAGGAGCGCTTCCCGTAGCGGTGGTACAGCTCTTCGACCTCGGTGAACACGCGGTCCACGGACTTCGACCGCCACCGGGGCGTGAGCTGCGCCTTGCCGTCGGAGTCGTACTTGCGGTCGGCCATCACGGTCCACCACGCGCAGAAGCTGCACTTGCTCACGCAGCCGCGGCTGTGGTGGATGGTCGTTCCGCCGGGCGAGAAGAGGTAGCGGCTCTTCCCGTAGAGGTGCATCGGCATCAGGTCGTAGGCGGGCATCGGGAGCGTGTCGAGGTCGTGCACGAGCTTGCGGGGGCGCGTGCGCACCATCTTCTCGCCGTCGAAGTACGCGAGTCCATCCACCTTCGAGAGGTCGGCGTCGGCCTTGGCCCACTCCTGGCACACCTCCACGATAGTCACCTCGCCCTCACCGACACAGATCGCGTCGATAGGGGAGCCCGCGGTGGCGTACCGGTGGGAGAGGTTCGTGAAGTGGCCGCCGCCGGCGAGCGTTTTGCTTCGCGGGGAGACCTCCTTGCACATCCGGAAGAAGCGGAGCGCCTCGCTCGCGTAGAGGGCGTGGTTCTCTCCGCAGGCGATCACGTCGGGGTCGAGGCGCTTGATCTCGTCGGCCAGGGACTTCCAGCCGATGTGCAGCGGCATGCAGTCGATGACGTGTACGTCCATTCCCGCGTCGCGCAGCGGCGCGGCGAGCGCAGGGAGGGCTTGCTGAAGAAGAAAGTTGTCCCCCTCGCTCGTGAAGGGCCAGTACTTCCGCGGAGGCTGGACGATGAGGACGCGCATGGTGCGTACCGTAGCTCCAACTGGCGACGGTCGCCCGTAGGCCGGGTCACCGCGCTACGGCCATCCAAGCCCGGTTCCACGGCGCGGTCATCGGGTGGGCGCGCAGCCGCGCCTCCCACGAGAGGAGCTGGTCGAGCGGGAGAGGGCCCGCCGCGTTCTCGAACGCTCCACACGGGATGTAGTGGGTGGGGACGAGCTCCTCGACGGCCCACCCGGCGAGGGCCGCGCGGAACGCGTCGCCGTCGTAGGTGCGCACCCACTTGTCGCCGGGGACGTGCACGATCCCGTCGGTGAGGAGCGCGTCGAGCGAGCCCGGAGGCGCGTCGTACGCCGCCGCCCAGCCCCAGCGGCCCTCCACGGACGCCCGCAGCGCGCCGCCCGGCTTCAGCACGCCGCGCACGTTGCGGAGCACCGCGGCGACATCCTCGACGTAGCAGAGCACCTCGGCCGCGATGACCACGTCCACCGGCGCGATGTCGGGCAGGCGCTCTCCCGTGGCCCAGTGCACGTCGAGCCAGCCGGGCCTTCCCGCGGCGTGGCGGACAGCCGCGCGGAGGCTGCGGAGGTCCGGGTCGACCAGCTCCACCTCGCACCCGCGATCGAGGCACCAGGTGGTGAAGCGACCGATCCCGCCGCCCAGGTCGAGCACGCGGCTCCCGGGTGGCACGTGCTGCTCCCAGCGGTGCAGGTAGAGCGCGCGCTCCGCCTTCTTCTGGGTGAACATCGGGCTTCCCTGGTCGAGGAAGTCCATGTGTTCGGGCCAGCGCTCCCACGCGAGCCCGGCCCCGACGAGGTTGGCGAGGGGCTCCGTCGGCTCCGCTCCGCCGTCGTGGAGGGCGGCGAGGCGCGGGTCGAGCGGCGGCAGGTCGAACGCGAGGCCGGCCCACGGCAGGAGCCCGGTGCAGGGATACGGCGGCCCCGGGGGGAGGGGAGGGACGCCGGTGGCACAGGTCGCGTCGCGGAGGGACATTCGGCTCCGTGGGCCAAAAATGGCAGGAGCCGCCTACGGCGGCTCCCGGCGCATCCGTGCGCGAGAACCTAGGCCTTGGGGCCCGGCTTCGGACGAGGAGAAGGACGCCAGTTCATGAAAACCTCCGAAGGGTGGACTACGACATCTTCGTGCGACGCTCGGCTTCTGTCAAGCGGAGATCGCGATGCGCGCGCCTTTCTGTTTGTGTCGCTGCGGCTGGGGTTGACTCCCGGAGCCGCCCCCCGTAAGATGCGTGTAAGAACGGTGGCCCGAATGCGCATCCTCCTCCTCTCTTCGGCAACCCTCTCCGTGGCCCTCGCCGGCTGCGTCCCCGGCGGCGGCGGTAAGGACTCTGGTGGCGGTGGCGGTGGCGGTGGCGGCATCTCCGACACCGGCATCGACGACACCGAGGAAACGGGAATGGACGACGCCAGCGACTCCGCCGAGGTCGACCGCGGCACCGGCGACATCAACGGCACCGTCCGCGTCCAGCTCTACTCGGAGGACGCCGAGGGCGAAGTCATCGAGGTCTCCTGGGAGGAGTTCGGCGCCGCCTACCCGTTCGGCGCCATTTTCGTCGCGGCGTACACGCAGGACGAGACGACGGGCGAGTCGACCTACCACGCCGAGCAGGTAATCGGCGCGCCGAACACCGCCGGGGACGCCTACTCCCTCGCGGTCGACCTCGACGACGCCGCGTCCGTTCAGGTGTACGCGGTGCTGGACTGGCGGGCCGACGGCGTCATCGGCACGGCCGAGCCAATCGGCATCTACGTTGACGCCGTGCCGGTCGTCGAGGGCAGCGCCGTCGACGGTGTGGACATCGTCATCAATGCCCCCCTCCTGCCCGGCGGCGGCGGCGACGGCGGCGGCGACGGCGGCGGCGCCAGCGTCACGATCTCGGGCGATCTCGCGATCACGGAGGCGTACGAGGGCGGGAGCGCCAAGGTGATGCTGTACGACAGCGCCGGGCAGGGCCCGAGCTACGTGACCTCCGTCACGCCCACCGCCACGGACGACGGCGCCGAGGGCTCCTATTCCCTCGGCGTGGGCGCCGACTACGGCGCCGGCCGGCTGATCGCCGCCTGGGACGACGACCAGAACGGCCTCATCGATCCCACCGACACGTGGGGCGCCTACGTCGTCGATGGCGAGAACGGCAATCCGATTACCGTCGGCGCGATGAACCTCACGGGGTACAACGTCACGATCCCGTTCGGCATCCCGCCGGCGCTGTCGCCGTTCGTCCGGCTCGAAGGCACCGTGAGCTACGTCGACGACTTCGGCACGCTCCCCGCGGGCGCCGTCGTGTACGTCGCGGCGCTCCGCACGCGTCCCTCCGAGGACTTCGACTTCGCCGACCTCGAGAACGGCTACGACTGGGCGAGCTTCACGGGAACCGAACTCACGGGTTTCGGGCTGGACTACCTGCTCGTCGCGCCCTCGAGCGCCGTCACGTACCTCTGGGCCTTCGTCGATCTCGACAACGACGGCGTGCTCAACGAAGCAGGCGAGCCCATCGCCAGCTACGGCGGCACCGGGCGCGTCTCGACGGGCACGTCGAACCAGTCCGAGCTCGATCTCTCGCTCGTGACGGTCCTCGAGTAGCGCGGCGTCGCCGGGGCCTCAGGCGGCCGCGGCCAGCTTTCGCAAGAGCGCGAGGTGGAGCGCGTGCCCGGCGCGGGACGCCCGGAACCGCCCGCAGATGGCGGCGCCGAGGAGCGCCGCGTCGCCCACGGCGTCGAGCGCCTTGTGGCGAACCGCTTCATCGGGCGCGCGCAGGCCGTCCGGGTTCAGCACGCCGGTGCCGTCGTAGACCACCGTGTTTTCGAGCGACGCGCCCCGCGCGATGCCCGCGGCGCGGAGACGCTCGGCGTCCGCAAGAAAGCCGAAGGTGCGCGCCCACGCGAGCTCCGTGAAGAACGGCGCGCCCGTCGCGGGGCCGGCGTACCGCTGCTCGCCGATCGCGGGGTGCGCGTAGTCCACGTGGAGATCCAGCTCGAAGGTGTCGGCCGGCTCGAAGCGCGCCCAGGCGCCGTCCGCGACGACCTCGACCGGCGCCTCCACCCGAACCTCGCGCCGCGGGGCCCCTTGCGCCACAACTCCGGCGGCGAGGAGGGCGTCGCCCCACACGCGCGCGCTGCCGTCGAGCACCGGGATCTCCTCGCCGTCGACGTGCAGTTCTACGTTGTCGACTCCCGCGGCGTGGAGCGCGGCGCACACATGCTCCACGAGCGCGACGCGCGCGCCGTTCTTGCCGAGGGTCGTGGCCAGGAAGGTGTCGACGACGTGGTCGAGGCTGGCGGGGATGTGGACGCCGCCTACGACGAACACGCGCCCTGTCCCGACGGGGGCGGGGCGTGCATCCACCGCGGCACGGAGGCCGCCCCGAAGCCCGACGCCGGTGACCCGAAACGGCCGCGCGAGGGTGTGTTGTGCGGCCATCAGCGCGCCGCGGGGGAGGGCAGTCCGGTGACCTTGTCGCCCACCGCGACACCCTTGACTGCGAACCAGCCTTTGTTCATCTCCAAGGCGTACATCGCCGGCGCACCCGACGGCACCGGCGTGGTGTCGAGGGGCCGCATGTCGGCGAGGGTCAGGATCGTGCCGGCGGCGTCCAGGTACGCGATCGTGAGCGGGAGCTTCGTGTCCTTCATCCAGAAGTTGCGCGGCTGGGCGTCCGGGTACACGAACAACATCCCGTGGTCGGCGGGCATACCCTCCCGGTACATCAAGCCGAGGTTCCGCTCGACCGGATCGTCCGCGATCTCGACGTTCACGGAGTGGCCGTCGACCGCGATGGCGCGCGTCTCCGCCTTCGCGCCCTCGCACGCGGCGAGCGTGAACAGGTACATCACTTGAACAACCCCGCGCTCTTTGGGAGGGGAGGCTCGAGGCCGAGAAACCGCCACCCGCCGGACGTGATGACCCGGCCCTGAGGCGTACGCTGAAGGAGGCCCTCGCGAATGAGGTAGGGCTCGTAGACTTCCTCGATGGTGTCGGTCTCCTCGCCGATGGCGGCGGAGAGGTTGCCGAGACCCACGGGGCCGCCGTCGAACTTCGTAGCGATCACCTCGAGGATCTTGCGGTCCATCGCGTCGAGGCCGCGGGCGTCCACCTCCAGGCGGTCGAGCGCGCGCCGCGTGAGCGCGAGGTCGATCCGGCCGCCGGTCTCCACCTGAGCGAAGTCCCGGATGCGGCGAAGGAGGCGGTTGGCGATGCGCGGCGTTCCGCGCGAGCGCGCCGCGAGCTCGTCGGCGGCGCCGTCGTCGATGTCGAGTCCGAGCCGCTCCGCGCTCCGGAGGAGGATGCGCTTGAGCTCCCCCGCGGAGTAGAAGTCGAGCACGCAGTGGATGCCGAACCGCGCGCGGAGCGGCGCGGTCAGCAGGCCGGAGCGCGTGGTGGCGCCGACCAGCGTGAAGCGCTGCAACGGGAGCCGAACCGACTGCGCGCCGGGGCCCGAGCCGAGCACGAGGTCGATCTGGAAGTCCTCCATCGCCGGGTAGAGGATCTCCTCCACGGCGCGGTTCATCCGGTGGATCTCGTCGATGAACAACACTTCGCGCGCGCCGAGCCCGTTGAGGATCGCGGCGAGGTCCCCGCCGCGCTCGAGCGTGGGGCCGGACGCCGTGCGCAGCTCCACGCCGAGCTCCTCGGCGAGGATGTGGGCGAGCGAGGTCTTCCCAAGGCCCGGTGGGCCCGAGAGGAGCACGTGATCCAGGGCCTCGCCGCGCTGGATGGCGGCGCGGATGTAGACTCGGAGGTTGTCCTTGATGCGCTCCTGCCCGACGTAGTCCTCGAGTCGGATCGGGCGGAGCGCGGGGTCGGCGGGCTCGACTTCGGCGGGGTCGACGAAGCGGCTCACGCGCGTGCCCCGGCCGAGAAGATGCGGAGGGACTCGGCGAGGCGCTTGTCGAGCGGCCCTTCGGCGAGGCCTCGCTCGGCGAGGCGGGCCAGGGCGACGTCGATCTCGCTCTTCTTGTACCCGAGCTGCGCGAGCGCGAGGGGCAACGGATCGTCCGGCGCGGCCTTTGCGGTGGCTACGGCGGGGCTCTCCGGGGTCCACGCGAACTTCCCCTTCAGCTCGAGCACCATGCGCTCCGCGGTCTTCTTGCCGACGCCGGAGATGGCGGTGAGCGCGCGGAGGTCGTTGCCGTTGATGGCGCGCGCGAGGGCGTCCACCGTGAGCGATGAGAGCGCCGCGAGGGCGAGCTTCGGGCCCACCTGTTGCACGGTGACGAGCAGCAGGAAAGCCTCTTTCTCCGCGGGGGACGCGAACCCGTACAGGGTGATGGCGTCCTCGCGCATCGCGGTGTGGACGTGGAGCGTGACGGTCGCGTCGAGCCGGGCGACCTCGGCCGTGCGCGCGGGGATGTGCACCTCGTAGCCGACGCCGTTCACGTCGAGCACGAGATGTCCGGCGGCGACTTCGGCCACCGAGCCGCGCAGGCGCGCGATCATGGCTCCTCCTCTTCCTGGGGCGGCCGGGTAACCTCGCGCGGAGCGCCCGCCCTTCTCGACGTGCGGCCCGGGGCCGCGGTGTGCGCGTGGGCTTGCGCCGCGAACTCGGCGAGGGTCGTCGGGAGCCGCGCGCCGGCGGCCCGGACCGCGGGGCGCGCGGCCGCGCGGGGCACCGTCGCGACGCGCGCCTCCGCCGCGTGCCGGTGGGCGTGGGCGTGGTGCGTCATCGCGATGGCGACGGCGTCGACCGCGTCGTGCGGCCCCTCCACGTGCCCGCCGAGCAGCATCGCGACCATCTTTCCCACGGCCTCCTTGTCCGCCCGCCCGCTGCCCGCCACGGCGCTCTTCACCGTGTTCGCATTGTATTCGTACACGGCCTTCCCCGCGCCCGCCGCCGCCACCAGCGCGAC
This sequence comes from Myxococcota bacterium, assembly GCA_964202365.1. Taxonomy (GTDB): domain Bacteria; phylum Myxococcota_A; class UBA796; order UBA796; family SXON01; genus CAJBVW01. The sequence goes on along the minus strand of CAXNIN010000089.1, from coordinate 4,653 downwards.
GCCGCGCGCCTGGCCGAGCACGAGCGCGCTCGTGCTGCTCTTGTGGGCGAAGATGGCCTCGATCGCGACGACGTCCGGCGCGTGGAGCGCGAGCACCGCGAGGAGTTCGTGGTGGATCTCGAGCAGGCGCGTCGGCATCGGCCCGGCCGGGTCGGGGCGGATCGCGCCGCTGGCGAGGAGACGGTAGCGCCCCGCTTCGCGCGTGACGACGGCCCAGCCGGTGGAGCGGCTCCCCGGATCGATGCCGAGGACCTTGAGCACACCGGACATTGGAGCGCCGTATCCGACGCGCTTCCGCCCCACAACCGGCACGCCGGGCCGAGGCAGCGCGCGCCGCGGTGGTAGCATGGACGCATGATCGCACTCGGCTTGTTGACGGGCATCGCATTGGCCGCCGCGCCCGAGCTCGTGGTGGTGGGGGTACACGTCCCCGGGCTCGCGGGGGAAGCCGCGGAGGCGGCCGCCGGACGCATCGCCGAGGGCCTCGACGCCACCGGCAAGGTGGACGCCCTCTCGCCGAACGAGGTGCGGACGCGGATCGCGGGGCGCGAGGTCCTCATCCTCGACGGGTTCGCGCTCGGCCCCGGTCGCGACGCGTTGCGCGAAGGCAAGGTGCTGTACGACCGCGCCCAGCCCGACCAGGCCATCCCCGTGCTCGAACAGGCGTCGCGCCAGCTCGCCGCCGGCCTCGCGGTCACGACGGACGTGCGCGACCTCCAGGACGCGCTCACACTCCTCGGCCTCGCGCACGCGGGCCTCGGCAACGAAGCCGCGGCGCGGACCGCGTTCCGGCGGTCGGTCACCCTCGACCCCTCGCGCCAGCTCGACCCCGTGAACTACCCGCCGCAAATCGTGGCGCTCCACGAGTCGGTGCGCGCCGCCGCCGCCGCGGAGCCCGCCGCCAAGCTCGCGCTCACGGCCCCCGCGGGCGCCACCGTGTGGGTGGACGGCCGCCAGCCGCCGTCCGGCGGCGCGGATCTCGCGCTCGTGCCCGGCGAGCACTACGTCCTCCTCCGCGCGGCCGACGGCTCCGCGTGGTTCGACACGATCACGGTCGGCGCCGGCGAGCGCAAGCAGCTCGCCCCGGCGCTCGCGCCGCGCGCCATCGGCCGCCCCGCCGCCGATGCGTCGGGCCGCGCCCGGCAGACGCGCGACCTCTACCGCAGCGTCGGCCAGTACACCGACCGCGACCCCGTGCTCCTCGCCGGGCTCATCGGCGGCGGGCAGGTGGCGATCCAGGTGTACGCTCCGGCGTCGGGCAACTTCTCCCGCGCCCTCACCGCCGAGGCCGGCTCGGACCCCGTCTCCGCCATCGTGGACCTCCTCCCCGCCGCCGTGAGCTTCCTCGGCGAGAACGGCGACATCAAGAGCGACCGCGTGAGCCCCCAGGTAGTCGGGTTCGACGTCGTGAGCAACGATGTGCTCGCGAGCATGATCTTCGAGCCGCGCGCGCCCGTGAGCAGCGTCGCTCCCGGCGCCGCCGTCGCGAAGCAGGGGCCCCCGTGGTACCTCTGGGCGGGCCTCGGCGTGGTCGTGGCGGGCGGGGGCGCCACCGCGGCCGTCCTCCTCACGCAGGAGCCCGACGCGACGCCCACGGACGCCGGCACCATCACGTTCGGGCCGATCCCGTAGGGTGTCCGGGGGGCGTTGCGGGGGGGCGGCCCCCCGCCCCAAGAAAACCCAGCTCTCTACGCGTTAGTTCGCGGAGAAGGGGAGCGTCGCCGTCTCGCCGGCCTTGATGGTGACCTGCTTCGTCTGGTCGAGGCCGATGCCGTCGTTGCGCGCGCGTACCTGGTAGCTGCCGGTTGTCAGGGCGTAGCCGAAGATCGGCGTTGTCCCAATTTGCTTGCCGTCCACGTAGATGTCGGCCCACCCGCCGCTCACGTTCACGGAGAGCTTGCCTTCGGCCTTCGCGCGTTCCTGCTGGAGGTTGCGCTCGAAGGGCTCGCGCCCGCCCTGGCGGGGGAGCGCGGCGGTGAAGCGGGTGTTTTCGTAGCCGCCGAGGCGATATTCGACGCCGTACCGTTTGCCGGCGTCGCCGCCGGTCCACTCGGTGGGGGTCTTGCCGATGAGCTTGCCGTCCACGTAGACGTCGGCCCCGCTCGGCGAGGAGTTGAACCACGCGATCGCGACGTTGACCTCGCCCGGGTTGCCCGCGGGGCGTTGGGCGGCCTGACCCGTGCCGCGTGGCGTGGCCTCACGCGCGTCGTCAGTGGGCTTCGCGCTCGCCACCAGCGTGAGGGGCAGGCGGACACGCTCGCCGGCGGCCACGGTGACCACTTCGGTCACGGTGACGTAGCCTTCGGCCGAGACCACGAGGGTGTGCTCGGCGTCGGGCGTGAGGTTGGGAACCAGCACGTCCGTGCCGGTGCCGATCACGGTGCCGTCCACCACTACCTGGGCGGCGACCGGGGCGATTTTCACCTGCACGGCGCCGGTGTTCGGGGCGGTGGGGGCGTCCGCCGCGGGGTCGACCGCCGCGACGGGGTCGGGCCGCGTGAGGAAGAACCCGGCGGTGCCCGCGGAGAGGAGCAGGGCGAGGCCGGCGACGACGTACGGCACCTTCGACTGGGGCGGCGCGGGGGCCTGCTCCGCCACGGTACCGCCGCGTGTGCGCGTGCTGGGGGAGTCTTCTTCCCACTCCGGCTCGAGGTCGACGGACTGCTGCGACTCGTGCATCGCGAGCGCGAGGCGTGTGCCTTCTTCGAGGCGGTCGCGTTCGTGGCCGGTTTCGTTGGTGAAGAGCTCGGCCATGAAGTGCGCGAGGCTCTGCTGCGTGAGGTCGGGCGAGGCCGGGTAGAGGAACTCAAGGAGGTCGGCGTGGAGCTCGCGGGCGTCCTGGTAGCGGTCGTCGGCGTCCTTCGCGAGGGCGCGCATCACGATCTCGTCGAGGCGCGCGGGGACCGACGGGTTGAGCGTGCTCGGCGGGTCGACGTCGCCCGCCTTGATGCGCTCCAACGTCTTGATCTCGTCTTCGCTCTTGAAGAGGCGGCGCCCGGTCAACATCTCGTGGAGGATGATGCCGAGCGAGAAGATGTCGGACCGGCGGTCGAGGTCGCGGCCGCCCGCCTGCTCGGGGCTCATGTACTCGAACTTGCCCTTGAGCATGCCGGCATCGGTGTCCTCGGCGCAATTCGCAGCCTTCACGATGCCGAAGTCGGCGACCTTGATCTCGCCGTGGTAGCTCACGAGGATGTTCGAGGGGGACACGTCGCGGTGAACGATGGAGAGCGGCTGGCCCTGAAGCGTGGTGCGCTTGTGGGCGTAGTCGAGGCCCTTCGCGGCTTCCATCGCGATGTACACCGCGAATTCGCGCGGGAGCAGCTTGCGCCGCTCGGCCAGCTTCCGGAGGATGAGCTTGACGTCCTTGCCCTCGACGCACTCCATCGCGATGAAGTAGTTCTCGCGAAGCTTGCCGAAGTCGTAGATGCGGACGACGTTGTTGTGCTGGAGCAACGCCGAGACCTTCGCCTCGTCCATGAACATCCGCACGAACTGCTCGTTGTCCGAGAGGTGCGAGAGGATGCGCTTGATGACGAGGAGGTTCTCGAAACCGCCGTGGCCGAAGCTCTTCGCCTTGAAGATCTCGGCCATGCCCCCCATCGCGATCTTGTCGACGAGGAAATACTTCCCGAACGCCTCAGGCGCGAAGGTAGCGCCCTTTTGCGGCTCGGGGCGGTCGGACACGGGCGCGCTCGGGTTCATCAGCTCGAATCATAAGACGCGCAGAGGGCGCGGGTCAACGCGGGGGAGGGCGGTCAGGGAGCGCCGTTCTCGTAGTTCTCCAGGAGCTCCTCGCAGGTCCACCATTCGCGAAGCTGATCGGGATCGCTCGCGGTGATGCACTGCTGAGCGCGCTCCTCGGTGAGCGTCTCCTGGCCGTTCGCGTCGCGGCAGGCCGCGAGCTCGTCCGGAGAGGTCTGGTAGCCGCACTCGTTGGCGTAGTTCGCCATCTCGACGCACATCGACTGACACGGGTTGTTGCACGCTCCGAGGAGCGCGAGCACGGCGAGAGGGAGCAGGCGGACCATCGGATGTCTCCGGCCCGCCAGCGTAGCAGGTAGGATGGTGGAATGGCCACCTCGCCGGCGCACCTCGGCGTTCTGCAGATCGAGCCCACGGACCACTGCAACCTCGCGTGCCGCATGTGCGCGCCCCACGCCGAGCGCTGGGGAACCGTGCACGGCGTGCCGAAGGGCTACCTCGATCCGGCGCTCTTTCGGCGCGTCGTCGACGGGCTCGTCGCGGAGGACTGCCGCTTCGACCACGTCATCCTCCAGTGGCTCGGCGACCCTTCGCTGCACCCCGCGCTCGAGGAGCTCGTTGCGTACGCGGGCGCGCGCCTCGGCGACCGCGTCGGATACCTGCGATTCGACACCAACGCGCTGCTCCTCGGCCCCGACAGAATGGCGCGCCTCGTGGAGACGCGCGCGCCCGACGTGCCGCTGCTCGTCGTGTTCACGCTCGACGCCGCCACGCCGGAAACCTACGCGCTCGTGAAGGGGCGTGACGGACTCGCCAGGGCGAAGCGGAACATTCGGGCGTTGTTGGCGCTGAGGTCCCGCACGCGCGACCTCCACGTCCAGGTGCAGTTCGTGGTGCAGCCAGGAAACGCGCACGAAGCCGGCGACTTTCTCCGCTACTGGACCGACG
>CAXNIN010000088.1:0-13191 GCA_964202365.1 Myxococcota bacterium | reverse complement strand
GTCCGCGGCCCGGGCGGCCTGGGCACGGTCGGCAAGCCCGTCAGTGTGCAGTTCGTCACCGTCACGCCGGCAGGCGAGGCCCGCTCGGGTGCGGCGGTGAAGCTCAGCGCCGTGCGCCGCACCTGGGACGTCGTGCGCGAGCGAGGCATGGACGGCACCTGGCAGTGGGTGAACACCGCGAAGGACGAGCCCGTTGCGGCGAACACCGCCACGAGCGAGGCGCGGCCTGCGTCGTGGTCGTTCACACCGTCTCAGGGCGGGTACTACGTGGTTCGCGCCGAGGCCCCGGGAACGGGCGGCGTCGTGACGGTCGCCGAGGCCGACGTGTACGTACTCGGTGACGACGTCTCGTGGGCGCGGAGCGACTCGCGCACGCTCGACCTCGTGGCCGACAAGAAGCGGTACGCCCCCGGCGACACCGCCCGCGTGCTCGTGAAGGCTCCGAAGGCAGGGATGCGCGCGCTCGTCACGGTGGAGCGCGAAGGGATCTGGACACGCCGCATCGTCACTCTGGACAGCACGGCGACGGCGGTCGAGGTGCCCATCACGGCGGAGATGCTTCCGAATGCGTTCGTCACCGTCCTCGCGGTCGAGGGCGCGCCCCCCGCGGACGCCCCCGATGCCGGGAAGCCCGGGATCTGGTACGGCGTCACCGAGATTGCGGTGGAGACGGCCGGCCAGCGGGTGGCGGTCGACCTCACGACCGACCGTGAGGCGTACCAGCCGGGCGACACCGTGCGTATCCACGTCGACGCGAAGCGGGACGGCCGCGCCCTCGCGAACGCGGCGGTGACCCTCTGGGCCGTGGACTACGGCGTCCTCTCGCTCACCGCGTACGAGACCCCCGACCTCCACGAGACCTTCTACAGGGCGCGTTCCCTCGGCGTCGTCACCGCCGACAACCGGATCTCCGTTTACGACCGTGCACACTACCTCTCGAAGGGCGCCGAGGCCGGCGGCGGGGGCGGGGCCGCGTCCGACGGGGACACCCGCCGGCGTTTCGAGACGACGCCGCTCTGGACGCGCCTCGTCACGAACGCTCAGGGATCACTCGATCACAGCTTCGTGCTCCCCGACAACCTCACGACGTTCCGCATCATGGCCGTCGTGCAGGACCAGAAGGCGGCGTTCGGGAAGGCGGAGCGCGAGGTGCGGGTGAACCGGCCGCTGATCGCGCGTCCGGCCCTGCCCCGCTTCTTCCGAGAGGGCGATCGCGCGCTCGCGGGGGTGGTCGTGCACAACAACACGCCGGGAGCGGTCTCCGTCAACGTGGTGGCCACGGCCGAAGGCGCGACCCTCAAGGGGGCACCCCGGAAGGTCGACGTCGGGCCGGACGGCGCCGTCGAGGTGCCCTTCGCGCTCACCGGGTTCACCGGAGACGCGGTCAAGCTCCGTTTCGAGGCGGACGGAGGGGGGAACCGGGACGCCGTCGAGGTCAGCATCCCGATCTCGAGCCCGCTCCCCCAGGAGGTCGTGGCAACCAGCGGCTCGACGACGGCGGAGGCCAAGGAGACGGTCGCCGTCCCGAAGGGCGCGATCCCGACGGCGGGCGGCCTCACCGTCGATGTGAGCGCGTCCGCGCTCGTCGGCATGGGCTCGGCGGTGGACTACCTCCTCGACTACCCGCACGGGTGCCTCGAGCAGGTGGGCAGCCGCACGCGGGCGGCGCTCGTGGCGCGGGCGCTCGGCCCCCGCACGGGCATGCAGACCCCCGCGGCAACGCTGGATACCTACGTCCGCACCGGCCTCTCCCAGCTCGAGACCTTCCGCACGGCCGAGGGGGCGTACGCCTACTGGCCGGGGGCGGAGGCCACGGGTCCGGCGTCCGCCTACGCCCTCGAGATCCTGTCGGAGGCGGCGCGTGCCGGAGAGACCGTCGACACCGCCTCGCTGGATCGGCTCGCCGCGTACGTCCGCGCGTTCGTCGCCGGCGAGCACGTGCCGCGCTGGTGGACCCTCGAGATGACCCGCGCCGCGCAAGCGCGGGCCGCGCTCTCGCTCTCCCGATCGGGGCGAGGCGACGCCGCCTTCAACACGCGCCTCTGGGACGCCCGCGCCGATCTCCCCCTGTTCGCCAAGGCGCAGCTCCTCGAGACGCTCGCCCGCACCACCGGGGAAGACGCGCGCACGCGCGCCCTGTCGCAGGAGCTGGCCAACGCGCTCCTGGTCGAGTCCACGACCGCAGCGCTGGTGGAGCGCAAGCAGGGGCGCTGGGAGGCGCTCTGGTACGGGGACGACCTCGGCACGTCGGCGCTCGTCCGCGCGTGGATGCAGGCCGCGCCGACCCATCCGATGCTCGAGCGGCTGGTGCGCCACCTCGTGGCGGCGCGCAAGAACGGTCGCTGGGCGAACACGTTCACCACGGCCGAAGCGCTGCTCGCGCTCCGCGACTACACCGACCGGTACGAGACCGGCGCCGTCACCGCGCGCGTCTCCCTCGCCGGGAAGCCGCTGATCGAGCACGCGCTCGGTCAGGGTGGTCAGGCCGGCAGCACCGTGGCGATGCGCGACCTCGTCCCTGGCGAGCTCCTCTTCGCGGCCTCCGGCGGCCGCCTCTACTACGAGAGCCGGCTCGCGTACGCGTTGCCGTCGCTGCCCGCGCGGGACGAGGGATTCACACTCTCCCGCACGTACGAGGTGCTCGAAGGCACAGGCGGCGGCGCGGTCGTGAGCCCCGGCGCAATCGTCCGGGTCACGCTCCGCGCGGTAACGCCCATCGACCGGTACAACGTCGCCATGGTGGACTGGCTCCCGGCGGGCCTCGAGCCCGTCGACACGAGCTTCGCCACCACCGCGCGCGTCGACGGCGGGCAGGACACCGGGGGCGGCTGGTCCCCGCGGGACACGGGCATCTTCGCCGACGAGGGCCCGCACGAGTGGGCGTCCACGTGGATCTTCAACCGTCGTGAGCTCGGGGACGACCGAGTGGCCCTCTACGCGGACCACATGCCCGCCGGAATCCACGTTCAGACCTACCTCGCCCGCGCCACCACCCCCGGTGACTACGCCCATCCGGCCGCGACCGTCGAGGAGATGTACGCTCCCGACGTGTTCGGGCGCACCGAGTCCGGGCGCTTCGTGGTCGGCTGGCCCGTGGCCGCGAAGTAGCGCGACGTGTCGGACGCCGGCGTCGGCGCGAACATGCCGGCGCCCCCTGGCGGGGCGCCTCGTCGACGCGCGAGCGGCCGCACCGGCTGGCGCTGGGTGATGGGCGCGAGCGTGGTCCTCGTCGGGGGGTGGCTCTTTCGGCCGCTGCCGGAGACGCTCCTCGCGCCGGTGACCGCGACGGAGATCGTGGATCGCCACGGGCGGCTGCTCCTGAACCGGCCCGCTCCCGAGCGGGCTCCAGGCAGGCCTCTCCCCCTCGAAGAGCTCGGCGCCGACCTCGTCGTGGCGACGATCGCGGCCGAAGACCACCGGTTCCGCCTGCACCCCGGAGTCGACCCCATCGGCGTGGTACGCGCCGCCGCCAACAACGTCCGCGCGGGGGAGGTGGTGGAGGGCGGCTCCACACTCACCCAGCAGCTCGCCCGCAACCTCTCGCCCCGGGCACCGGGGTTCCTCGGCAAGCTCGGAGAGGCGGGCCTGGCGCTGCGCCTCGACGCGTGGCTCTCCAAGGACGAGGTGCTCGCGGAGTACCTCTCGCGCGTGTTCTACGGCAACGCCGCCATCGGCGCCGACGCCGCGGCGCGGCTCTACTTCGGCCGGCCGCCGTCGGCGTTGTCGCTCGCCCAGGCGGCCACGCTCGCCGCCATCCCACGCCGACCCGCCGACCTCGATCCCATCCGCTTCCCGCTCCGGGTGCGGGACGCCAGGGACCGCGTCCTACGCCGCGTCGCGCGGCACGGGAGCGTCGACGCCGCGCGCATCGCGGAGGCGCTGGCGGAGCCCCTGAAGCTCGTGTCCACCCCGCCCACCGGCGAAGCCCCGCACTTCATGCGCCGGGTGTGGCGCCCAGAGCCCCGCATCCGCACCACCCTCGACCTCGCGCTCCAGAAGGAGGTCGAGGCCACGGTCCGCGACGTGCTCACCACCCTTCGGCCGCATCGCGCTTCTCATGCCGCCGTCGTGGTCGTAGACACTCCGACGCGCGATGTCCTCGCGTACGTCGGCTCAGCGGACTGGCGCGCCGCGGACGGCCAGGTGGACGGCGTGATAGCGTCGCGGAGCTCCGGAAGCAGCCTCAAGCCGTTCCTGTACGGCCTCGCGCTCGAAGAGGGCGGCACGCTCGCCGACATCGTCGACGACACGCCCGGCACTTGGGCCACCACTCACGGTCGCTGGCAGCCCGAGAACTACGACGACGGCAGCGCCGGCCCCGTCACCCTCCGGGACGCCCTTGCGCGCAGCCTGAACGTGCCGGCGGTGCGCGTCGCGGAGCGCGTGGGCGTGGCTGATCTCCACCGCCGCCTCACGGTGCTCGGGCTGACAACACTCACCGAACGCCCCGACCACTACGGACTCGCCCTCGCGCTCGGAGGCGCCGACGTGCGGCTGGACGAGTTGGCCGCGGCGTACGCGACCCTGGCGTCCGGCGGCCGATGGCGACCTCTGCGGCTGCGCGCCGACGACCCCCGACCCGCCCCCCGCACCGCCGCCCGGCCCGCCGCCGCCTTCCAGATCTTCGATGCCCTCGACGATGACGCAGCCCGGGCCCCGGCTTTCGGGCGCGGCTCCGCGCTCGAAGCCCCGTTCCCGATGGCCGCCAAGACCGGGACGAGCACCGGCTGGCGCGACAACTGGGCGATCGGCGTGAACACAGCGATCACCGTCGCGGTCTGGGTAGGAAACTTCGACGGCACGCCGATGACCGACATCTCCGGCGTGACCGGGGCGGGGCCCATCCTGGAGCGGGTGATGGCCGCCGCGGTCCGCGGCCGCGATCCGCGCGCCCCCGCGCCTCCGGACACCCTGCACAGCCTCGCCACCTGCCCCGTCTCCGGCCTGCTCCGCGGCCCCGCTTGCCCCGACACGCGGGACGAGTGGCTACCGAAGTCGAGCGCGCGCCCCGTCTGCGACTGGCACGGTCCCGAGGGGCTCGCGGTGCCCGCGCAGTACGCGGCTTGGGCGTCCCGCAACGGGGTTCGCGTGCGGGAGGGCGTCGCGGGAGTCCGCATCGCGAGCCCCTCGGACGGCGCCGTGTTCTGGGTGGAGTCGTCGCGATCGGCGGATGATCAGGCGATTCCGCTGATGGCGTCTGCCCCTCCCGGCGGAGACGCGCGCTGGGAGGTCAACGGCATCGTCGTCGCCACGGTCCCGGCGCCGTTCGCCGCACGCTGGGTGCCCGCAGCCGGAGAACACACGATCCGACTCGTGGTGGACGGCGTCGCCGCGGCTCCCGTACACATCCGCGTCGGCGTCGGGCCTTGACCGTGGCCCCCCTCCACCATAGGAGGTTCCGGCGCGGCGACGTAGCCAAGTGGTCAGGCAGTGGTTTGCAAAACCACTATACGCCGGTTCGAATCCGGCCGTCGCCTCCATCCTCTCCGAGGGTATTCGTTCTACTCGCGTTGTTTGCCGCCGCCTGTACGGACCCTCCCCCGCCTCCCCCGCTGCCCTCCACCCACGGCTCCGTAGCCACCCGGGTGGAGTGGCGCAGCGCGTCGGACTCCGTCCGGGGCCCCGTCGTAGTGGTCCGCGACACGCCAGGCGGGGCGATCGACCGCCTCGTCGCCGACCCGGACGTGACCACGTTCTTCAACGACCGCTTCCACCCGGTGTTCGTCACGTCGGACTTCGTGGGTGAAACGGGGACGATTCACTTCCTCGACGGGTGCGGGTGCCCCCTCGGCCCCGTCGCGACGCCCCGAACCGCCGCAGCGATCCTCTACCTGGCGAACACGGTCATCGTCCGGCCCGACGCCCTCGCCTGTCAGGGTCAGCCGTTTGCCGAAAGGTGTACGACCCGCCCCCCGTGACCGGCGCGGATCGGGTCGAGTCCGGGTTATAAACGTCGGCCTCGGAGACCCGCCGGATGCTCGAACAGAAGATGCTGGACTTCGCGCTCCTCGGCGCGGCATGGGTGCTCTGGCTGCTCGTCGGCATGAGCGTCCTGGTGCTCGCCGTCGCGTTCGAGCGCGCTTTGTACGTCGTGCTGAACAGCGCGCCCGCGGCGCGCTTCGAAGAGGTCATCGGCGCGTACCTCGGCGGCGGCGACCGCAAGTCGCTCATCGCCGGCCTCACGGGGATGCGCGGCCTCGAACCACGTGTTCTACTCGCCGCGCTCGCGGCCGCCGAGCGCCACCCGGACGCCGCGGAAGACGCCATGGCGGGCACGCTCACGTTTGAGAAGTTGCGCCTCGAACGCGGTCTCATCATCATCGGAACCGTCGCCTCCAACGCCCCCTTCATCGGTCTGTTCGGCACGGTCCTCGGGATCATCAAGGCCTTCAACGACCTCGCGAAGTCCACCGAGGAGAGCGCGGGCGCCGTCATGGCGGGCATCTCCGAGGCCCTCGTCGCCACGGCGGTCGGGCTCATGGTCGCCATCCCCGCGGTCATCCTCTACAACTTCTTCAGCCGGCGCATCCGGGAGTCGACCGGCCGGATGGAGAGCATCGGGTCGCTCGTCCTCTCGCGGCTGCGCGCGGACGAGGCGGCCTGATGGCCGGCAAGCTCGGCGGCAGCGGCGAAGAGCCGATGACCGAGATCAACATCGTCCCGCTCGTCGACATCGTGCTGGTGGTGCTGATCATCTTCATGGTCACCGCAACCTACATCGTGACGCCGTCCATCAAGGTGAACCTCCCGGAGGCCGCGACGGGCGAGAACGTCGAGTCGTCGTCCCTCGGCATCACGGTGGCCGCGGATGGCGCCCTCTTCCTCGACGGGGCGCCGGTCACCGAAGAAGCGCTGCGCGCCGCCGTGCGATCCGCCAAGGCCGACAACCCCGACGTCGTCTGCCTGATCGCGGGTGACAAGGAGTCGCGCCACGGGGACGTCACCCGCGTCATCGACATCGTGAAGCAGGAGGGCGTCGCGAAGTTCGCGATCAACATCGAGCCGCTCCCCACGGGCGCCACCGCCGGGGCCGCGGCCGCCCAATGAGCCTCTCGCCCTACCGTCCGGTGCCGCGCTGGCAGCGCGTGCTCCGCTCCTCGGCGGTGGGGCTCTCGATCGGCGTGCACATCCTCCTCGCCGTCTTCCTTGCGGCGAACCCGGGCGCGGCCGAGAAGGCCTCCGAGTGGGTGGAGGTCGCCATTCAGGAGGTGAAGCCGCCGGCGCCGCCGGTCGAGCCGCCGCCGGTCGAGCCGCCGCCGCCGGAACCGCTGAAGCCGAAGCCCGCCCCGAAGGCCGTGAAGTTCGAGGACACCACCCCCGCCCCGCCTACCCCCGACGCGCCACCGCCGCCGGCCAACGAACCGCCCAAGCGGGTCGTTCGCCAGGTGCAGGGCCTCACCGCAAACTCGTTTGCCAGTACCGGCCAGACCGGCCTGTCCGTGCGCGCCGGAAACACGACGGGCGTGAAAGCCGGCAGCGACACGATGAGCCTCGCGGAAGCGACCGGCGCCTTCGAGCCGCGCCCGTACACCTCGGTGACGACCGCGCCGCGGCTCCGCTGGAGCCCCACGATGGAAGTCCCCGAGGAGGCCCAGAAAGCCGGCGTCACCGGGCTCGTGAACGTCCTCCTCGACTTGGACGAGAAGGGCAAGGTGGTTCGCGTGAAGGTCCTGTCCGACCTCGGGTTCGCGACGGGGGACGCGTGCGCGGCCGCGTTCAAGAAGTCGCAGTGGAAGCCCGCCGAGCAGGCCGGCGCCGCCGTCCCGGTCACCGGCGTTCCGCAGAGCTGCCTCGTGACGAGCAACGGATGATCCACATGCTCCTGGCGCTCACGACGCCAGCCGTCGCGCAGCCCGCCCCCGACCCGACCGCCGCTACGAGCGAAGCGGAGCTGCCGCCGCTCGTCAAGGACCCCGCCCTCGTCACCTTCGTCGAGGCGCCCTACCCCGACGCCGCGCGCGCCGCGGGTGTCGAAGGTACGGTCCTCCTCGCGATTGAGGTGGCGGAGACCGGCGCCGTCACGAACGTCTCGGTCCTCCAGGGCACCGGAACCGACCTGGGCCTCGAGGCCGCCGCGGTCGAGGCCGCGCGCCAGTTCGTCTTCTCCCCCGCGGAAGACGCCACCGGCCCCGTGCCCGTCGTGATCGAGTTCGGATACGGGTTCGTCCTCGACAGCGCGGCCACGAACGGGGCGGCCCCCGAGCTCACGGCGCCCACCACACCCGAAGAGCTGCCGGTCAACCTCGACGGCCAGCTCGTCGAGATGGGCACGCGGCGCCCCCTGGCCGGGTTCGTCGTCCGCCTCGAACCACTTGCGCTCGAGGCCACCACCGACGCCGACGGTCGCTACACCTTCCGGGGGGTCCCCGCCGGCCCGGTCACCATCCGCGTCGTCCGCCCCGGCTTCGCCGCGCTCGAGCAAGCCGTCGTCGTGAGCACCACGGAGCTCACGACGGCCAAGCTCTGGCTGCGCAACGAGTCGTACGCGAGCGCCGGCGTCATCGGGTACTACCGGCAGGAGAGCGCGGAGGTCTCGAAGCGCACGATCTCGATGGAGGAAATCCGTCGCATCCCCGGAACGTTCGGCGACCCCATCCGGGTCGTGCAGACGCTCCCGGGCGCCGCGCGCACCCCGTTCGGAACCGGGTTCCTGGTAATTCGCGGGTCGAACCCCGAAGATTCCGGCGTCTACGTAGACGGCATCCGAATCCCCTACATCTACCACATCGGCGGCTTCGAGTCGGTCATCAACCCCGACCTCGTGGCCGCGGTCGACTACCTCCCCGGCGGGTTCGGGCCCCGGTACGGCCGCAGCACCGGCGGCGTCGTCGACGTCTCGACGCGCCGCGAGTTCCCGGAACGCACCCACGTCACGTGGTCCACCGACCTCCTCGACTCGGGCGCCCTCGTGATGGGCACCGTCGGCAAGAAGAACGAGCACGGGTTCGGCGTCGCGGCGCGGCGCTCCTACGTCGACGCGATCCTGCCGCTCTTCCTCGACGACGGCTTCGTCGCGAAGCCGAGCTGGTGGGACTACCAGGCGAAGTACCAGTGGCAGGGCGACGGGCCCGACGAGCTCTCCGTGCTCGTCTTCGGCTTCGAGGACGTGCTCATCGCGTCGACGCCGCCCGGCTTCGCCCAGAGCACCGACGCCGACGGGCAGGGGGAGCTCGGCACGAAGTACTCCACGCACCGGGTGCTCGTCCGCTGGGAGCACCCGCTCTCCGAGTCCCTCGCGTTCCACCTCATCCCCTCGTTCGGAAGGGACTACGCTTCCTTCAACCTTGGGAACAGCTGGTCGATCGTTCAGGAGCAGTGGCTCACGGAGATCCGCGCCGAGCTCCCGTGGACTCCGAACGAACACGTGAAGATCGTCCCGGGAATCGACTTCGTCGGCGGCGTCTCCCCCTTCGCCGTGACGTTGCCGTTCAACCCCGAGCAGTTCGCCGAAACGGACCCCCTCGCCGAGAGGGAGCCCTACGTCATCGAGGATGTCCAGACGGGGTGGGGACCCGACCTGTACCTCCTCACGGAGCTCCGCCCTCTCGCCGACCCCGACCGCCTGCTCCTCACGCCCGGGGTGCGCTTCAACTTCGTCAGCATTCCCGGCGAGTACGACATCTACTCCTTCGATCCCCGGTTTGCCGCGAAGTGGGAAGTGTTCGACGGCGGGCGGCTCAAGGGCTCCGCGGGGCTCTACCACCAACCGCCGCAGCCCTTTCAGAGCTACCGCGGCGACGAACTCCCCGTAGAGCTCGGCTTCGAGCGGTCGATCTCTGGTTCGCTGGGGTGGGAACAGGACATCGGACAGGCCGTTCAGGTGGAGGCCGAGGTCTTCTACAAGGCGCTTGACAACCTCATCGTCTCGAACCCGGACTTCGACGGCCTCGAGGACCAGTTCTTCGCCAACAACGGCGTCGGCCGCGCCTACGGGGTCGAGGTGCTCGCGCGCCACGCCCCAATCGGGAACTTCTTCGGCTGGGTGTCGTACACGCTCTCCCGGTCGGAACGACGCGACCAGCCCAACGAGGACTGGTACCCCTTCGACTACGACCAGACCCACATCTTCGTCGCGACCGGCGGCTACAAGCTGCCCTGGGACATCGAGGTGTCGGCGAAGGTGGAGTACGTCACCGGAAACCCGACCACGCCCTATTCGCTCGGCGTGTACGACGTTGACCAGGACAGCTACCAGGCCTTCCAGACGGGCGCCGGGAACTCCGAACGCCTTCCCCCATATTGGGCGGTTAGCGGCCGAATTGACAAGCTGTTCACATTCAAATCGTGGCAGCTCGACATCTACGTCGACCTCCTGAACGCCCTCCACGGAGTGAATCCGGAGTTCGAACTCTACAATTACGACTACACGGAGAAGTCCTACATCGAAGGGCTCCCGTTCATCCCGAGCCCCGGGTTCGAGGCGAAGTTCCAGTTTTGACGCCGCTCCTCACCCTCCTCGCGTGCACCACCAGCGAGCTCTCCGAGAGTTGGCAGATCGACCGTCTGCGCGTGCTCGCGGTGGCCGCGGAGCCGGCGGAGCCGCGCCCCGGCGACACCGTCACGTTCACCTCGCTCGTCGTCTCGCCGGAAGTCGAGGTCGCAGCCACCATCTGGTTCGCATGCCTCACGGGCGGCGACGACTTCGGCTGCGACGTGGACCCCTCTCTCCTCGAAGACCTCGACCCGGAAGCGCTCACCTCTGACGACCTCGAAGCGCTCGCCGCGGCCGGCTTCATCGGCGCGGAGCCGTTCCTGCCGCCCGTGTGGGCTGTCCCCACCGACGCCCTCGACGGCCTTACACCCGACCAACGCCGTGAAGGCCTCACCGCGCTCGTGAACGTGACCGCGGTGCCCGACATCCCCTCCCCTACCGAACAAGACCTCGAGCTCGCCTACAAGCGGGTGCCCGTGAGCGAAGCGGAGACGCCGAACCACAACCCGGTGATCACGTCCATCCGCGTCGACGGGGTCGAGATCCCACCGGGCACCACCGCCTCGCTCGACCGTGGACAGCCGTACACCATCGCCGTGACGCTCTCGGAAACCTCCGTCGAAAGCTACACGTTCGTCAACGCGGACGGCGTGACCGAGACCCGCGTCGAGGCGCCGTACTTCACGTGGTACGCCCGCGATGGCACGTTCGACCGCACGTTCGACCTCTGGCCGTACGCC
This sequence comes from Myxococcota bacterium, assembly GCA_964202365.1. Lineage (GTDB taxonomy): Bacteria > Myxococcota_A > UBA796 > UBA796 > SXON01 > CAJBVW01. Next base: position 2,019 of record CAXNIN010000088.1, on the reverse strand, counting down.
GACACCGTCTTCTACGCGCCCGACGCGCCCGACACGGAGAACCCGGGAATCTGGGTGGTCGTACGCGACCGACGCGGCGGCATGTCCTGGGCCTCGGTGGCGGTTCGTTACCGCTGAGCCGGGGGCGGAGGCGCCACCACCTGGAAAGAAGCCGTACGCGCCACGCCGAGCGCCGCGCACGCCGCGAGCGCGAACGGGCGCCCCTCGACACACCCGAGCCCCCACGCCACCACCGCGCGAAACTCGCCGACGCCCGGCGTAGCCAAAGAAAACGTCTGCTCCTTGGGGATTGCGCGCGCGACCGCGCTCCCGTCGCAGGCGATCGTTGGCTCTACGGGAACCCAGCGTTCACCCTCTCGACGCTCGAGATCGACGGCCGCGCAGCCATCTACGAAGACGGGTTTTCGGTCCGCGGTGAGCGTGAGGGTCAGCGCGGCTCCGGCGACGAGCGGGGCGGCAGGACCGGTCAACCGCGGCTCCGCGTGGGCCCGGGGGGCGAGAAGTAGGGAGGCAGCGAGCAGCAGCATGTGTCCACGCGTGAGGTTCGTCTCCCTAACAACAGGAACCGTGCTATGGTCCCGGGCCGCGAGGGTCCGTACCCTCGAAGCGCCAGTGCTGGAGCATCGGAGAAGCCTGAATGACCACGTTGCCGGTCCCCCGCCCGACACGAAGCAGTCTGTCCACGAAGTTGTCGCTCGTCTTGGGCCTGGTTGGCCTGTTGGCCACCGCTCCCGAGGCCGTCGCCGCGGATCACCCCGCGACGACCGCCCTCAATGAGCTTGCCGGAAAGAAGGCTACGCCAAACCTCATCCAGAACCGCTTTTTCGTGAAGCAGAACCGGTTCGAGCTCACCCCGTCCATCGGGTACGTGCCGAACAACGCGTTCGTCACGAGCGTGTACGGCGGAGCTGTCGCGGCCTACCACTTCAGCGACTCGTTCGCGGCGGAGGGCGCGTTTTTCTACTCGCCCAACACCGGCGCCGACGGCGTGAAGGGCCTCACGCAGACCCTCGTGGTCATCGCCCACGACGGCAACGCCGGCGGCGACTTCAAGCAGCCGCTCGATCGTCTGCAGCTCGGCGCGATCTTCTCCGCCCGTTGGTCGCCGGTCTACGGCAAGATCAACCTCATCGGCGAAGGCGTGCTCAACTTCGACCTCTACGGCACCGGCGGCGTCGGGCTCCTGCTCGTCACGAAGGACTACGCCACCTACAACCCCGAGTTCTCGAGCGACCCCACCGCGTCGCCCACGCTCGTGGAAACTGCGCCGGAGACGGAGGCCTACCCCGCCCTCAACCTGGGCGTCGGTATCGACTTCTTCATCACGCAGACCATCGCACTCAAGATCGATGCGCGCGGCGCCTTCTACATCGCGGACGAGCCGAACTACGGCAACGAGATTCGGCCCGGCGTGCCCGAGCCGCTCGAGAAGCGGCTCTACAACACGTTCCTGACGACGGCCGGGGTCAGCATCTTCGTTCCGCGGATGAAGCCGCGGTTGTTCAACTTCTAAGGTCGGAGCGCCGCGCCATGTCTGTACTCAGCCTCCCGCTGTTCGCGCTCTCCCTCGCCGCCCCGGCGTACGCCGAGGACTCGACCGCGCCCGCCGCGTTCGAGCCCGCCGTCGCCCAGGAAGACGACGACCCCGCCGACGACGACGCCCCCGAAGACTCCGTGAAGTCGGAGCGGGACGCCGTCAAGAGCGGCAAGGTCGAGGCGGCGTCCACCTCCCTCCCGGGCGAGGACGACGACAAGAGCCGCCGGATCATCAAGACGATCCAGAAGAAGAACTTCATGAAGATCCACCGCTTCGAGGTGGGTCCGAGCATCGGAACGGTGGTGAACGACCCGTTCCTCAATCGCTACATCATCGGCGTCGTCGCGGACTACCACGTCACCGAGATCTTCGCGCTCGAAGTCCAGCTCGGCTACGCGCCGATCCTCGGCGAAGGCGGCGAGAACGATCCGGACTGGAAGCCGCTCTCCAAGCAGCTCCTGCTCGAGAACAGCGTGTCGCCC
>CAXNIN010000087.1:0-13287 GCA_964202365.1 Myxococcota bacterium | reverse complement strand
CGCGGGTGGGGGCGTCGGGCGCCCCGGCCAGCGCGTCGAGGAGCGCGAGGTCGAGCGGCGACCCGGCCTCGGGGAGGGCGTCCCGAAGGGCGGCCCGGAGCCGCGCGGCGCCATCGAGCGCGGGGTCGCTGCGGAGGCGACGGCCGATCGCGACGGCGGCGTACTCGCGAACGAGGGCGTCTTCGGAGGCGAACGCCGCGAGGACGGCGCGGACGTCGCCTTCGCCGTGGCCAAAGCGGACGGCCGCCGCGGCCTCGCCCACGACGGGGCTCGCGAAGGTCGGACCGCGCAACAGCGGGAGCGCGCGTTCGGACGGGAGCTCTATGAGGAGGTCGAGGGCCTCGAAGGCCGCATCTTCGTCGGCTGCCAACGCGCTCGCGAGCGTTCGTCCGCCGGCGGCGTCGCCGAGGCCGACGAGCGCGGCGGCCACCGAGGGGCGGAGCTCGGGTTCGACGGTGTCGAGGGCCTGGACGAGCGGCGCGGCCAAGGTCGGGTCCGCGCTCTCGCCGAGCGCGACGAAAAACCAGAGCTCCAGTGGGAAGTTGCCGGCGCCGAGCAGGGCGTTCAGCCGCGTGCGCGAAGCGGCGTCTCCGGCGCGCGTTGCGGCCAGGAGGAGAGGGCCGGCGCGGGTGCCCTTCGCGGCCGCGGCGGCCGCCGCCACGCGCGTCCGGTCGGCATCGGCCTCCGGAGCGGGGACCGTGCCGGCGGCGATCCCCCGGGTGAGGACGAGCGCGGCGGCCCCGCGTGTCCAGGCGTCCGCGGCGGGGTCGTCGACGATGGCGCGGAGGAGCGCGCGGGTCTCCGGCTCGGCGAGGCGCTCCGCCAGCGCCTCGATCACCGAGCGCCGCACGTACTCCGAGGGGTCGTAGCGGCCCCGCGGTGCCCATGTGCCGCCCGCAGGGGCGGGGTCCGCCGCGACGAGCGCCGCGAGGGCGCGTCGGCGTACACCAACGTCCGACTCGGCGGCGCCGGCTTCGAGCGCGGCGCGCACGGCGGGCTCGAGAGTGCGAGCGCCCGTCTCGGCGATGGGCGCGGCGACGGAAGCGGGAGACCGGTGCGCGCAGCCCGAGAGCGACGCCGCGAGCAGCAGCGCGACGATCATTGCAGCAGCGCGTTGATGCGGCCCTGGGCCTTGCCCGCGAGCGGGTCGCCGGGGTCGTCAACGTAGGTGAGCACCTTCTGGTAGAGCCCGAGCGCCTTCTCCACCTGGTTGATGTCCTCGAGCACCCGCGCCTCCTTGTAGATCTCGGAGGCCTGCTCCTTGAGGCGCTTGCGGGTGTCCGAGAGGCGGCTGGCGGCGCCGTCGTTGTAGGGGTCGATGCGGACGGTCTGGGCGAGCTGGTTCCGGGCGGTCACGAGGTCGCCTTCCTTGAGCGCGGCGAGCCCGGCGGCGTACGGCTTCTTGGAGTCCGCCTTCATCTTGTCTTTCGCTGCGCGAATCCCCTCTTCGGCCTGGTAGTACTGGGGGGAGGCGCGGGACGGGTCGGCGTCGAGCACGGCCTGCCACTGGCCGACGGCCTTGGCGAGGCTTCCGCGGTCCATCTCGCGTTGGCCAGCGGCCACCATCTCGGCGAGGGAGGCCTGCTTCTTCTGCTCCTTCCGGACCGCGGCGCCTCGGGCGACGGCGGCCTTCCGCCCGTCGAGCTGCGCGGCCGCATCGGCGAGCTCGACGTCGCCGGGGAGGAGCGACGCCGCGGCGCCGAGGAGCTGCAGCGCGGCGGGGATCTGGCTGCTGTCGGCGAGCGCCGTGACCACGGCCGCGAGCGCCGCCTGCTTCGCCGCGGCGCGCTCCGCCTCGGACGACGAGCGTGCCTGGAGCGCCTCGTACATGCGCTGCATCGCGATGAATTCGCAGGCGACGTAGCCCATGCGCTCGGCGTCGGGGTTTCCGGGGTCGAGCTGCTGAACCTTGTAGAACTGCGCGGCGGCCTCGAACTGTTTGCCCTCGGTGAAGAGGCGCATGCCTTCGCCCATCAGGCCGGCGACCTCTTCCCGGCGTGCGGGGTCGAGCGGGACGCGCACGGAGGGGGCGACAGGGACCGCGGGGGGGAGCGTGGCAGGCGCACGGGCGGCGACCGCCGGCTCGGGAAGTGCGTCCGTGCCGGTCGGCGCGGGGGCCGCGGAGGAGGCCGATGCGGCCGGAGGCGCCGTCGCAGCCGCGAGGGTCGGCGTTGGGAGCGAGGGCGTCGCGGTGGCCGGAGCGGCCGGCGTTGCGGTCGCGGTCGCGTCGGCCCGCGTCCCGGACGCGCCGAGGATGGCGTTGCCCAGGTCCCACACCATGCGACCCCCCACCGCGATCATCGCGAAGGCGAGGATGCCGAGCGAGATTTGGTTGATGGGGCGGGAGAAGAAGCCGCCGGTTCCGCGCCGGGTGGTGCGGCCGCGCGGGCCCTTCTTCGCCTTCACCTTGTCGACGTCGAAGTCGATCTCGACCGCGGGCGCACCCGTCGAGGCGGCGGGCGGCGCGGCCGGCGGGAGGACGACGGGCGCCGGACGCGGCATCGCCGCGGCGCGGGGCGCGAACGGCAAGGCCGGCGGTGGCGGCGGCGCACGCGGGGCGGCGGCGAGGGGAGCAGGGGGCGCCGAGCTCGGAGGCGGGGGCACCACGGTCTTGGCGGCGGCGAGCCCGGTGAAGGCGCGCGGGGGCGTCTTGTCGCCGCTGTCCGGGGCGAGCGCCGGCGTCGCCACGAGGGGCGGCGGCGGGTGGACGAGATTCGACGTGAGCTGCTCGGACGGGGGGAGCGCCGCAGTGAACATGACGGCGTCGAAGTTCTCGGTGTGGTCGCCGGTCTCCTCGGCGACAGGAACCGGCGGGGCGACGAACCCGAACTCGACCGTGCCGATGCGCACGCGGTCGCCGTTGATGAGGACCTTCTCCCGGATGCGGATGCCGTTGACCCACGTCCCGTTGGAGCTCCCGCGGTCGCGAATCCAGTAGCTGCCCGCTGTCTCGCCGATGTCGGCGTGGAGGCGCGAGGCGGCCGGCTCCGGGAGCACGATGCCGGCCTTCTCCGAGCGCCCGAGCGTGAGCGCCCCGCCGGCCGGCACCGCGTAGCTCCGCTGGGCCATCGGGTGCGCCGAGAGGAGCTCGAGGCGGGCCTGGATGTCCGGGAAGCCCCCCATGATCACCGTCGCGTCTCGCCCCGCGGTCACCTCGGCGGTGTGGTCCGCGCCGCCGCCGACGTGAAAGCCGAGAGTAAAGGGGTCGATTACGACCTCGTCTCCGTCGCCCACGACGTGCCGCGTGACGCGTTTGCCCTGGTGCCACGTGCCGTTGCCGCTGCCCATGTCCTCGACGACGACGCTCTCGTCCTCGACGGCGATGCGCGCGTGGCGGCGTGACACCCCGATCTCCGAGAGGACGATGTCGTTGTCGTCCGCGCGACCAACGACGACGGCGCCCGCGCTGAGCACCATGCGGCGCTCGGGGTGCCCCTCTCGCCGAATCACAAGCTCAACCTGCCGCGCCAACATGGACCGGTACGACCTCCGCCCGTCGAGTCTAACCAAATACGAGGCCGAGCCGGTGACCGGGCCTCTCGGGGGTCAGCGCCCGCCAGCTTCCGTGCGGGCCTTCTGGAGGTATTCGGCCGCGCGGAGGTGCATCGGATCGGCCTTGTCCGGCACGAGCATCAGCACGGTCTCCCAGGCGGAGATCGCCTGGGAGAACTGCTTCGCATCGTAGGCGCGCATCCCGGCGTCGAAGCTCGTCTGCACCTTCGCGGCAAGCTCGGTCTGGATGCGTTCGATCCGCACGGTGCAGATCTCGCACGCGGGGTCGAGCTTGAGCGCCTGCTGGTACTGGACGCGCGCGTCCGCGAGCCGGCCGCCGTCGTAGTTGGTCTGCGCGGTCTCGAGAAGCTGGCGCGCGGTGGTGCCGGGGGGCGCATCCGGTACGGCCGCCAGCGCGCCGGTGGGGTCGGCGCCGGCTACGACGGCGAGCGCCTGGGCAACGGTCGGCGCCGGGGCATCCCCCGGGGCGGCGGCCGTCCCGGCGGGCGCGGCCTGCCCCGGTTCGATGAGCGTGGTCAGGGAGTAGGTCGGCTGGCCCGTCGCGGGCGCCGTCGCCGCGCCGTCGCCGCCGCGGAGGGCGCCGAACGCGCCGATACAGCCGATGAAACCGAGCGCCAACAGCACGGCGACGACGAACGGCCAGACTTTCCAGCGCGGCGCCGCCGCGGGGGCCGGCTTCGAGGCGGACGGAGGCGCGGGGGCTGGCGCGGGGGCCGCTGGCCGAGCTGCGGGCGCCGCGGCGGGCGGAACGACCTCGAACGCGTGCGCGCCGACGGCGAGCTTGTCGCCCACCTTCATCTGCTTGTGGTCCGGCACGCGTTCGCCGTTGACGAAGATCCCGTTGCGCGAACCTGCGTCCTGCACCCACACCGCGCCGTTGTGCAGCAGCACGCGCGCGTGCTGCCGGCTCACCCCGGTGTCGTCGATGTGTACTTCGTTGCCGGCCTCTCGACCGATGCGAAGGCCCTCCGCGGTGATCACGAAGCGCTGCCCGGCGAGCATCCCTTCGGTGCAGAGGAGGGCGGGGCCTCGTTCCATGTGCGGGATCTCCTTGGCGCGGGCGCCCATCGGCACGGCTGACCGCAAGAGCCCCTAACCCCGCGCCGGGAGCCGTGGGGCTGGCCTCTGACGGAGGCCGAAGGCGGACCTCGCCGCGCGCGGTTCAGCGGGGGCGCGGCGCTCCGGCCGAGCGCGCGCGCGTCACCGCGCGGTTGATGCTGTGAGCAAGCTGCTCGAGCTGCGGCATACGAACCGGCGAGACGACGTCATGCTGGTCGCCGAGGAGCGCGAGCTCGGTCTCTTCCCGGAGCGCGGCGAGCGGGCGGAGGACCAGCCACCACGCGCCCACCACGAGCAGCCCCGCGACCGCGCCCGCGACGAAGAGCCCGGCCACGATAGCGACGAGCGGGTTGGCCACGCTCTCGGTGACGGCGGCGGGATCGTACTCGAGGAGCGCGTAGCCCACGATTTGCCGAGGTCCGACGCCGCCGGCCTGCGCGCGCATCGGCGCGACGATCTGGTACCGGCCTTCCTCAATCGGGAGGCGCACCACCTCGCCCGTCTGGGACGCCTCGGCGAAGGCCGGCAGCGCGGCGACGCTCGTGCGGAGCTTCTCCGCGGGCGCCATGACCGTGCCGGTCTTGTCGGCGACGAGCGCCGCCCGCACGCCGTCGCGTTCGAGCATGAACGCTGTGTCGAGCGCGAGGCCACGCTGCTCTGCGAGCGGCTGTGCGTTACGATTTGCGAGCGACTCGGCGAGCGCGACCCCGCGGAGCACGCTCACCTCCTCGAGGCCGGCGCTACGGGACTGGATGAGCGAGAAGATACCGCCGAACGGCGCGCACAACACGAGACCCACGACCGCCAACGCGAGCAGCGTGGCCTGCAGCAGCCACGGGATGCCCGCGCCGCGCGCCGCCGTGCCGTCCTGCGGGAGCGGTGCACGCGGGCGGGGCGGCGGCGGCGCGGCGGAGGGCTCTTCGGCCGGGCGCGCCGCGGTACGGAGGGTCGGGGGCGGCGGCGGCGCATCCGGGACGCCGGATGGGCGCGCCGGCTCCGGGCGCGCGGCGGCGGCGAACCCGCCGGCCGGCGGCCCGAACGGGAGCGCGCCGGCGGGCGAAGGGGGCCGGGGCGCGGGGGGAGGCGGGAGAGGCGCCGCTACGAACGGGGGCGGCGGGGCCGGCGCTGCGCCCGTGGCGGCGAGACCCGCGCGCGGGAGCGAGGGGACCGAGACCGTGGGCTCCGGCTCACGCGCAGGGACGCTGGCGGTGGGTTCGGCGCTCGCGTTGTCGGCGGGGGTCCACGCGGGCGGCGGGCTCTCGTCGAGCGCGAGCCCGTCGTCGTCGTCCACGTTGGGGTAAGCGGGGTCCCCGGGCTCCAGGAAGAGGGAACGCGAGGGGTCGGGGACCGCGCGCGGCTGCGGCGGCGCACCGAACCCGCCGCCCGGCGTGAACGGGAGGAGTGGCGGCGGGGGCACGGGTGCGACCGGCTTCGGCGCCGCCGCGACCGGCTTCGGCGCGGGTGCGACCGGCTTCGACGCGGGTGCGACCGGCTTCGGCGCGGGTGCGACCGGCTTCGGCGCCGCCGCGATCGGTTTCGGCGCGGGTGCGACCGGCTTCGGCGCCGCCGCGACCGGCGTGGGCGCCGCTGCGACCGGCTTCGGCGCCGGCTTGACGGCCGGGGCGACCTTCGGTGCGGCCGCAGGCGCGGGCCTGGTCGGCGGCGCGGCGGGTGTAGCGGGCCCGAAGCCGAGGCCCGGACGCGCCGCGAAGGGCAGCGACGGCGGCGGCGGCGGAATCCGCCCGCGCTCGGGCTCCTCCGCCGTGTCGTCGTCGAGGAGGATGTCGTCCTCTTCGAGGTCGAGATCGGCGTCGTCGTCGCTGTCGTCGAGCGCGGCGGTGCCCGGGGGCCCGTCGAGCGCGAGCAGGTAGTCGCCGACCTGCACGCGTTCGCCCGGCGCGAGCGGGAGCGTCGCGACGCGTCGGCCGTCGCCCGCGAGGATGCCGTTGTGGGAGCCGAGGTCCCGGACCTCGACGCGGCCCGCGGTCACGACGAACACCGCGTGGCGCCGCGAGACGCGCTTGCTCGGGAGGAAGAGCTCGCACTCCGGCGCGCGTCCCGCGCTGTTCTCGCCCTCGCGCAGCTCGAACGGACCCGCTGGAGACGGGCCGCGCACCACGGTTACCCGCATACGGGCTCCCGCGTGATCCGGTCGCCGGGCAGGGTGCCCGTCTTCGCGAGGGTGCCCGCGGGAAGCTCGAGCGCGACGCGCGCCGCGCTGCGCGGGAGCGTCATCGCCCACGGGCGGAGATCGGGGACGACGGCCACAACCTGGCCCTCCGCGGAGGCGAACACCACGTCGATCGGAAAGCGCATGAACCACATGTGGACGGAGTTGCAGGGCTCGAGCCAGAGGCCGCGGCCCGCCGGGAGCTCGGCGCGCCCGAGGAGCCCGACGAGGCGGTCGACGAGGCCCGTCGCCAGCTCGGCGCGCTCGGCCAGGACCGTGCCGCGCGTGACGTTGTGCACCCGCGCTTCATCCACCGAGGCCCCCGGGCGGCGGCGCGCTCCCGCCGACGAGCACGCCCGAACCGAACACGAAGTTCAGGACGATCGGGCCGAAGATGACGATGAACACCGCGGGCATGATGAACAGGATGAGCGGGAAGAGGATCTTCGTGGCGGCGTAGGCGCCCGCGCGCTCCGCGGCCTGGAAGCGCTGCGTGCGGATGAGATCCGACTGGGCGCGGAGCACCGGGCCGATGGAGGCACCGAGGATGTCCGCCTGGATGAGGAGCGCCGTGAAGCTGCGCAGCTCCTGCATCTCGGTGCGGCGCGCGAGGTTGCGGAGCGCGGTCTGCCGGCTCGCGCCCACCTGGATCTCGCGGAGCATGAACGCGAGCTCGTCGACGAGCGGGCCCGAACGCGCCTTCTCGCACACCTTGTGGACGCCCGCGATGAAGTCGAGGCCGGCTTCGACCGAGAGCGTCAGGAGGTCCATCACGTAGGGGAGGCTGCGGCGGATGGCGTTCTGTCGCTCCGTGACCTGGCCGCGTAGCCAGAGATCGGGGAAGAACGTTCCGAAGACGAAGACGCCGACGTGGATGAGGAACGAGGGCGACGACCCCAGGATGAGGTACCCGAGGAGGCCGACGAAAAGGAACCAGTAGAGGATTCCCATCGCGATCTTGTAGGCGAGGAACTCGTCGGTGGTGAGGCGCCCGGTCATGCCGGCGCTCACGAAGGCCTTCTCGATGCGCTGCCGGTAGGGGAGCAGCCCCATGCCGCGCGTGAGCGGCAGGAAGAGCGAGTAGAGCGGGCGGAAGGCGTCGACGAGGACAGCCTGATCGGTGGAATCGACGCCGCGTTCACCGCCGAGTCGCCGCTCGAGCTCTTTGCGATCCTGGTCCGGAAACACCGCGCGCATCACGACGAACGCCGCGGCCGCGAAGACGGTCAGCAGGAGGATCGAGAGGGGCGGGACCAGCATGGAGGCGCGAGTCTACCAGCCTCCGCGGACGCGCGCGCGCCAGGGCTCGCCGACGGGACACGACGCACCGCCCGAGGGGGGGCGTAGCGGGGGGGTCGGAGACCCCCCTGCCCCCCGAAGAAGATCTCTACCAACCACCGATGTCGAGCACACCGCGGATGGTGTCCGTGTCGACGGTGACCCCGGTGAACAGCCCGAACGAGAGCGCGCCCTGGTGGATGAGCATCCCGATCCCGCGCTGGATGCGCACGCCGCGCCCCGCGCACGCCGTGAGCTGCGGGGGGTCGGCCATCCAATAGTTGGCGTCTGTCCAGACAGAGCCGCGTCGGAGGCCGGTCACGTCGAGCGCCGCGACGGCGGACACGGCCTCGCCCGAGGTGCAGTTGACGACGAGGTCGGCCGATGGCGCGAGTCCGGCAAACGAGCCGGGGAGCAGCGGCGCGGCGGCGAAACGAGTGCCGGGAAACGCGACGGAGAGCGCGGCAGCGGCGGCCTCAGCGCGGCCGACCGTACGGTTCAGCAACGTGACGTCCGTGGCACCGTGTTCGGCGAGCGCGGCGGCGACGGCCCGGCCGGTGCCGCCGGCCCCGAGCACCACGGCGCGCGACCCCCGAGGGGCGACGCCGAGCTCGTCGTGAAGCGCACGAACGTAGCCTTCCCCGTCGGTATTGTGGCCGACGAGGGCATCCCCCTCGCGGAGCACGACGTTCACCGCCCCGGCGAGGCGGGCGCTCGCCGAGAGGTCGTCGAGGTCCGGGAGGACGCGCTCCTTGAAGGGAACGGTGAGGTTCACGCCGGCGAGGTTGAGCGTGCGGATCGCGGCGCCGACCGACCCCGCGCGCGCGGGAGGCACGTCGAACGCAACGTAGATCGCGTCGATTCCGCGGCGGCGGAACAGTTCGTTGTGCATCGCCGGGGAGAGGCTGTGGCGCACCGGGTGCCCCACGAGCCCGAAGACGCGCGTGCGACCGGTGATCATCCGAGGAGCTCGCGGGCGCGTGCGGCATCCACGCGAATCTGGGCCTGGAGCGCGTCGATGCCCGAGAAGCGGGCTTCGCCGCGGATACGCGCCACGAGATCGACCGCGACGCGCCGCCCGTAAACATCCCCCTGGAAGTCGAGCAGATGGACCTCGACGCGCAGCTCGGTGGCGTCGAAGGTGGGGCGGACCCCGATGTTGGCGACCGCGGGGAGCGCCGGCCCGCCGTCGACCCGAGCGCGCACCGCGTACACGCCGAACGCGGGCACGAGCTCTACCTCGTTCTGGACGTTCGCGGTCGGAAATCCGATGGCGCGCCCGCGGTGGTCGCCGTGGACGACCGTGCCCTGGAGCCGATGTGGCCTTCCGAGCAGGCCGGCGGCCGCTTCGACCTCCCCCGCGGCGACGAGCCGGCGGATCCGCGAGCTCGAGACCGGGGCATCGTCGAGCGAGAACGCTCCGACCTCGACCACCGGCACGCCGGGCAGGAGCGCGCGGAGCGTTGCGACGTCTCCCTGGCGGCCCTGCCCGAAGCGGAAGTCGTACCCGACCACGAGACCGCGGGCGCGGAGCGTGTTTCCGAGGAGCTCCTCGGCGAACCACCGGGCGCTCCGCCCGGCGAACTCGCGCGTGAACGGCTGAACGATGATGCGATCAACGCCGGCTTCTTCGAGGAGACGCACGCGGTCGGCGACGAGGAGGATGCGCGGCTGGTGGCGCTCCGGCGCGAGGACGGCGGTGGGTGCGGGCTCGAACGTGAGCACGCACGAGGGCGCGCCCAGGTCCGCGGCGAGCGCGAAGAGGCGGGCGAGGACCGCCCGGTGTCCGGCGTGGACACCGTCGAAGTTTCCGATTGCCACGACGGGGCCGGGCCCCTCGGGGGTCCAGGAGGCGACGCCGGCACGCGCGGGGGTCATTCGGGCGGCCTGACTAACCGGAAACGGACGGACGCGACTCGCTACGACCCCGGCGAGGAGCGCGAGCCCGCCATAGCCGCTGCCGAGATCGTCGAGGGCGAAGCGGAACCCGAGCGCCTCGAGGCGGGCGATTGTCTACTCCCAACGCGAAATGTCGCGGAGGCTCGCGCGCTCGGTGATCTCGAGCACGACGCGCTCCGCGAACGGCACGAGCGGGGCGAGGCGCGCGACGACCTCGGGATCGGCGAGCTGAACGGGGTGGACGTTTACGAACACGAGAATGTCGGCGGGCAGCGACGCGGCCCAGCGCGCCGCGAGCTGGTTGACCAGTCCGCCCAGCTCGAAGATGCGCCCCGAACGTTCGACGGCGCGCAGGATGGAGGCGGGCGAGGTGAGGACGGGGTGGTCGCTACGGAGGAGGCATTCCATCTCGAGGGTCCGCGCGGGGTCCGAGCTCGCGACGGTCGGCTGGACCGCGAGCGCCACGTGCGCGCCGTCCACGAGCTCCTGGAAGAGCCGAACGTCGCCATTCACGTCGCGTTCGTCGTCTGCGATGCCGGCCATGCGGCGGGCGGCGGGCGGCGGCCACACCGTCGCGGAGCACGTCCTGGAGCTGCTCCGCGTTGAACGGCTTCGGGAGGACGCGGAGCACCTCGCCCTGGGTGATCGCTTGGATGACGGCAGGGAAGTCCGTGCGTCCCGTCATCAGGATGCGCACGCATCGCGGAGAGAGCTCCCGGAGCTTGCCGAGCACCGCGAGGCCGTCGGGACCACCCGGCACGTCGTAGTCGACGAACGCAACGTCGTACGCGTGCTCTTGAGCCATTCGAAGCGCGGTGGCTACGTCGCCGGCCTCGGCCACCACGTGGCCCAGGCGCCCCATCGCGCGGCCCACGGCGCGACGCACGAGCGGCTCGTCGTCCACCGCCAGAAGCCGCGCCATCCGAGCCTCCGGGCCGCCGAACGGCCGCGCCCGGCTGGGGCGCCGCGACAGCAGCTGACAGGTAGCTTAGACTGGCCGCCCCGCTTTGGGGAACCCCGGAGGTCGCGGTGCGGATTCTGGTCGCCGACAAGCTTGCCCCGTTCGTGCCCGGCCGTCTGCAGGACGCCGGCGCCCAGGTCACCGTCGACACATCCGCGAAGGACGCGGCGTTGACCTCGAAAATCGCCGAGATCGACCCGGATGTCCTGGTCGTTCGGAGCACGAAGGTGACCGCCGCCGACATCCACGCAGGCCGCAACCTCGCGCTGGTCATCCGCGCCGGCGCGGGCGTGAACACCATCGACCTCGCCGCCGCTTCCGCCAAGGGCGTGTACGTGGCCAACTGCCCGGGAAAAAACGCGGTCGCCGTGGCCGAGCTGACCATCGGCCACCTCGTGAACCTCGACCGCCGCATCGCCGACAACGTCGCCGCGTTGCGCGCCGGCCGCTGGGACAAGAAGACCTTCGGCGTCGCGCGCGGGCTCCGCGGCCGCACCCTCGCGGTGCTCGGCACCGGCCAGATCGGCCGGGAGGTCATCGTGCGCGCGAAGGCCTTCGGGATGCACGTGGTCGCCTGGTCTCGCTCGCTCACGGACGCCGAGGCCGAGCAGCTCGGCGTGGAGCGCGCCGCCACGATGGAGGCGGCGGTGGCCAACGCCCACGCCGTCACCGTGCACCTCGCGCTCGCGAAGGAGACGCGCGGCCGCGTCGGCGAGAGCGTTTTTTCGGCGATGAAGCCGGGGTCCTACTTCATCAACACGTCGCGCGCCGAGGTGGTCGACCAGGACGCCCTCGCCCGCGCGATCGGCGCCAAGGGCATCTCCGCGGGCCTCGACGTCTTCGCGAACGAGCCCGCCGGCGCGTCCGGCCCCTTCGCCGACCCCATCGTCGACTCTCCCAACGTGTACGGCACGCACCACATTGGCGCGAGCACGGACGAGGCGGAAGAGGCCGTGGGTGAGGAAGTCGTGCGCATTGTCTCGGCCTACCGCGGCGGCGCGGCCATCCCGAACGTGGTCAACCTCGCGACGCACACGCCCGCCACCCACCTTCTCGTGGTGCGCCACGCGGACCGCGTGGGCGTGCTCGCGAAGGTGCTCGGCGTGCTCCGGGAGGCCGGGGTGAACGTCGAGGACATGCAGAACATCGTGTTTTCCGGCGGGCAGGCGGCCTGCGCGCGCATCGGCACCGTCGGCGCGCTCGCCGCGGACGCCCTCAGCCGGCTCGAGTCCGATTCCGACATCTTCTCCGTCTCCCAGGTCCCGGTGAACGCATGAGCTACGGTCGCATCCACAACTTCGGCGCCGGCCCCGCCGTGCTCCCCCTCTCCGTCGTCGAAGAAGTGCGGGAGGCCCTCCCGAACCTCAACGGCTCCGGCCTCGGCCTCCTCGAGATCTCGCACCGGAGCAAGACGTTCCAGGCCGTGGTCGACAGCGCCGTCGCCCGCGTGAAGCGCGTCCTGTCCGTGCCGGACGAGTACCACGTGCTCTTCCTGCAGGGCGGCGCCTCGCTCCAGTTCTACATGACCGCCTTGAACCTCCTTCGCCCCGGCGAAGCGGCCGACTACCTCGTGACCGGCACCTGGGCGCAGAAGGCGCTCAAGGAAGCGAAGCGCGTGGGCGACGCGAAGGGCATCTGGGACGACGCGCCGAACAACTTCAAGCGCGTGCCGCAGAACGGCGACTATGCCGTGCGCGACAACGCCGTGTACCTCCACTACACGACGAACAACACGATCTACGGCACGGAGTTCCATCACCTCCCGGACAGCGGCGGAAAGCCCCGCATCCTCGATGCCTCGTCCGACATCGCCGGCGTGCCGCTCGACGTGGCCGCGCACGACCTCATCTACGCGGGCGCGCAGAAGAACCTCGGCCCGAGCGGTCTCACCGTCGTCATTCTCTCGCCGTGGGCGCTGTCCCGCGTGCCGGAGGGCCTGCCGGCCATGCTCGACTACAAGGTGCACCACAAGGACGGCTCGCTCTACAACACCCCGAACGCCTTCGGCATCTACGTGCTCGAGCGCGTGTTGGCGTGGATGGAGTCGAGCGGCGGCCTCCAGGGCGCCATCGACCGCAACCGCGCGAAGTCCGGCGCGTTGTACGCCGAGCTCGACCGGAGCGCGTTCTGGCGCCCGCACGCTTCCTCGGAGTCCCGGTCCGTCATGAACGTCACGTGGCGCCTCCCCAGCGAGGCGCTGGAGGAGACCTTCGTGAAGGAGGCCAAGGCCGCCGGGCTCGACGGACTCAAAGGTCACCGTTCCGTGGGCGGAATTCGGGCGAGCCTCTACAACGCCCTGGAACTCTCCAACGTCCACGCGCTCACCGCTTTCATGCGTGACTTCGAAGCCCGCAACGGATAGCAAAGGCGACCCCGGGAGAGCCACATGAGCGACGAACACGATCAC
>CAXNIN010000086.1:0-13325 GCA_964202365.1 Myxococcota bacterium | reverse complement strand
CTCCTCCACGAGGAGCCTGTCGCCGGTGTCGAGGCCCTCGGCCATCTGCATCGTGGTCACGCCCGTCACGGCGTCCCCCGCGACAATCGACCACTGGATGGGTGCCGCGCCCCGCCACCGCGGCAACAGCGAAGCGTGCACGTTGATGCAGCCCAATCGCGGGGCGGTCAACAGGCGCGGCGTCAGGATGCGGCCGTACGCGACCACCACGGCGATGTCGAGCTGGAGCCGCTCCAACGTCTCCGGGAGCTCGCCGGTCTTCACCTTCACGGGCTGGAGCGTGGGCACGCCGCGGCTCCGCGCGAGGTCGATGGTGGGCGGGGAGTGCACGGCCTGGCCGCGCCCCGCGGGCTTGTCGGGCTGCGCCACGACGAGCGCCACTTCGTGCTCGCTGTCGAGGAGCCGCTGGAGGGTAGGGACCGCGAACGCCGGGGTGCCGAAGAATGCGAGCTTCATGGGAGGGTCCACGTAGCCCGTCGGCTGGGGGGTCCGGGGCCTCCGGGGGGTCCGGGGGCTGGCCCCCGGCGGGGCGTTGCGGGGCGGCGCCCCGCCCCAAGACCCAGGATCAATCCGCGAAGGCCTCGTCGCGCGTGCGCGCCTTCTGCGCCCGCTTGAGGTACCGGGACTTCTTCATGCCGGACACCTTGTCGAGGATGACCGTGCCTTCGAGGTGGTCCATCTCGTGTTGGATCACGACGGCGTCGTAGCCTTCGAACCACTGCTGGTGCGGCGCGCCGTGTTCGTCCTGCCACTTCACGAGCACGCGGCGGGGGCGCTGCACGTCCTCGTTGAACTCGGGGACGGAGAGGCAGCCTTCTTCCCAGACGATGCGCTCCTTGCCGGCTTCGAGGATGACGGGGTTGACCATGGCGACGAAGCGGGGGCGGCGGGGCCGGCCGGCGTCGTCTTCCTCGCGCTTGGCGTTGCCCGGGTCGGCGACGATGATGCGGCGGAGATCGCCCACTTGGGGCGCGGCGAGGCCGACTCCGGGGGCCGCGTACATCGTCTCGGCGAGGTCGGAGATGAACGTGCGGAGGTCGTCGCTGAACTCGGCCGGGCCGACGAGGCGGCACTTGCGCGTGAGCACGGGGTTCGGGACGGTCAGGATTTCGAGGACGGCCATGGGCCCGTTTTAGCGTCTCCGGGGCCGTTCTTCACTGTGAAGTCGGTCACCACTCGACCATCGCGCGCTCCCAGGCGCCCACCCCGGCGTCGCGGGAGACGGTGGCGACGCCCGCCTCGACCGTGAACGAGTCGATGCGCGGGCTCCCGACGCCGACGCAGGCGGCCTCGGCGTCGCCGGGGAGGGCGCGGCAGAGGCGGGCTTCGCCTTCCCGCGTGTCGGGCGCCACGGCCCACACGAGGTGCGCGCCGTCCCAGGCCGGGCCGAGGTGCGGGAAGGGCGGGCCGGCGTCGGGCGCGGCCTCGGGAGCGCCCCAGGTGAGCCCTCCGTCTTCGCTGGACGCCCACCCGACGAGCGCGACGGCGCCGTCGCCTTCGGGCCGGTGCCCGAGCGCGGCCAGCCACACCGCGTCGCCTTCGGCGCGGAGCGCGGGGCGCTCGAGTCGCCCGCCTTCGCCGAGGATTTGGCGGAAGGTGAGGTCCACTTCCTCGTCGGGCGCGGGGTCGCCGGCGAGGTTCACCGGGAAGATGCGGACGCGGCGCGTGTAGCGGTAGCTGGGGTCGCCGAGGCTCGTGCCGACCGCGGCCACGATGCCGCGCGCGGTTGCGACGATCGCCGTGTCCGTGGGGAAGATGGCCCGGAAACGGAGGGCCTCGCCCCATCCGGCGGCGGGGTCCCACGCGGCCACCGCGAGGCCCACGCCGGTCTCGTCGCCGGCGTCGGTGCCGCCGTTCGGATTGTTGGGCCACGCCGCCCACAGTTGCCCGTCGCGCTCGGTGAGCGCGAGCCGCCAGTAGGGGCTCACGGCCTCGTCCGGCAGGCCCATCTCGGCCCAGCCGCCGTCCGCCTCGGCGAGGCAGCGGGGGCGCCACGGGAGCTCGTCGGCGTCGGCCGCGAGGTCGATCTCGCGAAAACAGACGTGCGTCCCGATGTCACCGGTGAAGAGGGTGGGGTCCTCAGCGGCGAAGATGCCCGGCGTCGACACCACGGCGCCGTCCACGCGAACGTCGCTCCGCGCCTCCCTGTCGTCCCCCCACGCCTGGTGCGCGGTGCGCCCCCCGGCGGCGCTCACGTGCACGTCGCCGGTGCGAATCGCGATATCCTGCGCGTCGAACGCCGGGAGTGCGTCGAGGTAGGGCAGGCCTTCCGCCCAGGGGAGCGTCACGCCGAGGTGGGCGGCGAGCGTGGGGGCGAGGTCGAGCGTGGTGACGATGTCGGTGCGCTCCACGCCGGCCTCCGCGGCGCCGAGCAGCAGGAGCGGCAGCTCGCGGCAGCCGGTGCAGGCGTCGCCGTGGCTGTGCCACCCGTCGTTCTCGTCGTGGCGGTGGCGCCCGTGGTCGGTGGTGACGACGAGGAGGAGGCGGTCCACCAGCCCGGGGTGGTCGGTCTTCACCGTGCGCCAGAAGTCGGCCACGAGCCCGTCGAGCTTGGCGACGTCGTCGACGTAGGCGTCGGCCTCGCCGTAGTGGCCGGCGCGGTCGGCGTCGTGGAGGTTCACCACCACGAGGCGCGGGCCGGCGTCGAGCAGCTCGACGAGGGCGTCGACGACGGGCGCGTCGTCGTTGATCGGGGCGTCCTTCTCGGTGTCGACGACGAGGTCGTAGCGGCCGCCGCCGCCGTACCCGGGGGCGAGGCTCTCGGTGTCGCCCATCAGCAGCTCGGTGTTGGCGAGCAGCACCACCTCGTCCTCCGAGAGGCCCAGCTGGGCGCGGAGCTCCTCGAAGATCGTGGGGTGCTCGGGGCGGTAGAGCCCGGGGCCGATCGCGGGGTCGAGCGGGAAGTTGGCGTAGGGCTCCTCGCGGCCGGTGAGGAGCGCGGCGTGCGCGGGCGCGGTGATGGTGACGCCGGGGTTGAGCGCGCCCAGAACGCGGGTGGCGTCCGGCACCACGTCCCGCATGGTCTCCTCGGCGTAGGCCTCGCCGGTGACGCCGGTGAGGTCGGACGTGGCCGCGCCGGCGAACTCGTCGGTTCGAACGCCGTCGAGCACGAGGACAATCGCGATGGGGGGCCCGGCGTCGGCCTCGGAGGCGCACCCGTTGCAGCCGGTGAGCGTGGCGAGCGCGAGGAGGGGGAGGGCGCGCGTCATGCGGACGTGTAGCACCGGGGGCGTCACCATTCCACGGGGGCGGACTCCCAGGCGGCCTCGCCGGCGTCGCGGACGACCGTGCCGGCGCCGCCCGCGACGCTGAACGACTGGAGCCGGGGCGAGCCGATGTCGACGCAGGCGGGCTCGGCGTCGCCGGGGGCCGCGCGGCAGAGCACGGCGGCGCCGGCGTCGGTGGCGCCCCACACCACGTCGGCGCCGTCCCAGGCGGGCCGGAGGTGGGTGGACACGGCCTCGGAGCCGACGAGCGGCGCCGCTTCTGTCCAGGTGACGCCGCCGTCGGCGCTGGTGGCGGTCTCGAGGTGGGCGCCGGCGTCGGTGATCACGAGCATCACGAGGTGGAGGGCGTCGCCGTCGGCGGCGAGGGCGGGGAGCTCGACGCGGGCGTCGTCGCGCGCGAAGTCCGTGAACCCGGCGGCGGTCGGCGCGCCGTCGGCGGCCAGCGTGAACCGGGTGACGCGCGCCCGGCGCGTGTAGCGGCCGTCGGGGTCGTCGAGGTTGGTGCCGTGGGCGACCGCGAGGCCGCCGGGCGTCGCGGCGAGGGCGGGGTCCGTCGGGAACCAGGCGTCGGTGAGCGTGGGCTCGGTCCAGCCGCCCTCGGCGGTCCACCGCGCCACCGCGAGGCCGACCGTGCCCTCCTGGTGCTCCACGGCGGCGTTCACGTTCTCCGCCCAGGACGCCCACAGTTCGCCGTCGCGTTCGGCAAGGGACACCGCCCAGAAGGGGCTCACCCGGCCCACGGCGAACGGCATCTCGGCCCACCCGTCGCCGGTGTCCGCGAGGCACCGCGCCACCCACGGGCGGTCCACCCCGCCGTCGGTGAGCTCGCGCCAACAGGCGAACCGCCCGAAGGAGGCTTCGAACACGACGGGCGCCTCCGCCGCGAGCACCCCGGGGGTCGAGACGCTTTCGCCGTCGATCACCACCTCGCTCCGCGCGCCGGGGTCGTCGCGCCACACCTGCGCGGCGGTGGTGTCGCCGCTCCGGGCGACGGAGAACGTCCCGCTCCGAACGCCGACATCCGTGGCGAACCCCTCATAGGGGAGACCCTCGGCCCACGGCAGCGCGAAGCCGAGGTGCGCGGCGAGCGTGGGGGCGAGGTCGACCGAGAGGGGGGCGGCCGCGAACTCCCCGGGCTCCACGCCGGGACCGAGAACGAAGAGCGGCACTTCCCGGCAGCCGTCGCACGCGTCGCCGTGGCTGCGCCAGCCGTCGGCCACGTCGTCGCGGTGGCGGCCGTGGTCGGCGGTGATCACGAGCATCAGCTCGGCCGCGTAGTCGGGGTGCTCGGCGTTCACCCAGTCCCAGAAGGCGGCGAGCTCGCTGTCCACCGTCGTGATGCGCATCGGGTAGACGGGGTCGTCCGAGTAGTGCCCGGCGCGGTCGACGTCGTGGAGGTTCACGACCACGAGGCGCGGCGCGTCAGCCTCGATCGCGCGCATCAGCTCGTCGAACACGCCGTCGTCGTCGGCCTGCCGGCCCTCGGTGCCGTCGGGGGCGCGCACCATGGTCCACGCGGCACCGCTCGACGCCCCGCCGGCCGGCACCGCGCTCACCCGCACGCCCTCGATGAGGCCGGTGTTGGCGATCAGGCGCACGTCGTCCTCGCCCACGCCGAGCGCGGCGCGCGCCTCCTCGAAGATCGTCGGCACGAGGGGGCGGTAGAGCCCCGGGCCGAGGTCGGGCTCGATGGGGAAGTTGGCGTACGGCTCGTTGCGGCCGGTCACGAACATGGCGTGGGCGGGCGCGGTGATGGTGACGCCGGTGTTCACCGCGTCGCGACTGAACCGGGCCGCCGGCGCGACGCGGCTCCACACTTCGGGGGCCATGGCGTCGCCCGGCACGCCGGTGAGGTCCGACGGGGTGGTGCCGCAGAATTCATCGGTCCGGAGGCCGTCCACCACGAGTACGATGGCCGAGGGCCCCGCCGCCGCGGCGCCGGGCTTGGCGGGGGACTCGGTGCACCCGATCCCGATCAGCGCCAACGCCCACATCGGTCTCTCCTGGGTGTGCGCCCGCATACGCGACAGGCGCGGCGAGGCACTGTAGCTTGAAACTTGAGGTCGCGTCCCATAGACCGGCCGCCTACCCGCCACCCCGAAGAAGCCATGTACCTCGGACGAATCCCCCGCTTCAGCCCCAGCTTCTCGCCCGCCGAGGCGTTCATCTCGGCGCGGTACATCGCGCTGCAGCCCGAAGACGAGCCCGAGATCCGCAGGTTCGAACGCGACTTCGCCAGCTACATCGGCGCGAAGCACGCGATCATGACGCCCAGCGCGCGCTACGCCTTCTACCTGCTCCTGCAGGCGATGGGCATCGGCCCCGGCGACGAAGTCGTGATCCCCGGGCTCACCTACTTCGCGATTCCGTCGATGGCGGTCACCGCCGGCGTGCGGCCCGTGTTCGCGGACATCGGGCTCACGAGCCACGTGCTCGACCCCGCGGCGTTCGAGGCGGCGATCACGCCCAAGACGAAGGCGGTGGTGCCCACCCACCTCTACGGCACCCCCTGCGACATGGACGCCATCAACGCAATCGCCAAGAAGCACGGCGTCAAGGTCATCGAGGACTGCGCCCAGTCCACGGGCGCCCGCTATAAGGGCGTGCGCGTCGGCAACCTCGGCGACGCCGCGTACTACACGTTCGGCCTCACGAAGAACATCACCACGCTCTCGGGCGCGATGATCACCACGAACGACGACGCCGTCGCCGCGTACTGCCGCGGGCAGATCGACTCGTCGACCCCCGCCGACTTCAAGAAGGCCGCCAAGGAGGCCGTCACCGGCGTGGCGATGATGGTGGCCACCAACCCGCTCGTGTACCCCTTCACGCTCCACCAGGCGATCCGCATCGGGAACCTGCTCGGGAAGGACCCCATCCACGATCGTTTCGGCGAAGCCGAGGTGCTGTACAAGGAAGTCCCGAAGAGCTTCCGGAGCAGCCGCCCTCGCGCGGTGCAGGCGGCGGTGGGCATGAAGCAGATTGCCCGCATCGAGGCCCTCAACGGGGCCCGCGTCAAGAACGGCCGCTACCTCGACGAGCACCTCGCCAACGTCGCCGGCCTCGACGTGCCCTCGTACCCGAAGGGGGCGGAGCCGATCTACATGAGCTTCGTCGTGCACCACCCGAAGCGCGACAAGCTCATGAAGGCCCTGCTGAAGCGCGGGGTGGACACCACCACCGGCTACATGAACGACTGCTCCGACCACGAGCTCTTCCCCGAATTCCGCCGCCCCTGCCCGAACGCGGCGCAGGTGAAGCGGGAGCAGCTCCACATCCCGGTGCACCCGAACCTGGACGCGCGCGATCTGGCGCACATGGTTGAAGCCGTGCGCTCCGCCGTTCTCGAGCTGGCCCGGTGACAAAGGCAGCCGCCCTCCTCAAGAGCGGGGTCGGCGCCGCCCGTTACCGGCTCACCGGGCACCGGATGCCGCTGTCCGTGATGTTGTACGTCACGGGGCGCTGCAACGCGCTCTGCGCCACGTGCTCCATCCCGCTGCGGGCCCGCCCCGAGCTCAACACCGCCGACATGGTCGCCCTCATCGACGCCATGGCCGCCGCCGGCGCGGTGCGCGTGGGCATCGGGGGAGGGGAGCCCCTCGTCCGGAGCGACCTCGGCGTGCTCGTGAACCGCCTCGCGGACCACGGCATCTGGACCGTCGTGGAGACGAACGGGTACCGCTACCCCGAGCGCGCCGACGAGCTCGCCCGGGCGGGCCGGGTGCTCGTGGCGCTCGACGGCGGGGAGGCCGCGCACGACGCGAACCGCGAGGCGGGCTCCTGGCGGCAGGCGATCGCCGCCATCGCGGAGGCGTCGCGCCGCGGGGTGGACATCCACACGCTCACGACGATCACCCGCGAGAACATCGGCGAGCTCGACGCCGTCCTCGACCTCGCGGATCGCTATCGCTTCGTCGCCAACTTCCAGCTCCTCCAGCAGCACCCCTACCTGTCGCGCGCCCGCGCGGACGCCCTTCGCGCGCCGGACACCGCCGTGAAGAAGGCGCTCCGCGGGCTGCTCGAAGCGCGCCTCACCGGCCGCCGCGTGGGCACCAGCGAGAAGGCGCTCCGCTACCTCCTCACGTGGCCCGGGTACGCCGCGAGCACGTCGCAGATGCCGCACGAGGACGTGCACTGCATGGCCGGTCAGCTCTACTGTGCCGTGCAACCCGACGGCACCGTCACGCCATGCGGGCTCCTCGCCGAGCCCGGCCACGGCCGGAGCAGCAAGGACCTCGGATTCGCCGCTGCGTTCGCGCAGCTCCGCGACAACCCGTGCCGGGCCTGTACGTCTACGGCCCACACGGAGTACAACTACCTCTACAATCTCAATGCCCCGACCCTCTTCGAGTGGACGAAGGCACCCCGCTCCCCCGACTCTCCCCCGGGCGCGCTCCGCCGAGGTCTCGCATGAAGCTCAAGGTCCCAGGATACGCCCGCATCGCCGAAGCGTTCGTCACGCGCCGCGTGCCGGTGTACGCCCACTTCGGCATCACCCACCGGTGCAACCTCACCTGCAAGATGTGCGGCATCTGGCGCTACGGAAACCGCAAGGAAGAGCTCGAGATCCCGCAGATCCGCGAGATGGCCCAGCGCATGGGCCGCCTCGGGGTGGTGCAGCTCTCCATCGGCGGCGGCGAGCCGTACGCCTGCGACTACCTCGAGGACGCCGCGAAGGAGTTCGTCGACGCCGGCCTCAACGTCCGCGTCCTCACCAACGGTGTCGGCGTCACCTACGACCGGCTCAAGAAGACCGTCGACAACGGCGTGCGCAACTTCTCGATCTCGCTCGACTCGTTGTACCCGGCGCGCTTCGACTACATCTGCGAGATGGACGGGAGCTGGAACCAGGCAGTGAAGTCGATGACCACGGTGTCGAAGCTCCTCGACGGCACCAACGGCATGCCCACCATCAACTGCGTGGTGTCCAACCTGAACCTCGAGGAGCTCCCCGACCTCGTGAAGTTCGCGCGGGACCTGGGCTTCTACATCAGCTTCCTCCCGGTCGAGCTGCTGCCGGACGCCAAGGCCGGCGTCCGCAACTGGGAAGCGCGCTTCATCCGCTACCGTCCGGAGATGGGCCTGAACACCGCGGACGACGCCGACACCGTGCTCAAGCGCATCGACACGGCGTACGACACCCTGATCGCGATGAAGGCCGAAGGGTGGCCCATCCTGAACTCGACGCCGTACCTCGAGGCGAGCCGCATGTACCTCAAGACGGGGCGTTTCCCCGCCGAGGGCTGCGACGCCGGCCGGCTGTACTTCAGCGTCTCCCCGAACGGCCAGTTCGCCATCTGCCACCGCACGCTGCACCAGCACAAGCACATCCTCGATCCCGACTTCGAGACCTACTTCCGCTCGCTCGAATACGAGCGGAAGCGCATGTTGGAAGCGGGCAGTTGCGAAGGGTGCATGCGCGCGTGTTGGATTGACACGAGCTACATGTTCCGCACCCTCGAAGGCTTCTTCGAGACGGCGCGCAACGTGCTCACCCACGAGATCAACCGGCCCGCGACCTGGGAAGAAGCCCAGCAGTGGGCGCGCCACGAGTCGGTGGACATCGTGCCCGTGCCGGTGGCCGTCGCGAAGTAGCGGTTTGGTTGTGCGCCCGGACGCACGCGGCTAAAGCCCCGGACGCATGACGAACGTCCTCGCCATCGCCCGCCGAGAGCTCGGGGCGTACTTCGACTCGCCCCTCGCCTACTTCGTGGTGCCCGTCTACGTCGTGCTCGTGGGCGGGTTCGCGCTCTGGTTCGACGACCTCTTCGCCGCCGGCACTGTGTCGCTGCGCGGAGTGTTCTTCTGGGCGGCCGTGTTCCTCGTGCTGCTCGTCCCCGCGATCACGATGCGGCTCTTCGCGGAAGAGCGCCGCACCGGCAGCCTCGAGATCCTCGTCACGCTGCCCATCACCGAAGGCGAGCTCGTCTTCGGGAAGTTCCTCGCCGCCATGGGGCTCGTGGCGGTGGCCGTCGCGACAACGGTGCCGTACGCCTTCACGCTCGCGTGGGTGGGCACGCCGTCGGTCGCCGGGGATGACGCCCCGCCGATGCTCGTCCGGCTCTTCTCGGAGACCGGGCTCGACTTCGGGCCGGCCGTGTGCGGCTACCTCGGGCTCCTGCTGCTCGGCGCGGCCCTGGCCGCCATCGGCACCGCCGCGTCGTCGCTCACGAGCAACCAGATCGTCGCGTTCCTCCTCGCGCTCGTCCTGTCGATGTTCCCGTACGCGATGGGCTTCTTCCTCGAGCGCGTGCCGCAGGAAATCCTCCCGCTCGTGCAGTACCTCGCGTTCGAGACCCACTTCGACAACCTCGCCCGCGGCGTCGTCGACACGCGGAACCTCGTGTTCTGGGGCTCGGTGGCCGCGCTCGCGCTCCACGTGGCGGTGTTCAGCCTCGAGCGGAGGCGCCTGTCGTGACGCCCCGCGCCTCCCTCCTCGCGAACGCCTGGCTCCAGCTCGCCCTCGTCGTCACCATCGTGGTGTTGGCCAACCTCTGGAGCAGCGCGCACTTCGCCCGCGTCGACCTCACGCGCGACCGCCTTCACAGCCTGGACGAGTCGTCCAAGGCGCTCGCGGCCTCGCTCGACCGCCCGCTCGTCGTGAAGGCGTTCCTGTCGGAGGGGCTGTCGGCCCCCTACAACAACCACGCCCAGATCATCCGCGACAAGCTCGCCGAGTTCCAGGCGTACGCCGGCGGCCGCATCGAGATCACCGTGGTCGACCCCGGGTCGGACCCCGAGCTCGGCGCCGAGCCACGCAAGTACGGGCTCACCCCCTTGGAGCAGACGGTGACGGAGGCGAACCGCTCCGAGCTGCGGCGCATCTGGCTCGGCGCGGTGCTGCTCTACGGCGACAAGCAGGAGGTCCTGCCCTCGCTCACGAACCTCTCGGCGCTCGAGTACGACCTCGCCTCGGCCATCCACCGCCTTCGGCAGAAGCCGAAGGACCGCCCGCTCCTCGCGTGGACAACCGGCAACGGCGAGCCCGACTTCGTGAAGCCCGAGGGGCCGCTCCGCGAGATGATGGAGCAGCTCTCGAAGAAGTTCGCGCTCCAGCCGCTCCCGCTCGGCGGGCCCGGCGCCATCCCCGAAGAGGTGGACGCCCTCCTCATCGTCGGGCCGCAGAAGCCCCTGCCCGACCGCGCGATCTACCAGGTGGACCAGTTCCTGATGCGCGGCGGCGCCGCCGCCGTGTTCATCACGAACACCCGGCCGGACATGCGCACGTTCCGCCCCGCGCGCGTGAGCTCCGGGCTCGAGCCGCTCCTTGGCCACTACGGCATCCAGGTGAACCGCGACATCGTGATGGACCGCGTCCAGAACGGCACCATGCGGTTCCCGGTGCGCGTGGGCAGCAAGCAGACCACGCGCGAGGTCAACTACCCCCTCATCCCCCGCGCGACGGACCTCTCCCGCCGCAGCGTGCTCACGAGCGGGCTCGACGGCATCCTCTTCCCGTTCACCTCGTCGGTGCAGGTGGCGGAGACGCTCAACCCCGGCGTGGAGGTCGAAGTGCTCGCGCGCACGGCCGCCTCCGCGGGTGCCGTGCAGGATCTGAAGACCATCGACCCCACCGCGCTCCAGGCCGTGCTCTCGAGCGAGAAGCGCGGCCCGTTCCCGCTCCTCGTGGCGCTCACCGGCCCGCTCCGCTCCTTCTACGAAACGCGCCCGGTCCCGCAGCCCGCGCCCGACGCCCCCCGGATGACCGACGAAGAGGTGCCCGAAGAGCCCGCGCTCCTCGTCGAAGGCGCCTCCACGCGCCTCGTGGTGGCCGGCTCCGTCGATCTCGTCGCGAACAACCAGACCTTCATGCTCAACCTGTGCGATTGGCTCCTCCAGGACGAGGCGCTCATCGGCATCCGGAGCAAGACCGCCACGCTCCCCGCCCTCACGGCCACCACGCCGTCGGAACAGCTCGGGTGGAAAGCGTTCAACCTGCTGGTGGGCCCGCTCGCCCTCTTCGCGTTCGGCGCCTCCCGGCAGCTCTGGTTCCGGCGCCGCGCGCGCCGCGCCGGCGGGGGTGCCGCGTGAAGCTCACCCGCCGCTCGCTCGTGCTCCTCGCCGTGGCCGCGCTCCTCGCGGTGCTCAACGTGTGGGACGCCGGCCCGGCGCCCACCGCCGCCGCGCTGCCGTCCGTGCCCGCGGCCGCCGCCGACACCGTCGTCGCGATCCAGATCTCCACGCCCATCGAAAAGCTCCGCGTCGAACGTGGCGCCACCGAGAAGGGCGCCCCCGGCTTCGACGCGTGGAACATCGTCACGCCGCTCCAGTACCCGGCGGACTCCGCGCAGGTGCGCACCCTGCTGAAGACCTTCGCCGACCCCCTCCCGATGGACGCCTTCGTGGACTACGGTAACCACGAAGACTACGGCGTGGACGATCAGAACGGGCTCCTCGTCGAGCTGTACGTGGCCGGCCAGGAGATCCCCGGCGCCGCCTTCGTGGTGGGCAAGACCGCCGCGGGCCCGTCCACCTTCGTGCGCCTCCCCGGCTCGGACGAGGTGTACCGCGCCGACGTCGGCGGCCGCGCCCGCTACGCGCGCCCCGCGGCGGAGTGGCGCGACAAGGTGGCCATCGAGGTGGAACGCACGAAGATCGTCGGCCTGACCATCGCGCGCGGCGCCGAGACCCTCCGCTTCACCCGCGTCGTGACCGGCGCGCCGCTGCTCGAAGCCGACCCCGACGGCGGCCCGCCGCCCGCGCGGTGGGCGCTCGAAGGCGCGCCGTTCGCCACCGACTCCGACACCGTCGACGCCACGATTAAGACCCTGGCGCGCATCCGCGCCGGCGAAGTGCACAACCCCGACTACGAGGCCGGCTTCGACGCGCCCGCCGCCGTGGCCACCCTCACCCTCGACGACGGCACGGCGCGCACGATCACGCTCGGCAACCGCGTGGTCGACGGCGCGGCGTTCGTCCGGGTGGACGGCCGCGACGAAGTGTTCCGCACCGCGGCGAGCGTCGGCCGCGCGCTCGCGCAGCCCGTGGAGTCCTTCCGTGACCGGCGACTGCTGGCGTTCAAGCGGTCGGACGTCGCCTCGGTCGCGTACAGCGAAGGCGGGCTCACCGTGGTGCTCGCCCAATCGGACGACAACGCCACCTGGGCCATCACCCAGCCCCCCAACATGGACGCCGACCAGAAGCAGGCGCTCTACACGGTGAACACGCTCGCGTCGCTGCGCGCGGCGGCCCTCGCCCCGGACGCCACCTTCGCCGCCTCGGGCGCGCGCTTCGAGGTGCGCATGCGCGACGGCGGCACGGTCACCGTGCAGCTCGGCCAGCGGGAGCCCGACGCCGAAGGGCGGCCGCTCGTGCGCGTACGGATCTCGGGCAAGGAAGGGGTTTATCTCCTGCAGGAAGCCGCCGTCGCCGAGCTGCTCAAGGCGTTCGGGCGCGGATGACGAATCTCGTCGAATGAAACGCGAAGGCGGCGCGTAGACTGGCGTCGAGGTCGAAACCTCTCGTCCCGGAGGGCATGATGCTCCGCTCGCTTCTCCCGCCCACGCTCGCGCTCCTGCTCCTCCCGTCGGTCGCGTTCGCGGCGCCCGACCTGCCGACTCCCCAGGGCGAAGCTACGGCTTCCGCCGCGCCCGACCGCGCCGACCGCTCCGCCAAGAAGGCCAGCGGCAAGCGCTCCAGCGGCAAGAAGAGCGGCGGCAAGAGCGAAGGTGGCGCCGAGAAGAGCGGCGATGAGCGCCGAGAAGCCAGCCGCCCGGCTCCCGCTGACCGCGACGGGGGCCGCCCCGCGCCCGCCGACGGCGCCGAACGCGACGCCTCCAGCCGCGACGCATCCAGCCGCGACGCATCCAGCCGCGACTCCGCCGGCCCCTCCGCGCGCCCGGGCGCCGAGCGCCCCGCCCCGAGCTCCCCCGACCGCGAGGCCTCCCCTCGTGCCGAAGGCGCTCGCCCCCGCCCCGACGCCGGCCGCGCGGCCCCCGCCGAACGCGCGGGCACGGCGCGCCCCGCCCCCACCCAGCCCACCGTGCGCCAGGTGAACGTCGGCACGCCGGCGGCCCTCGGCGCGCGCCAGCCGGACGCCCCCTCCCTGGCCGCCCGCTCCGCCGCCCCCGCGAACTTCCGCGGCACCGCCAACCTCCG
>CAXNIN010000085.1:0-13387 GCA_964202365.1 Myxococcota bacterium | reverse complement strand
ACCGTACATCCGGTGGCTAAACCGGCGTACGTCGAAACTCTATTGAACGTACGGAAACTGCTATCAATTTTTCAAAGACCGCTTTGAGAGCCACCGCTTTAGAGCGCCCCTCGCTGCCCGCGCCCTTTATCGGAGCGCGTCGTCCGCGTCAAGAACTTTTCTCGTTCTCGTCTTGGACCGCTTCGGTTTCGCTTTCGCGTCCTCGAAGCCCGCGCCCTTTATCGGAGCGCGTCGTCCGCGTCAAGAACTTTTCTCGTTCTCGTCTTGGACCGCTTCGGTTCCGCTTTCACGTCACCGAAGCCCCCGCCATGTACCTCTTGAGGCCATCCCGGTCAAGGACTTTCTTCTCGACCGCGTGTCCTCGGTTCGCGCCGGGGCCAAGCAACTATGCATTCACTTCCCTGCCGTCAAGGCTCGCTGCGCTCGTCAGAGCGCCTCATCCTCGTCGAGGGCGTCGAGGCATTCTGGATCAAGGCCGTCAATGGACAGATCGACATCGTTGTCGACGCCGTCGTTGCAGGCCGACGGGCCGAAGCCGAGCTCCTCGCTGCCGACAGCGCAGTCCGGGTCGGCCCCGTCGGTCCACCCGTCGAGATCGCCGTCGAGGCCGTCGGTGCAGCCGGTCACGACCACCGGCGTGGACTCGTCGTCGTCCGACGCGTCCGCGCAGTCCGGGTCGGCGGCGTCTACCGACAGGTCACCGTCGTTGTCGACGCCGTCGTTGCAAGCGGCCCCGCCGAAGCCGAGCTCGTCGCCGCCACCCGCGCAGTCAGGGTCTGCCGCATCGGTCCAGCCGTCGGCGTCCTCGTCGGTGCCGTCCTCACAGCCGGGCGTGACGACCGGCGTCGCCTCGTCGTCGCCGGCGGCGTCGAGGCAGTCCGGGTCGAGGATGTCGGCGAGCCCATCCAGATCGTTGTCCTCGCCGTCGTTGCAGGCGGTCGTGCCGAAGCCCACCTCTTCGTCACCGCCGGAGCAGTCGGGGTCCGCAAGGTCGACCCATCCGTCACCGTCGCTGTCGGCGCCGTCGTCGCACGCGTTGTCCCCCTCGTTGCCGCCGGCGAGGCAGTCCGGATCGAGCTCGTCCGCGAGGCCGTCCGCGTCGTCGTCGAGCTCGTTCGAGCAGTTGGACTCGTCGGCGCCGTCGCCCGAGAGGCAGTCGGCGTCGTCCGCGTCTTCGCGGCCGTCGCCGTCGTTGTCGCGGCCGTCGTTGCACGCGTCGTCGCCGAACCCGGTCTCTTCGGCGCCGCCGGCGCAGTCGGGGTCGTCGGCGTCGGACCAACCGTCGTCATCGTCGTCGAGGCAGTTGTTGCAGCCGTCGGCATCGGTGGGGTTGTCCCAGCCGAAGAAGCCGAAGTCGCCGGTGGTGTACGAGAAGACGACGGTATCGCCCGTGTTGGTGCGGATGGCGTAGTCGGTCACACGCTCGAACGCGGCGACGACGTAGCCCCAGTCGGAGATCGTCGAGTCGAGGAGACCGTCCCCGCCCGCGAGGCCGCTCGCCTGCGGCAGGCGGACCGACGGAATCTGGTACATCACCGACGCCGGCACCTCAAGGCTGGCCAGGTCAGAGCCGCGCGGGGCCTCGTCATCGACGACGAGCGTGGCGCGCACCGGGTACCCGACCGTGCCGAACCAGTTGAGGGACAACGCCGTGAGCGTGAGCCGCACGTAGGTCTGCTGCGCGCAGAGCTCGCCGGGCTCGTTGCATTCGAACGTGCCGTCCTGTTCGCTGACCTTCGACGGGGTCCACTCGAAGCGGAGGGCGACATCGTCGAGACGTTCGCCGTTGCCGTCGTCGTCGAAGCAGCCCTGCATCGTACTGAGCGACCAGAGGTCGTTGGCGGCGGTCTCCCCCTCGAGAACGGGCTCGAACCCTTCGGTGTTGTACACCACGAGGCTCTCGGGCACGTCGACCAGCAGGCCGTCGATGCCCACCGCGGGTGCCGAGACCGTGATCTCGGCCGACTTCGTCCAATCGTTCTTCTTCCCGGCGAAGAAGTTCTTCACCACGGGCCAGTCGGGACGGTACACGAAGCTGGAGGTGCCGTCCTCGGACGGCGACGTGCAGAAGCGGAGCTCGTCGAGCGGGTAGGCGCCCGCGTCTCCCGGATCGCAGTTGCTGCCCTGAAGGTAGTCGGCACCGGCGACCGTCACGGGGTCGAGGTAGCCCTCGACGCCGCCGCCGTAGCGATAGCTCGCGAGCGAGTCGAGGTCGGGGCAGAAGGCGTCGCCCTCCCAGATCTCGTTGCGGAGGACGACCTCGCCGATGTCGGCGTGCAGGTCCTCGACGCCGAACGCGAAGCCGAGCTGGCCCGGCCGCTCGACCACCCATTCGGAGCTGCCCTGGTCCGTGCCGCCGAAGTAGCCGATGTTCTCGGCGTGCAGGCGCGGATAGCGGAACTCGAGGGACTCCGCCACGCCGTCGATGCCGGCGTAGCCGACGTACGAGATGGTGTTGCAGCCGACGCCCGGGTAGGCGTCGTCGAGGCGATCCGAGAGGCCGCCGTAGCAGCTCTCCCAATAGTTGTTGATCTGGATGTGCCCGATCTGTTCTGCGTAGAGTGTGCCAACGTCGTAAGTGTAGCCACCCACCGCAGTGCCGGTCCCGGTGGTCGTCGCGACACGAATGTCGACGGCTCCGCCCGTGATGGGCCCCGGGGGCACGATCACCTCGATGGCGGAGTCGGTGATCGACACGATCTGCGCGTTGTCGTCGCCGAACTGGACGACGATCTGGTTGGCGTCCTCGCCGAAGCCGGAGCCGTTGATCGTGGTGGTCCCGCCGCCGATGTTTCCGGCTTCGGACACGACGCTGAGGCCCGAGATCGAGGGCGGGTTCCAGTTCTCGTAGTACGGGTCGAACGTGGCAAACGGGGCGCAGCCGACGCCCAGGAGGAGGAGGAGGTAGAGCGAACGCGGCATGTGTCTCACTCCTACTCGAGCCAGAACCGGCCGATGTCGATCGCCCGGCTGGTGAGCTTGATGGGGCTGAGGTCCAGCTTCTGTCGATACTGGTCCATCGCGGGCGGGATCTGGGCCTCGACCTCGGTGGACCGGGCCAGGTAGAACACGACCCCCTGCGCGTCGCGCGAGCGGGCGTAGGTGAGGGCCTCTTCGATCTGGGCGGCGGTGAGCGTGAACTCACCGTCGTCCGACAGCCGGCACGTGAGCTCGGCGACGTTGTTGAAGGGGTCGCCGCGGAGCACCGGGACGTATTCGCCGTTGGCGTCTTCGAGGGAGTCGTCGAACACCCAGTCGCCGTCGTCTTCGCACGCGGTGGGCGCGCGGCGTCCGTCGGGCTGATCCACGCTGTCGGGGATGGCGTCGGCGCGGACCTGCTCCCGCCAGGCGGCCTTGGCGTCGTCGCCCGGCGTGACCGTGACGACGCGCTCAAGGAAGTTCGTGTCCGTGCGGTCCACCGGACCGAGGAACCGGACCGCGAGCGAGACGAACTCACCTGCGCTTGGCTCCTCCGGGGACTCCCACCGGAAGGTCACCGCTCCGTCTTCCGCGTCCCACGGGCCCGTGTACATCTGGCCCGTGAAGCCGCTCTCGCTCGGAGTGTCGGCCCCCGCACAATCGGCGGCGGACTCGGGCGCCGAGCCCGGCGCGGCGTAGGAGAGGCAGGTGCTCTGCTCGCCGTCCGCGAGGACGTGGCCGTAGCCGTCGTACCGAGGACCGGTCCAGGCGAGCTGGACGCCACCCGGCCGATTCGGAAGCTCGAACTCGGTGTTTCCGACGGCCGCGGACGGCCGAGGGAGCGAGCCCACCGGGGCTTCCTGGCTCGCGAGCGCGCCGGGGAAGCTGAAGGCCACGGACTCGCCGAACGGGAAGTTGCGCTGGCGCACGAGCACCGGCTCCATGGCGCCCGGGCGGTCGTTCTCCCCGGGAAGCAGCCCGCGAATCGCTTCGGACGACCAGTAGTCCACGGAGCTGTAGTAGATGAAGAGGTCTTGCGGGTTGGCCGGGTAGTCGCCGGGGAGGCGATCGAGGCGCATGCCGCCTTCGCCGTCCGCCGTTGCGAACTGCATCCAACTGCCGACGTCCACCGTCTTGAAGGACCCGATGGGGCCGGACGCGTCAAACGTCGTGTAGCAGGCGTCGTCGACTTCCGGCGGCACGGAGGTCACGCCGCCGAGGCTGTCCGCCGCGGAGAGCTTGGTGTCGAAGACGTACGAGAAGCCGTACACCGCCGCGTACGGCGGGCGGTATCCGACCATTTGCGGGCCGACTTCGTCGAAGCTGCCGAGCCCCATGAGCGCAAGCGAAAGCCCGCCGCCCGCGAAGTTGACCCAGCTGTACTCGACGACGCCGCCGTACGGCGTCGGCGCCGGCCCGATCTCGTCCGGGTCGTAGCCGACCCCGACGAGCTTCACGGGGACATCGTCGTACTCCGGCGCGCAGGAGAGCGCGGGGAGCAGAGCGAGGAGCGGAAGGATCGTGCGCATGTTCATCTCACCACCCCGTGCCGAGGCCGACGTAGAAGCGGAAGCCGGGCTCTTCGACCTCGTTGGAGAGCTCGTCGCCGATGGCGCTGTCCGTGCTGTCCTGGATGTCGTCGCCGTTGACGTCGCCGTAGCCGCGAATCTCGTTGAAGCCGTAGACGACGCGGAAGAAGCTATCCCAGCCCGCCGTATTGAAGATCGAGGCGCTCACCCGGAGCTCGGCGCCGGCGTCGAACAACATCGCGTTGCCGTTCTTGTAGGCCGTGTCGACGAACGGGACTTCGCGCACCACGTCGGATGCGTTGCGCGCAACGCGCTCCCCGAAGCCGTTGCGGTAGAACTGCGACTCGTCCTCGGGCGGGCGGTACGACCAGAAGTTGCCGGCCGAGCCCATGACCTGGCCGGTGACCTCGTAAAAGTAGAACGGGCCCACCCGCTTGTTCAGCTCGCGCCGAATCGGGAAGCGGTAGGCGAGGTTCACCATCGCCATCGTCTCGCCGGACAGCGCGTTCGACGGGTAGCCGGCGAACAGCGTGTTCGGGCGGAGCGAGTCGGAACCCCAGTTGTAGGGGTGCTGGCCACCGCCGCGGAACTCGTCGTTGCGGTCGACGTTGCGGTCGATGAAGCCCGCCTGCATGTCGAGCTGGATGGTGTGACGACGCGCCTGGGCCGCCGCGAGGAACGGGAGCCAGCCCGGTACGGGGATCTGCTCGGTCCAGCGGAGCTCGACCTTGTTGTACCCGTAGTTGTCGAGGAGCTCGCCGTCGTCGACCGAGTGCCCACCCTGCGACGCGAACACGATGTCCGAGTAGCCGTAGGTGTAGCCGAGGTCGACGTTGCGACCGCCGGTCGGGTTCGCCGAGTTCGCGAAGTACCCGATGTTCGTGAAGTTCGCGAGGAGTCCGGTCTCCACGCCGAAGGAGTACGGCTCGAAGTTCGCGGTGTCCGTCGTGCGGAACCCGTACTCGAGGTAACGGGCGAAGCCGGTGGTGCGGAAGCGGTCGTTCCAGGGGTAGTCCACCGACAACATGCCGATGTTGCCGTACTGCTGGTTCTTGCCCTGCAGCACCGACTGGTCGCTCGTGGTGTCGACGTTGTTGTCGTCGTCGAGCAAGAAGCCGTAGTTGTACTTGATCGAGTAGTGGTAGGCCGTGAGGTACACGGTCGGGTACCACCCCTGGTAGAAGTACTGGCCGATGAGGAGCATGTCCTCGCCGACGAGCGCCTGCAGGAAGCCGCCGTGGTTCTCCACGAAGTCCTGCATGAACACCTGGGCGCCCACCTGGAGCGCGAGGTTGTCCCGGCCGTCGTTCGTGACGCGGAGAACGGGCGCGCCCGAGGGCGCCATCAGGTCACCGTCGTACTTCTTGGGGACGTACGCCGACAGATCTTCGCGGAACTCGAGACCGGCCTTCACCGCGGCGGGGGTGTAGTCGAGGTCGAAGTCCGCCGTGGCGTCCTTGCGGAAGAAGTCGGAGGCCGGGAGGCCGTAGACCTTCCACCCATGCGCGGTGTACGCGCTGTACAGGAGGTTGCCCTCCGGCGTGAGCGACGGCGCCTCGGCGCCCCCGATCACGTTCGTGAGCTGCTCGATCTTCTTCGAGGCGGTGTCGTACGCGTAAACGTTGAAGATCCCGGTGGGATCAGAGGAGAAGTAGATCTTCCCGTCCGGTGCCCAGTACGGGTCCTGGTCTTCCCAGCGGTCGAACATGATCGGCTCGAGCACACCGGTGGCGGCGTCGACGATGAAGAGGTCCTGCTGGAAGTTCTTGAACAGCGAGAGCACGAGCTTGGTGCCGTCGGGCGACCAGTCGGCGCGCTGCATCCACGTGCCGTCGTCGAAGTTGGTGAGGTGCTTCTTCTCGGTGCCGTCGAGGTTGATGGTCACGAGGTTCAGCGTACCGTCCGTGTACTCCATGTACGCGACTTTTTTGCCGTCCGGGCTCACGCTCGGCTCGGTGCCGCGCAGCGTGTTCGGGATCGGACGCATCGCGTCGCGCTGTTCCTTGGTGAGGACGGTCTTGCCGGGGTTGAGCGTCCCGTGCTTGACGCCTTTCCGCGTGAGGTTTCCTTCCTTCACGTCGGTCGTGGGCAGCGGGACGTACCAGAGCTGCTTCCAGTCGTAGCCGTCCGCCTCGAAGCGGATGCCGGTAGCCTCCGTGAACGGCGTGGACTCCCAGTGCTCGTTCGCGGTGATGACGACGGCGTCCTCGCCGGGGACGAAGTCCCAGGCGTGCATGAAAGCGGCCCCGGGGACCACCGCGCTGGCCGCGTCGCGCATAGCGGCGTTTCCGGCGTCAGAGGCGTCTTTCCCGGTGAAGGCGGGCCACGTGCTCTCGGGCGTGCGGACGAGGTTGATGTTTCCGCGCGTCGACACGCCGTACCACTTCCCGTCGTCCGAGTAGCGGGGCACCATCTGCCACGTACCCGTGGCTTCCTTCGCCTTCTCGCGCTCGATCTTCGCGAGGTCGTCGCCGGTGACGCCGTTCTTCCGCTTCCACTTGTTCGAGAGCCACTTGTCGCGGCCGGCGGGGTCGCGGTACTCCCAGTCCTTCGTGCTCGTGGTGAGCTCGCGCCCGGCCACTTCGCCCTCGGCCTTCACCTTGTCGTACTGCGCCGTGTACTTCTCGGTGATGTACGCGACCCAGTCGTTGTAGAGCTGCTCGGCGGGAACGCCGGTCACGTCTTCGATGACGCTGTTCCAGTCCGCGCGGAACCCCTTCGCGTTCTCGAGGGCGAACTGGGCGTAGGTGTCGGGCCCGAAGCGCTGGCGGAGATAGAGCGCGAAGGAGTACCCCTGCTGGTACCCGCGCTCGCCGTCACCCCAGCGGAAGGCCTGGGCGCGGGTCTGCCACTCGTCGTACGAGAGGAGGCGCTCCTCCAGGACGGTGGTGCGGATGTGCATGTCGCGGCTGGGGGTCCACCAGTTGTAGCCGGCGTTGTCCGACCAGTACTCGGCGCCGCCCTCGGTCCAGTAGAAGGGGTCGTTGTCGAGGAGGAACATCTCCGCGCCGCTCTCGGAGTTCCCGAGACCGTCGCTGTAGAGCCCGCCGAGAGAGACGCCCTGGGTGCCTTCGGAGAAGGTGCCGTTCGCCTTGAGGGACACGACGTGCGCGTACTCGTGGACGAGCACGTCCGGGAGCCAGTCCATACGGCCGCGCTGCCGGTAGAAGTCGCCGCCGGGGTTCGCCGAGATCTCGATCCAGTCCCAGGTGGGGATGGTGAAGCCCTCCAGATCGTCGCTCTGGTTGAGCAGGACGATGTGGACCTTCTCCTGGATGTAGTAGTTGAACTCCGCGCTCATGCGCGGGTACATCTCTTCCGCGATCTTGGCCGTCTTCTTCGCGGTCAAGGCGGTCGTGAGGTAGTGGTCGTTCCCCTCTTTCTTCCGGCTCTCCGGGTAGTGCACCACGAAATGTTCGGTCTCGATGGAGTACCAGTCGAGGTCGGGGTGATTGTAGGGGAAGACGAACTTCGCCTCGGCGGGGCCCGACCAGAGGGCCGCGGCCCCGGTGAGGGCGACGAGGGCGAGGAACCGGGAAGTGCTGGGCATGCGGCCGGTCTCCATCAAAACCGGAATTCGGCGGTGCCGCTGTACGTGAGGCCACGCGTCGGCGTGATCTCCTCGAGCGGGAAGATCAAATCCTCGCCGCGGAGCGGGATGCCCACGGCGGCCTGGATGTCGACGCCGCGGGTGATCGCGACGGTCACCGCGGGGGTCACGTCGAGCGACCATCCCTGGGTGCCGGCGATCGGCTCGAGGTTGAGGTCGGGGTAGATCGACCCGCTGGTCGTGCCGGAGGCCGACGCGAATCGGTAGCGGTACAGCAGCTCGGCGCTGATCGCGACCGGCCCGGCCTGCACCATCGGCTCGACCGCCACCTGCGTCTCGGAGCCCGGCTTGAAGCGGCCGAGGAAGTAGTCGTTCTCCGACTCGACCGCGTACTGCGTGACGCCGGAGAAGCGGTGGACGTAGCCGAGCGAGCCCGTGACCGCGACCGGCCCGAACTGCTGCTTGCCGCGAAGGTAGAGCGCGGCGTCCATCGTGCCCGTGGAGAGCACGAAGTCACCAACGGTGTTCGGCCCACCGATGAAGGTGCCGGGCGACTCCGAGCCGGCGGGCAGCTTGAACTGCAGGTCCGTCACGACCGAGGTGGTCGGGGCGTCCTTGCGGACCCACTCGAGCTTCCATCCGAAGCGGGGGTCGCCGATGCCGAACTCGGAGGTGTCCGTCCCGAGGGAGTCGTTCTGGAGGTTCACGTAGTGGAACGGGATGTTCCAGTAGAGCTCGGCGCGACGGCTGATGCCGTACCGGATGTCGAGGCGCTGAGTGGTGTAGGTCCACTCGGCGTTCGAGAAATCCGCCGCTTCGCCCTCGGCGCTCCAGGCGCCGGTGGCGAGCTTGTAGTCCATCCCGAGCCCGAGCTCGAGCCAGCCGCGGCCGATGATCAGCGGGCGCTCGACCTCTACGGCGGCGAGCGGCGCGCGCATGGTCTTGGCCTGGAACCCGGCCGCCTCGGCCGAGCCGTGCCCGAACGCGAGCGCGAGGAGAAGCATCACGAGCACCTCGTACAGCTTGAAAAGGCGGCCATAGAACACGTGGACCCGGGCGCTGTCAAGGCACCTCCCCGCCACGTGGGCGGAGGCGCCCCCGATGGCCCGCCAGGGGATCGGCGCCACACGAGTCGTTCCACGCACGAGCGCCGGGTTCGGTTCCCACGCGTCCGACCGCGCGTGTCGAGCCGGTGACGGCGCACGCTTCGCCTTGCCGCCCCGACCGCGGCCCTATAGACGGCGCCCCTCCGGAGCACGCCGGTGCGACTCGGTCCCTTGGGTATCTCCGTAGTTTTCGCGACGAGCTGTGTACCGTTCGCGTACGAAGGCGACGCCCCCGACCTCACGGGGAAGGCGGTGCGCCTGACGTTGTTGCACACGTCGGACATCCACAGTCGTCTGTACGAGTACCAGTTCGACCCCAGCTTCACGGACGAGTCGCTCGGGCTGTCGGACGAGTCCGGCCCGTACGGCGGCCTCGCGGAGATCGCCTACATCCTCAAGCGGGAACGGGCGACGGCGGGACGCGTCCTCCACTTCGACAGCGGCGACTCCTTCCAGGGCGCGATCGTCTTCAACGAGTTCCGGGGCGAGGCCGAGTTCCGCGCCCTCACCGCCGCCGGGCTCGACGGCGCCGTCATCGCGAACCACGAGTTCGACGCCGGCGCCGAGATCCTCTCGGACCGCATCCTCGGCTACGCCGGCTTCCCCCTGCTCGCCGCGAACTACGACTTCCAGGACGCCGACCTCCCCTGGGCGACGCAGCTCGAAGACCTCGTCCTCCCCTCCGTGCTCTACGAGGTCGACGGCCTGCGCGTGGGCGTCATCGGCCTCGCGAACCTCTCGTCGCTCAACTCGCTCGACGAGCAGCTCAACAGCCTCGGCATCACGGTCATCGACATCGGCGAGGCCATCCCGCGCGAGGCCGCGAACCTCCGCGCCGCCGGGGCCGACATCGTCATCGGCGTCTCTCACATGGGCCTCGACGACGACAAGGCGATCGCGCGGGACTTCCCGGAGATCGACCTCATCCTCGGCGGCCATCACCACGTGGCCCTCGACCCGCCCCTCGTCGTCGAGAACGAGACCACGGGCCGCCAGGTGGTCGTGTGCCACTCCGGCGCCTTCGCGAAGTTCGTGGGCCGCCTCGACGTGGTTGTGCAGGACGGCAAGATCCTGTCGCACGAGTACCAGCTCTTCCCGGTTGACGGCACCGTGCCCCGCGACCCCGAGGTCGAAGAAATCCTGAACGAATACGCTGAGTTGCTCTCCTACGAGTACAACCTCGGCCAGGTCATCGGCTACGCCGAGATCCAGCTCAACCGCTACGGCTCGAGCGGCGGCGACTCGATGCTCGGCAACTTCACCGCCGAGGCGATGCGCGCGTTCCCCGGCGTCGAAACCGAGATCGCCCTGACGAACACGCTCGGCATCCGCGCGGACATGCCGCTCGGCGACATCACGGTCGACACGCTCTTCAACGCGATGCCGTTCGACAACACGATCACGACGATGTTCCTCTCCGGCCGGGAGGTCGAGGAGCTCCTCGACTACGTTACCGCCCGCTCCTCCGAGCGCGGCTGCAGCTCCCAGGCCCAGGTCGCCGGCATCGAGTTCATCATGGACTGCGACGCCCAGGTGGCCACCGACATCAAGATCAACGGCGTCCCGCTCGACCCCGCGGGCACCTACGAGCTCGCCACCAACAACTACATCGCGCACGGCGGCTCGGGGTTCGAGGTGCTGGAGCGCAACACCACCCAGGTCGACACCGGCATCTCCATCCGCGACGTCGTCCAGGCCGCGATCATCCAGTACGGCACGCTCCCGCAACCGGGCGTGGCGGAAGAGGATGGCCGCATCACCCCGGTGTATTGATGCTCCCCCTCCTCCTCGCCTGCGTCACGCCGACCCCGCGCGAGCGGATCGAGCCCGCCTTCATCGAGGTCACCCTCGACGGGGTCGCCGCCGGCTCGCGCGAAGCCCCCCTCCCCTTCACGACCACGCCGATCGACATCCCCGTGCGTATCCGCACGCTCGGCGTGGACGGCGCGCCGTACGCGTTCGAGGGCGACCTCAAACCGAAGGTCCGCCCCGGCATCCTCGAGAGCGAGCCGTGGATCTCGGTCACCGGCGGCGAGTGGTCCGGCACGGTGTCCATCCGAAACTCGTTCGGGCCTACCCGGGTGTGGTTCACCGACGAGGGCGACAAGGACGAAGACAGCGGCCGGACCGCGTCCTGGGGCGCCGGCGTCACCGAAGAGCTCTGGTTCGCCTCGCCCACCATCGGCGAAGTGCAGACCACCGACGACATCGAGACCAACCAGCTCGCCGGCGAATTCGCCACGTTGCGCGTGGCCGACCGCCAGGTCGTCGTCACCGCGCGCGAGGCCGCGGGCATGTGGGTGACCGACATCGCGGACGCGCCGGGCACCTACAACAGCCTGTACGTCTACACGTTCTCCCGCCCCGACGAAGCCTTCTCCGTCGGCACGCGAATCACGCTGCTCACCGGAATCAACCAGGAATACCTGGCCTCCACGCAGCTCTCGTTCCCGAGCCTCGAGAGCGACGGCACCACGCTCGCCGTGCCGGAAGCCTTTGAGCTCACCGACTGTGACGACAACGCGATGGAGGGCCTCGAGGGCACCCGCGTCCGCGTCACCGACGGCGAGATCGCGTCGTCCTTCGTGGAAGGCAGCGAGGACTACGCTGACTTCTTGTCGTTCGGGCAGTGGCCGCTCACGTTCGGGTCCTGCACCGTCTACGTCGAGTCCGGCGTCACTGCCCCCGACTTCGCGCCCACCGAACGCGCCGGCCAGGTGGTCCCGCGGGTCGAGGGCATGGTCAAGCAAATCTTCGACAAGTGGGTGCTCGTCGTCGTCGACGCCGCGGACATCGACGCGGGCACGGCCGGTCCCACCTCCCCGAGAGGGTTCTGATGCTCCTGGCGTTGCTCACGCCGGCGTTCGCCGGTGATTTCATGGATGTCTGGGTCACCTCCGCCCTGCAGGACGGCAACCTCATGGCGGGGCCCGAGGCGGGGAGCCCGGCGCTCAACTTCGTCACGCGCGGCACCAGCACGTTCTTCGAGAACTACGAGACGCGCTTCGTGGACGACGTGAGTCAGTCCTACATGGTGCTCTACCGCAAGGACGACGGCTTCCACAAGAACGTCTTCACCGAGGCGGCGCTCGTGTTCCGCTTCGCCCCGTACATCGACCCGAACGACTCCTCGCCCAACCTCCGGGTTCGCGACGACGGAAGTTACGTCCGCATCGGATGGCGCGTGGGCGGCGACGACAACCACACCCTCTCGTTCACCGGCTATGCGCTCGACGCCAACCGCTTCCGCCTCGGCTACTCGTACGACCTCACCTGGGGCGGACGCGACATCTTCGCGTTCGACCCGAACGCCGCGCCGGGCGTGCGCCTCCAGTGGCAGAAGGGCCCGAGCTACGCCTTCGCCGGCGCGAAGACGGCCCTCGGCGACTACACCGACCCCCTCACCTCCGAGAAGCAGGAGGAAGCCTACTGGGGCGGCCTCGTGGGCGCAGGCACGGTCATCGCGGACGTGTTCCGCATCGAGGGCGGCGCGGGCTCGTTCGAGCAGGGCCAGCTCACGAACGTCAAGGACGTGACGAGCGCGCTGTACGCCGCTCCCATCAACGCCGTGGGCGGCAGCGTGCAGCTCGGCTTCCGTACGAACACGAGCATGGAGTGGGTGAGCTCGAACGAGCTCCGGCTCTACCGCAACGCGCCCGAGTTCGTAAAGGACTCGTACATCACCCACCCGCAGACCGACGGCGTCGGCCTCCTCGTGCAGGCCGAAGGCAACGTGCTCGCCCACAACCTGCTCGACTTCGACACGCCCGACAGCACCGTCGTCGAGACCGCGTTCGCCGGCGACGTGCAGGCCACGGTCGGCTTCGGCACCACCGAGATCGGCGTCGACGTCGTCTACAAGGACCTCGCCTACGTTCTCTTCAACGTCCCCGGCCTCACAAGCGGCTACTCGCTCCCCGAAAGCTACGCCGTGACGCCCCAGATGTACGGCCGCGTGCGCGCGGCGCACTTCTTCCCGAAACCCCGTTTGACGCCGCAGATCGGCTTCGGCCTGATGCAGCCCGCCACCTACGGGGACGCCGAGAACGGCTACTACGTCGTCCGCACCGAGACCGACCGCTCGCACGTCCCGACCGGCCTCGCGCCCGCCGCGCTGCTCTCCGGCGTTGCCGGCCTCCAGTGGGACGTGAGCAAGTCGATGGTGGTCGTGGGCGAGGTGCTCTACACCGTCGACAACAACGTCTCGAACTTCGTTGCGGCCGAAGAGGGCGGGCCCGGAACCTACGAGCCCGCGCCCGACAACTGGCGCAACCAGGTCGGGG
>CAXNIN010000084.1:0-13451 GCA_964202365.1 Myxococcota bacterium | reverse complement strand
TTCGCTTCCACCTCGGGGCCGTCGGACGCGATGCGGGCGCCGAAGAGCCGCAGGTGGAGCGCCTGGATCTGCGCGACCATGGCGTCGCGGCCGCTCTCGGGGGTCTCGGTGAAGCGGATGTGCGTGAAGAGCCGCGCCGCTTCGGGGTTGTCCCGGTCGTGCCCGGTGCCGTGCCACGCCGCCGCCTGCGCGACGCGCTCGAGCACGAGCATCGAGGTGGCCGTGGGCTGGTCGGCCGGGCGCGTGGCGTACACGCCGTCGACGCCGCCCGCGAGCGTGCGCACGCCGTAGGTGTCGCTCCCGAGCAGGTCGTAGCCGTTGTGCTCGAAGCGGAACCCGGTGAGGTCTTCGAGCACCGTGCCGAGCTGCTCCACCGAGAGCATCTTCGCGGCGAACGTGCCGTCGGAGGCGACGCCGCGGCGGTACTCGGCGTCGGTCATCACGGAGCGGAAGAGCGCGCGGAGCGTGAGGCCGCCGGCGAGCAGGGCCTCTCGGTGGCGCGTGAGCGCCTGGGTGTCTTCGAGGGCGGGCTCGCGCTGCACGAGGAGGCCGTACACCTGCTGCGTGACGCACTCCGGCAGCCGCGCGTCCGCCGCGATCTGCCGGCCGAGATCCGAGAGATCGTACCCGGGCTCGCCGTAGTAGGCGGGGGCCACGCCCGTCGCGGTGCGCCAGTACTGCTCGCGCTCCGGGTGGTAGTAGGTGGTGTCCACCTTGCTGTAATAGACGAAGTAGTAGAAGCCGTAGAGGTACGACGCGAGGGGGTCGAGCGTGTTGTGACACGCGACGCAGCCCGGGTTGGTCTGCAGCGCGTCGTCGAGGGCGTCCGAGTCGAGCAGGTTGACGTTGCGGTCGAACTCGATGGGGTGCGAGAGGTAGTCGTTGCAGAGCAGAACGCGGCTGATTGCGTTCGCGCGGCCCCGGTTGAGGTTCGACGCGTTGGTGCCGTAGCGCCACCAGAAGCCGTTGGTGGAAAGGATGCCGGCCGCGGGCCGGCCGTCCGTGTAGGCCGCGCGCTGCCAGCCTTCGCCGGCTTCCCGCTCGACCGGGAACGCGGTCGCGAGGACCTCGTCCGCCATGGTCCACTCGGCGGTGACGACGTCGGAGTACGGGAGGTCTTCTTCGGCGATGGTGGAGAGGATGCGGAGCGGCTCTTCGCCGACCGCCGCGACGAACGCGGCGGGGTCGCCCAGGCCGAAGTCGTAGGCGGTGACGTAGTAGGCGTCCTGCCGGGTCTGGTAGATCTGCGCGAACAGGTCGCGCACGCGCCCGGGAAAGCGCGTGTCCCGCAGGTAGTCCTCAACGAGGGCGTCGTACGCGGCGGGGTCGGCCTCGACCGCGGCGATCTCGTCCGGCGTGGGGCGCACCCCGCGCAGGTCGAGGCTTGCGCGGGCCAGTGCGCCGACGGCGCCA
Organism: Myxococcota bacterium; assembly: GCA_964202365.1. GTDB lineage: Bacteria > Myxococcota_A > UBA796 > UBA796 > SXON01 > CAJBVW01. The sequence continues at coordinate 12,038 of CAXNIN010000084.1, read as the reverse complement.
AGGTGGTCCTGCACCTCGGCCGGAGGGTCGGCGGGGGTGTCGGTGTCCGGCGTGGGGTCCGCCTCGGCGGGCGGAGCGTCGGAAGGAGCGACGTTGGCCGACGTCACCGGGTCGGACACGGCGCAGGCGAGGAGGAAGATCACCATGGGGAGCCGGTCCAGGTGGTGAGGGACGAAAGGTCGACGCAGGCCTCCCCGAGCTCCCGGCCTTCGTACCAGACCTCGCCGCACCCGTCGCACGTCGCCGGGAAAGACGACGCACCCGCGTAGGCCGGCCCGTGGAACACCACGTCGTACCAGTCGCCGGCGGCGTCGCGGATGGAGATGGTGCCGGACGGCTCGTCCGGGCAGGAGGAGCCCTGGCCGGCGCTCGCCATGAAGACGGAGTCGAACCAGACGGAGTTCGCGGTGCCCGTGAGCCCCGACACGCCGCCGTCGACGCTGATGTAGGCGCCGACGTTCGGCGCCGAGCCGCCGCTTACGGCGTACGACAGGCTCGACTCTTCCGCGAGCCAGGTGCCGCCGTACTGGGCGCCCTGCCAGCGGGAGTCGCCGTAGGCGGACACGGCCACGTACGCGGAGGTCCCGTACTCGTACCGGTACATCGACCAGCTTCCGGAGAAGTCCATCGACTGGCCGTCGGCGCGGTCGACCGTCGCCGTCCCGTACCACCACCCGTAGGCCGGGTAGTAGTAGTACGACGACCAGAACGGCGCGTAGTTGATCCCGTAGATGGTGCCGGCGAAGCTGGTGCCGTCGGCGGTAGAGCAGCCGCCGTACCAGTAGTCGTAGCCGTAGAGCTCCTCGTAGTCCTCGTAGTGGTACGGGCAGTAGGCGTCCTCGGCGGACCGGGCCACGTCGAACGCCTCGAGCACGAGGAAGGGGTCCATGTCGTGGAGGACCGTGGTGACGCCCGCTCGGAGGGCGCGCTCCACGTCGGCGACGGAGAGGAGATTCCCGAGGTCTTCGTCTTCGTCGTAGACGTACTCGCTCGGCGCGCCGGTGTCCGCGGAGGTGTCATCGGCGCCGCCCGTGTCGGCGCCGCCCGTGTCGGCGCCGTCGTCACCGGCGGTGTCGGCGCCATCGGCGGGATCGTCGACAACCGGCGGGTTGTTCGCGGAGAGATTCGACTCGGGCGCGACGCAGGCCGCCATGACCAGGAGCAACATGCCGCCTCCGAGAAGGAGACTACCTGCCGAGCGCCCCCCTGGTCAAGTGCCGGGGGTCGCGCACCGGAGCCACCACGCGAGCCGGGTGCGGTCGTCCGCGGACACCCCCCCGCGCGGCGGCATCGTGGGGCTCTCGCCGGTGGAGCGCGCGAGGATGCGGTCGGCCCACGCCCAGGCTTGCTCCACGGTGTCGAAGGTGACGTTCTCCGGCGCGGAGTACCGGTTGGGCGACGTGGACGCGTGGCACCCCTGGCAGCTTTCGCGCAGGAACCCCTCGCCGAAGTTGCTGTACGCGAGCGTCGGCACGTCGGCGCAGAAGGGGTCGCCCGAGTCCGCCGTGTCGGCACCGCTGTCCGCGGAGTCGTCGCCGGAGTCCGGCGCGGTGTCTTCCTTCGTGTCGTCGACGGGCGCCTCCGCGCTCGGCGCGGGTGCCGAGCGGGCGCAGGCGGCGAGGAGGAGAAGCAGGACCACGGCGTGAGAATAGCCCCTTCGCCGCCGGCGCGAAAGGCGGCGTCGATCGAAGGCGCCGCCGCGCTGGTGTACACTCCGCGGCGGAGGTCCCGTTGCTGCTCCTCGTCTCCGTCTCCCTCGCGGCGACGCTCACGGTCGCGACCGACGGCTCCGGCACCCACACCACCATCTCCGCCGCCGTTGCCGCGGCGGCGGACGGCGACACGATCCTGATCGCGCCGGGCGACTGGTACGAGACGGTGAGCATCTACGCCCGGCGCCTCACGATCAGCTCGCTCGAGGGCGCGGCCCGCACGACGATCGTGGGCAGCGGCCTCGCCGCCATCCGCGTGAACGCCAGCAGCGTCGCGTTCGAGGGCCTGACCGTCGAGAACCCCGACGGCCGCGGCCTCGTCGTCGCCGGCTCCGCCACCGTCTCGGTTGCCGACAGCGTCTTCGCGTCGTTTCAGGGGAGCGCCGACGGCGCCGCGGCGCACGTGGAGTCCGGAGCGCTTTACGTGTCCGGCACGACGTTCGACGGCAACGTGGGCGGCAACGGCGGCGCGATCGCCGTCGCGGCGGGCGAGCTCGACGTCGACGCCTGCACGTTCACGAACAACGAGGCCAGCTACAACGGCGGCGCGATCTACGCCGGCGCCTACACGACCACCCGCGTGAAGGACAGCACGTTCACCGCGAACAGCAACGGGGCCGGCGGGGCGTCCCAGGCGGGCGGCGCCCTCTACGTGGGCAACTACGCGACGCTCGGCGTCGAGGGCTCGACGTTCCAGGGCAACGGGAGCCCCGACTACGACACCCTCGGCACCTACGGCGGCGCGATCTACCTGGGCCAGGTGGCGTCGGCCGAGGTGATCGACTCGAACTTCGACGCGAACATCGCCTACTACGGCGGCGCCTTCTTCCAGGACTACTACGGCAACCTCGCGCTCCAGGGCGGCGACTACACGTCGAACTACGCGTACTACGGCGGCGTCGGCTTCGGGCGGTACATCGGGGAGCTCTCGCTCGCGGACGTCGCGGTGCTCGAAAGCACCGTGCTCTACAACGGCGCGGGCTTCTACGTGGAAGGCGCGAGCCGCATCCGCGTCACGGGCAGCACGTTCGACGCGGGCTATGCGACCTACGGGTACGCCGCGGCGATGATCCTCTACTACGTGGGCGAGCTCGAGATCACCGATACCGTCGTGAGCGACAACGTCTCCTACTACGACGCCGGCGCGTTCTACCTGTACAGCATCACGTCGGCGCGGCTCTCGGGGGTGGAGGCCACCGACAACGTCGCCACGTACGGATCGGGCGGCGTCATCCTCGGCTACTACATGGCCGATCTCGAGGTCGCGGCGAGCACGTTCAGCGGCAACGCCGCGGCGGGGCACGGCGGCGCGATCTACGCCGCGTACGGGGGCTTCTCCGCGGACGACTCGACGTTCTCCCGCAACGTGGCCGAGGCGCGGGCCGGGGGGGCCGTCTACGCGTACGCCGACGGCTACGACGTCTCCGTGAAGGGCACCACGTTCGCCGACAACCGCGCCGGCGGGGACGGCGGCGGCCTCGCGGTGGACGGCGGCGCGCTCACGCTGCTCGACACCGCGTTCATCGGCGGAGTGGCTGGCGTTTCCGGCGGCGGGCTCTACTCGGCGGGGGCGACCTCCCGGGTGGTGCGGCGCGTCGTCGCGTCGGGCAACGCGGCCCAGTACGGCGGCGGCGCCTACGTCGCGGGCGCGGCCCGCCCCGACGAGTGGGGCAACTGGGTGCTCTCCGACAACGAGGCGGGGTACGGCGGCGGCGCGGCGTTCGTCGAGACCGACACGACCAACCTCGTCAACGGCGCGCTCCTCTCGAACGCCGCGACGGAGCTCGGCGCGGGCCTCTACCTGTTCGACGGCACGTTCGACGTTCGGAACGCGGCGGTGGCGTGGAGCAGCGGCTCCGCGGCGATCTACGCCGAGTCGGCGGACATCACCGCCGCCTACGACGCGTTCTGGGAGAACCCCGACGGCAACACCCACGGCTTCGCCGCGACGGACTCGATCTCGGCCGCGCCCGGGTTCGTCGGGTACGCCGCCGACGGCGACGCCACGGACGACTCCTTCGCGTTGTGGCGCACGAGCCCCCTCGTCGACGCCGGCGACCCCGCCGTGCTCGACGCCGACGGCTCCCGCAGCGACATCGGCGTGCAGGGCGGCGCGTGGTTCGTCCCCCAGGACGCCGACGGCGACGGCGCCACCACCGCGACCGACTGCGACGACGCCGAGGCGGGCACGCTCCCCGGCGCGGCCGACACCTGGTACGACGGCGTCGACGCGGACTGCGACGGCGCCTCCGACTACGACCAGGACGGCGACGGGCTCGACGCGGCCGACCACGGCGGCGCCGACTGCGACGACCTCGACGCGACCGTGGGGGAGTGCCCGGGCGAGGACACCGCCCCTCCGGACCCCGACACCGACACCGACGGCGCGGACGACACCGCGGCCGGCGACACCGACGCCGCCGAGCCTCCCGGCGACGGCACCACCCCCGACGGCTGCGGGTGCTCCGCGGCGCCTGTTCCCGCCTCGGCGACCGCGTGGGTGGGGCTCCTGGCCCTCGCGGGGCTCCGTCGGCGCGTGCGGGGCGGGGCGCTCGGCTCCCGGTAGCTCCCCCTCGCTCCCGGAGGGGCGGGCCGGGCGACGCTCTCAGAACGCGAAGTAGATGAAGTCCGCGGCCGACATCCGGACGAACGTGAACATCCCGAGCACGAAGAGCGCCCACGCGGCGGTCTGCGCCGGGAGCCAGAGTTGGCTCTCGCGCAGCGCCGGGAGCACCCGACGCTCGACCACGTTGCCGAGGATCAGCGGCACGGCGCAGGCCCCGGTCACCGCGAGCACGACCACCGTGGCCACCTGCTGATCGGCGGGGAACGCGAGCGGATCTTGCGCGAGGACCGCCGCGATTCGGCGCAGCTCCAGCGCGCGGAACAGGAACCACCCGAACAACGTGAAGCCGAACATGATGACGACCGCGACGGGGCGCGCGAAGGGGGTCGCCTTGAGCGAAGCGGGGATTCGTGGCGTCGCGAGCCGATAGCCGACGAGCAGGAGCCCGTGGTACAGGCCCCACAGCGCGAAGTTCCAGCTCGCTCCGTGCCAGATGCCCGACACCACCATCGCGGCCACGGTGTTGACCTGCACCCGCCAGAACGTGCCGCGGGAGCCGCCGAGCGGGATGTAGACGTAGTCCCGGATCCACGTCGAGAAGCTGATGTGCCAGCGCCGCCAGAAGTCGCTCGGGTTCGTCGCGAGGTAGGGCGCGTCGAAGTTGAGCATGAGCTCGAACCCGAGCATGCGCGCCGTGCCGCGGGCGATGTTCGAGTACCCCGCGAAGTCCGCCAGGATCTGGATGGCGAACGCGAGCGTGCCCGCCGCAAGGAGCGGCGTGGACGGGTTCGGAAGCGCGTAGATCTTGTCGACGTAGGGGGAGAGGGTGTCGGCGACGACGATCTTCGTGGCGGCGCCCCAGAGCGCGAGCCCGAGCCCCGACTGGATCATGTACCAGTCGAACCGGCGCGGGTTCTCCGCCTGCTGGAGCAGGTTCGACGCCCGCTGCACGGGCCCCGCGACGAGATGGCAGAAGAGGCTGACCGCGAGCAGGTAGTCGAGGACGTTCTTCCTCGGCTCGAGCTCGCCGCGGTACACGTCGATGGAGTACGCCATCGACTGGAACGTGTAGAAGCTGATGCCCGCCGGCAGAAAGATGCCGAGCGGGCCGAGCGAGTTCTCGATGCCGACGGCGGACAGCGCCGCCGCGACGTTCTCGACGAAGAAGTCGAAGTACTTGAAGTACCCGAGCATCACGAGGTTGCCCGTGAGCGTGGCCGCGAGGACGAGCTTCTTGTGGTCGGCGTACTTTCGGATGCCGAGGCCACCGAAGTAGTCCAGCAGCGCCGACGCGTAGAGCAGGAGGAGGAACCACGGGTGCACCCACCCGTAGAAGACGGCGCTCGCGGCGGTGAGCATCCCGTTCTGCCACCGGCGGTTCGGCCACGCCCAGTAGAGCGTGAAGACGATGGCGAAGAACCAGAGGAACTCGGACTGGACGAAGTTCACGGCGCGGCCTCCGCGGCGGCGGGGCCCGCGAACGGCACGCCCCCGGTCTCGGTGAGGGCGAGGCTCGTGACGAGGGTGTACGGGGCGTCGGCCGGCGTGGAGAGCTCGATGACGAGCGGGGCGGGGCCGCGCGGGAGCGGGGGATCGAAGGTCCAGGCGGGCGGCGCGGTGGCGAGGCCGGCGAGGGGGAAGCGGGTGTCGAGGTAGACGGTGTCACCGACGCGCACGCGGAGCGTGGCTTCGGCCGTGGTGGCGTCGGTGGTGACCGCGGCGCCGCCGATCTCGAGGCGCGTGGCGTCGGCGTTGAGCGAAGCGAGCAGCTCGGGCTTCACCGTGATGGTGGCGGTGTCGCCGGGGTAGAGCCAGCGCAGGCCGCGGCAGCGGCGGGTGGGGTCGAGCGCGGCGGTGTAGGCACGCCCGTTGGCGTGCGGCGCGGTGCCGTCGCTCCCGGTGACCGTGAGCGTGGTGCCGACCTGCGTGTACCGCCCCGCCCCGCCCTTCACGACGTCCTGCACGCGAACGACGGGGTGCGGGAGCGCCGTGCCGTCTTCGGAGACCCGCACCGGCGAGCACCCCGCGACGCTCGCGAGGTCCCAGAGGGTCTGGGTGTTCGGGACCCCGGCGGAGGCGATGTCGAACGTGGAGAGCGCACCTTCGCCGGGCGTCGCGGCGCCGAGCGCGGGGAGGGCGGCGGGCGCCGGGGTGTAGGCAGCGTCGGCGGCGAGGACGCCCACGGCGGAGGGGCCCAGCGCGCCGACGACGTAGACGAGGGCGTCTTCGGAGCCGTGCACGACGCGCCGGAGGAGCACCCAGCCGCCGTCCGCGGGGGAGGACACGGTGAGCGACCACGGGCCGGTGGGCGCCGGCGGCGTGAGCGCGGCGGAGCGGTGGAGGCCGGCGCCGACGAGCGGCGTCTCGGGGCCGTCGTCGACGCGCACCGTGGCGGCGCCCGCGCCCTTCCCGAACACGACGGTGTCGAGACAAGGCCGAACGCGCCGCCCGCGGCGGGAGCCTCGTCGAAGGCGAGCTTCAGCGAGGTGCCGGGGTACACCCACCAGGCCTCGAAGCCCTGGGCGGTGCGGAGGGGGGCGTCGGGCGACAGCCCGAACGTGTACGTACGCGTGGGGACGATCTCGGGGTCGGAGCCGGTGGGCGAGAACTTGACCGCCCTTTCCTGGTGGAGGAACGCACCCTTGCAGGCCTCGTCGAACTCGTCGCGGCCGGCGTGCGGTTTCAGCGGGACGCCGTCCTCGAGGAGGAGGAGCGGCGAGACCATGCCGAGGCCCGCGGCCTGGAGCGAGAAGTCGTTGAGCGGCCGGAGGTCGGGGACGGGGGCTTCCCACCCGCAGGCCTTCGGGCCGCGCTTGGGCTCGACCGCGGGGAGCACCGGCGGCGCGCCGACCCGGGTGACCGTGGGCGGCCGCGTGACGACGGGGAGCGCGGCGGGCGCGATGGGGCCTTCCCCCGCCGCGCCGATGGCCTCGAGCCGCGCGAGGAGGGCCTTCGTGAGCGCGTCCCGGCCCACCTTGTTGAGGTGCGCGGCGTCGCCGAACGCGGCGTCGCCGAGCCGCAAATCCCGCAGGTCGATGTAGCCGGCGCCGGCGTCGTTGATGGCCTGCACGGCGTCGCGGAGCAGCGCGGGATCGACCTGGTAGCCCACCTCGGCCGCGAGGCGCACCGGCGCGTGGATGAACACGATCTTCGCGCCGTTTTGTTTGGCGAGGTCCAGAAAGTCCGGCAGGAGCGTGTCGTCGAGCGACGACGACGTGTGCGCGCCCTCGCGCTCGGCCTCCACGATGGGGATGGCCCCGCGGGCCGCCGTGAGGTCGAGGCCGGCCTGCATGCCGAAGAGGTTGTCGAGCGCCGGGGCCGCGAGCGCGGCGCCAGCCGCGATGGTGCCGTCTGGGCCGCGCTCAGCGAGGGTGACGCCCACCGCCGCGTTGCGGACGAACGCCATCAACGCGCCGTGGGCCTCGGTGCGCCGCCGCCGCACGCGCTCCATCCCCGCGCCGCCCGTGCCCTCGCCGAGCGCCTTGCGGCGGAGAACGTCTTCTTCCGCGCCCATCTGCGCGAGGAGCACGGCGCGCTCGGCCTCGCCGGAGGGCGCCGCCGCCAACGTCCAGTCGAAGGTGGAGTAGACCAGGATGAGCTTCGGCTTCTGGCCCGTGCCGAACACCCGGTTCTTGAGGATGGCGTACCACACCGGCGCCGTGGTGCCGGAGAGGTTCAGCGGGACGAGCTTGTCGGGGCTCGGGGCGAAGGCGCGGGCGATCGCTTCCTGGTCGAGGTCGGTGTAGACCTTCGACGCGCCGAGCAGCACGATGTCGGGGTTCTTCGCCAGCTCGCGTTCCATACCCGCGGCCGCCGGCGAGAGCGCCGCGGGAGGGTCCGGGCGCGCCCACCAGGCGAGCGGGCCGAGCAACAGCAGGGCCGGCGCCAGCACGGCGAAGGCCTTCGCCACGCCGTTGGGCCGCACGGCGGGCGCGCAGTCGGGGGGGTGGAGGGGGGGTTCGGCCGACACCGCCCCCCCTTAGCGCGCGCGCCGAAAAACGCCCGGTGCCGGGCCCCGCGCGGGAGCACGCAAGAACCGCCGGCGCACCCCCACCGCGCCGACGTCTCCGCAGCGCGGAGCGGCTGCCCCCCGCCCCCTCGCCCGGCCTACGGGGGCGATGGCCCGAACGCGAGCGCGTCGAGCGTGACCGTGCCGACAACCCCGTCGAGGACGAGGCACGGGCGAACGAGCGCGGTGGCGGTGTCGGGGAACGAAAGGGCGCGCTCCACGTCGAGCGTGGCGGCGGGGCCGGCGAGGGGCCCGACGTGCTCGATGCGGCCGAGACCGTCGTCACCGACGAGGAGCACGGCATCGCCGTCGAGCGCGCGCAGATGCACCCACGCCTTGCCGACGGAGAGGGCGCCGCGGGCCTTCACGCCCGCTTTCATGCCCGGCGTGAACGGCACGGTGGGGCCGCACGCGTGGAGCTTGGGGAGCGCGGTGGTCGCCTCGACTTCGAGCGCGGCGCCGACCGTGCGGAGGACGGCCCCGGGGGCGTCGGCGGGGACGAGCTTCCAGCCGGTGGGCGCGGTGGCGGCGTTCGTGGAGGTTGCGCCGGCGCCGGCGCCCGCGGCGGCGAGCGCGGGAAGGGCGGCGTCGGCCGCGAAGAGCGCGATGTCGTCGAGGCGGACGGTGCCGGTGACGCCGTCGAGCATGGCGCAAACGCGCAGCTTGGGGCTCGTGGGGCCGAGGGCGACCGGCTTCGTGAGCACGTTGGCGCCCGGCGCGAGCGGCCCGGCGTGGGTGATGTCGAAGGCGTCGCCCGGGAGCTTTTGGAGCGTGTCGTCGGCGCCCATGCCGCGGAAGTGAAAGAAGACGCGCCCGGAGAGGTCCGTCGTGGTGGCGTTGACGACGGCGGTGAACGCGGAGGCCGGCGCGGCGGCCACGGCGTTGCACACCATGAGCGCCTTCTGCGCGGTCCTCACGCGCACTTCGAGGGCGCTGCCTTCGCGGACGAGCTCGACCTGGGAGGGGTCGACCGGGGGGTAGAGGGTCCACTTCCGGGCTTTGCCGTGGAACGTCTCGCGCGCGATGGGCGTGAGGCCCGCGGGGAGCGAGACGCCGAGGCCGTCTTCGGGGGTGGGGCCAGTTTCCCGCGCGGCGAGGGTGGCGGCGGAGGGGGTGTCACCCGTGCGGTAGACGCGCACGGTGAGCCCGGCGTCCACGAACTCCAGGCGATCCACCTCGGGGACGAGCGTCTGCTCGGCGAACGCGCGGGCGTAGTGGTTGCCGAAGGCCTTCCACTGGTCGAAGTAGCGGGTTCCCGGCTGGGTTTCGATGGTGACGTACGTGGTCTGGTCGCGGAGCGCCGGCGCGAGGACCGTCTCCTCTGTCCAGGTGCGGTACTCGTCCGACCAGGGGGCGTCGACCCCGGTGCGCGACTGGGTGCCGAAGAGCTGTTGATCGAGGCGGAGCTTCGCCGGAACGCCGCTCACCCGGAGCCAGTAGTCGATGAGGTTCGGCGAGATGCGGAACACCCACCCGGTGACCCAGGCGTTGTCGCGCTCCGCCGCGTGGCCGCGGATGAAGTCGATCGCCTCGCGGGCGATGGGATCGGGCTGGAAGTCCGTGCGCTTCGCGAGATCGGCGAGGGTGACCGTGTGCTGCCACGCTCCGTACGCCGTGCCGGCGGTGAGCAGCGAAACGAACGCGACGATCGGGCCCTTGGCGAGGCGGAGGGTCGCGAGCGGGGCGACGGCGCAGAGGTAGAACACCGGGAGCGCCGTGGCGAGGTTGCGGCTGATCTTGAAGTCGTGCCAGGTGAGGGCCGCGAACCCCACGATCACGTACGACTGGAGCCGTCCGAGGCCCGCCTGCGCGGGATCGGTGCCGGCGGCGAGAGAGCGGGGGACGAGGCCGACGAGGAAAGGCAGGAAGAGCGCGGCGCCGAGCCACGGGAGGTAGGCGCGGTGAGCGGCGAGCGGGACGAAGAGGAGGTTCTCGACGGTCCAGAAGGCGAGGCCGGAGGAGCGGTTCTCGAAGAACTTCTGGATGTACTCGTACAGATCGGGCCGGCCGAGCTGCCACACGCCGAAGCCGACGAGGGTGGGCGCGGCCCACAGGAGCACGCGGGGGTCGATCAGGGCGTCGCGGTCGGTGCGGTAGCGCCACACGTGGTGCACGTAGAGCGGCACGAGCAACATCGGCGCCATGTTGAAGCGCACGAGGGACGCGGCGAGGATCGCGAAGCCGATGCCGAGCTGAGCGGGTGCATCCTTGCGATTCGCCCAGTGCACCCCCAGGCCGAGCGCGAGGAGCTGGGTGAGGAGGCCGGTGCTCTCGGTCATCGGGCTCGTGAGGAGCTCGAGGTTGCCGCTCCCGAACGCGGTGAAGAGCGCGGCGACGAGGCCGACTTCGAGGCCGCGACCGGGGACCGCGCGGTGGCCTATCCAGGCGAGGAGCCCGAGCGAACCGATGAAACACACGAGGGGGTACAGCCGCGCGGCGTCCATCGTGTTGCCGGCGAGCACGAGCCAGACCGCGAGGAGCCCGGAGTGCAGCGGCGGATGGAGATCGGGCTTGGTGAGGCCCTTGACCACTCCCCACACGTCGCCGCTCACGACGCTCGCGTGGATTTTTACGGCTTCGAGGAGGTACCCGGCGGGGTCCCAGGTGGGGAGACCGTCCGGTGCGTACGCGAGCGTCCGGGCGTGCCAGAGCGAGAACGCGATGCCCACGGACGCCAGGACCGCGAATGCGGCGCGGAGCGACATGGCGCGGAGCATATCCGATCGAATAGGCCTTGAAACCGTGCGTCCGCACCACGTCCCTCTCCTGCTCGCCGCCGTCCTCGCCCTCGTCGGCATCGGCCACTGGCCCCTCTGGCAGGACGAGGCGTTCACGTGGGCGCTCGTCCAGGGCTCGACCGCCGAGATCATCGACGGCGCCGCGGGCGACCGTCACCCACCGCTCTACTACCTGCTCGTGGCGCCGCTGCAGCTCCTGGGCGACCGCGACGAGCTGGTGCGGCTCGTGTCCGCGCTCGCGTTCATCGGCGGTGTCGCGCTCGTCGGGAGCGCCGCGCGGCGCCACGTCGGCGACGGCGCCGCGCTCGTCGCGACGACGATGGTGGCGCTCTCCCCCGTGGCGCTGCTCCACGCGAACAACGCGCGTATGTACGCGCTGCTGTTTTTCTGGGGCGCGGCGCTGCTGTGGGGGGCGTTCGAGGTGGCCCGTGGCGACAGGCCGCGTCGGGGCGCGCTCGTGCTCGGAATCGCCGCCGCGGGCGCCGTGTGGACCCACTACGCGGGCCTCGCCGTCATCGGCGCGGCCGGCGCCGGCGCCACGCTCGGCGCCCTCGCCCGCGCCGACCTCCCGTGGCGGGCCCGGTGGGGTCGCGTCGCGCTCACCGTGCTGGCCTTCGGCCTCGCCGGCGCGAGCTTCATCCCCTGGGCAACCGGCCCGCTCCAGTTCCAGCTCACGAACAAGGACGCCCCGGCCGAGCGCGCGCTCACGGTGCTCGCCTACGCGCTCTGGAACTTTGACGCGCGCGTGCCCCCGCTCTCCTACGCGCTCGTCCTGGCGCAGCTCGCCGGCCTCGTGGCGCTCGTGCGCCGTCGTGACCCCGTCTCCGTTGTGCTTGGGTGCTGGGTGGCCGCGGCCGTCGTGTTTCCGTGGATCTTCTCCACGTCTCTTCCCGCCCAGAACCCCCGAAACTACCTGTCGCTCCTGCCGGGCGCCGCGCTCCTCGCCGGGCTCGCGCTCCAGAGCCGCCCGCGCGTGGCGGCCGCCGGCATCGCGCTCTTCGCGGCGGAGCCCA
>CAXNIN010000083.1:0-13465 GCA_964202365.1 Myxococcota bacterium | reverse complement strand
GCCGCCCGGGCCGCGGACGCCGACGTACGCTTCGGCGACGTGCACGTCGACGCTTCGACGGGCGGCGACCTGCTGACGGTCCGTGTCGGTGATCGTGCCTTCGACTTCGTAGGTCCACGGTCGCTTGACGGCGTCGGCCGGGAGGGCCTGCGTCACCGTGGCGCGGCCCATGGCGTCGAGGTCAGCCTTGCCGCTCGAGACGCTCTCGTACCCCGGGCGGCCCCGCCAATCCCCGAAGTCCGGCACCACGTCGAAGCTGAAGTCGTCGAAGCCGTCCGGTGCGAGGACGAGCGGCTGCCGCCCGATGGTCCACGCGAGCTTCGCTCCGTTCATCGGCGCACCGAACAGATAGCGGCCTTCGACCATGCTCGTGAGCGTGCCGCCCACCAGCGCGATCGGCGGCGCGGTGACGTCGGCGCGGAACGCGGGCGCGCGGTAGGCCTTGACCGGAATCCAGACGTAGGTGCGGTCCCCGCCGGCCGCGACTTCGAGCGTGTGCTCGCCCAGCGACGTCGCCTTCGGGATGGCGAGATTCGCTGTCCACGTGCCGTAGACGTCGGTTTCACCCTGGCCCTTCGCCAGCTCTTGCCCGTTGGGGTCCTTGAACGTCCACGCGATCGCGCGGCGGGTGGGCACAGCCATCCCGGCGAGCGACGCGGACCGGAGGGTCACCTGGACGTGGGCCGTGTCGCCCGGGCGGTACACACCGCGGTCGGTGAACGAGGCCATCTGCACGCTGCTCGACGCGGGGTCGAAGCTGGAGGCGACGCCGTGGCTCCACCCGTCGAGGCCGCGGTCCCAGTTGTGGTTGGTCACCGCGGTATCGTCGCCGGCTCGCACCACCACCCACAGCGGCTCGCGCCAGGAGGACCAGTCCTCCGGGACGAGGCTGCCCGGGGCCACGGCGAGGCCGCTGGCGTCCGTCTTTCCGGCCCACCGCGAGACGCCGCCACGAACGACCTGCACGTCCGCTGCGCCCACCGGGCTGCCGTCCGACAGGCGGGTCACCCACACGGTCGCGCCGTCGGGCCCGAGCTTCAGCGTGGCACCGAGATCGGTCACCTGCAGAAGCGAGACGGAGCGGAGCGGAGCGCCGTTCCAGTCCTTGAGCTCGGGGGCGGTCACGGCGACGCGGACGAGCCCGCGGCCCGACGTGTTCAGCTTCGAGGCGAGGTCGACTCGCGCGATTTGCACGGCGTTCGGCACGCCGGTGGTCGCGACGCGGGAGGCCGGACCACCGGAGTTTTCGCTCCAGTCGCGCGAGCCGGAGGCGTCTCCGTACACCAGCGTATTCACGTCGATGGCGTCAACCTGAACGTCGAGCGCGCTCACGTTCCGGTAGCGAATCGGCAGCGAGAGCGGGTTGTTCGCGGGGTACACCTGGAAGCCGTCCGGCGCGTCCACCAGCGCCGGCAAGTCGCCGGTGGTGAAGGTCCAGGCGCTCCCCGAAGCGAGCTTCTGACCGTGGGTGTCGAGCACGCCGGGCTCGAGGGTGACGGTGTAGGTCGTGCGGGGGGCGAAGCGCGTCCAGTGCGTCCAGGACGTGCTCTCGTAGGCGTCCGCGGGCTTGAAGCCGTCGGGGGGCGGCGGCGTGATGCGCACCCGCTTGTTGACTTCCGCGGCGTCGACCTCGGTGCTGAAGCGAATCTCGAGCGGGTCGAGGGGCGAGACGGCCACGCCGGCAGGGCGCGTCTCTTCGACGCGGAGCGGCGGGTAGGTTCGGAACTCGACGACCTGCTCCGCAGCGAGGCCGAGGGTGCCGGTTGCGCCGAGAAGCCCGGCGTCGAGTGTGAGGGTGTAGGCGGTGTCCGTCGCGAGCGCGCCGCGGGCGAGGACGACGTCGGGCCGATCCTGCTTGCCCTCGCCCCGCGCCAGGGCGAGCGGCACATCGGCGCCCGCGGCGGTGCGGAGGTGCACCCGCCCGGCGAGCTTCGCGGGGTCGACGGCCTGGTTGAAGCGGAGGACGATGGGGTCCTTCGGGTCCCAGCTCGTGACGCCCGCCGAGGGGCGGCTCTGCTCAAGCGCAGGGCGGCTGGTGGAGAACTCCCAGGAAACGCTGCGTTCGAGCGCGGTGCCGTCCGTCGCGACGGTGCCGGCGGGCACTTCGCACCGGAACGACGTAGCCATCGGGAAGCGGTTGCCGTCGGGGACAATCACAGCCGTGCTCGTGCCGGCCCAGCGCATGCGCCCGCCGATGGAGGGGGTGCACGCCACCGGCACCGCCGCGCTGGTCGCCGAGATCGCGTCGAGCGGCACCATCGGCCGGTCGAACACGACCGCCACCTGCGACGGATCGACCTCCTCTCCCTGCGGCGCGACGCCGAGGATGCCGAGCCCGCTCGTGGGCGCGCCCGGCACCGGCTTGAGCTCGCCGGGGCGAAGCGGCGGGATGTCCGGCGCGGCGTCCACCCCGGCGACGGCGAGCGTGGTGCCGGGCGCATCCAGGATCTCCGCCTTGAGCGAGGCGAGCTCGTCTCGCTCGAACCACGCGCACCCCGAGGCCGCCCCGGCGACGAGAGCGAGGGCGAGCGCGCACCGCGTGAGCGCAGTGCGGGGGAGGGGAAGCAAAGGGCGAACGGACACGCAACCACCGGTTCGCCGGGCATGGTGCACGGCGCGTGCCAACCTCTATTCCGCAGCCGTCCGGCGGGTCGGACAGAAAATGACCGCCTCGGAGGGCTCGTCGCGCGCGGATCTCCGCGGCGATGGGGGCGCGCACGCGTCCGCGGAGGGTGCGCGGTGGCCGATCGTGGATTGGTGGAATTCGCGCGACCGATGATAGCGAGCGCTCCGGATGCTCTCCGCCGTCATCATCGCCCGCGACGAAGCCGATCGGATCGAGGACGCGATCCGTTCGGTCGCCTTCGCCGACGAGTGCGTGGTGCTCGACTCAGGCAGCACCGACGACACCGTCGCGCGCGCCCGCGCGCTCGGGGCACGCGTCGTGCGGACAGACTGGCCGGGGCACGTCGCGCAGAAGAACCGGGCGCTCGCGGAAGCCCGCGGAGACTGGGTGCTCGCGATCGACGCCGACGAGCGCGTGACCGAGCCCCTCCGCGCCGCCATCCTCTCCGCCGTCGGGGCGCCCGCCGCGGATGGTTACCGCATGGCCCGTCGTAACTGGTGGCTCGGGAAGCGCCTCGCCCACGGCCACTGGTACCCCGACGCTCGGGTGCGCCTCGCGCGCCGGGACGCCGCGCGGTGGGGCGGTCAGGACCCGCACGACGTGCTGATCGTAGACGGCGTGGTGGCCGATCTCGCGGGAGACCTCGACCACCTCCCGTACCGCTCCCTCGCCGAGCACCTCGCCACCATCGACCGCTACAGCGCGATCGACGCCCGCGCCGGCTCGTGGCTCGACATCCTGGTACGTCCGCCCTGGCATTTCTTTCACGGCTACGTGCTGCGCCGCGGCTTTCTCGACGGCGCCCCTGGGCTCGTCGTGGCTGCGCTCGGCGCGGTGTACACCTTGCTGAAGTGGTCGCGCCGCCGCTTCGAAGGCGCCCCGTGAACGTCGCCCTCGTGCATCGGCGCTTCACGACGCACGGCGGCACGGAGCGCTACCTCGTCGGCTTCGCGCGCTGGCTCGTTCGGCACGGCCACACGGTGAGCGTGCTCTGCAACGAGGTGAGGCCCGACCTGCTCGCCGAGCCCGGCGTCCGGTTCGTACACCTCCCCATGGTGCGGCCCGCGAAGCTGCTCTCTCTGTGGTTCTCAGCGTCGGCCGCGCTCCGGCGCGCGCGCTACGATGTCGTGATGGGCTTCGGCCGCACGCCTGGCCACCAGCTCTTCCGCGCCGGCGGCGGCTCGCACGCGGACGCGCTCCGGCGGATGCACCCGGTTCGCCGCTGGCTCTCCCCGGAGGACTGGGTGGAGGTCGCGATGGACCGGGCGGCGGTCCGCTCCGCGAAAATCTGCATCGCCAACTCGGCGCTGGGCGCGCGCGGGTTGCGCGACGACTATGGGGCTTCGCGCGTAGAGATTGTCTATAACGGCGTCGACCTCGCCCGGTTTCGTCCGGACCCCGCCGTGCGCGCCGCGGTACGCGCGGAGCTCGGCGCCTGCGGGCCGGTCGCGCTCTTCCTCGGCACGGGCTTCCGTCGCAAGGGCCTCGACACCGCGATAGCGGCGCTCCCTCCTGGCTTCACCTTGTGGGTCGCGGGCAAGGACGCGCCCTGGCCGGCGCCCCCGTCCGTTCGCTTCCTCGGCCCGTGGACCGACCCGGAACGGTTGTTGCAAGCAGCGGACGTCATGCTGCTCCCCACCCGCTACGATCCGTTCGCGAACGCCTGCCTGGAGGCGCTCGCGTGCGGCATCCCCGCGCTCACGACGCCCGACAACGGCGCTGCCGAGGTTCTACCACGAGATTGGATGGTCGCGCGCGACGCCGACGGCTTCCGCGACGCGCTCCTGCGGGTGGAAGCCGAGGACGACACGCTCCGGGCCGACTGCCGCGTCACCGCGGAGCGCTTCACGCCCGACGCGAGCTACACCCGGGCGTTCGCCCTCCTCGTCGAGGCGTCCCGATGAAGACGTTCTTTCGCAAGCTCCTCGTCGGCACCGCCCTCTCCGCCGTCGTCGCGGCGGCCCTCGGTGCGTGGGGCTACCGCGCCTACGTCGTCGAAGACCCCGGGCCTCAGTTCACGCCCGAGGCGATCCAGGCGATCATCGCCCAGGAGTCGCCGGTCTACTACCGGGACGGCGCCACGCGCATCGGGGTGTTCTTCGACCTCGAGCATCGGTCGTACGTGCCGTACGCCGACCTCCCGAAAGCGTACGTCCAGGCCATCGTCTCCGCGGAAGACGGCAGCTTCTTCGAGCATCCGGGTGTCAGCCTCAAGCACATCGTGCGGGCCGCCGTGCAGAACGCGCGGTCGGGGCGGGTGGTTGCCGGCGGCTCGACGCTCACGCAACAGACCGCGAAGAACCTCTTCTATCGGCCCGATCGCAGCTTTCGGAGCAAGTGGGGCGAGCTCGTCAACGCGCTCCGTCTCGAGGCGCACTTCTCCAAGGAAGAGATCCTCGAGTTCTACGCCAACCAATTCCACGTCTCGGCCAACGGCCGCGGCATCGGGATCGCCGCGCGCTACTTCTTCGACAAGCCCGTCGGGGAGCTCACCGTCAAGGAGTGCGCGTTCATCGCCGGGTTGGTGAAGGCGCCGTCGCGCTACAACCCGTTCGTCGGCGGCACTCCCGAGCGCCGCGAAGCCGCGCGCGTCGCGGCGGAAGAACGCACGTCGTACGTCCTTCGTCGCATGGAAGAGGACGGCCGGCTCGCCGCCGGGGAGCGCGCTCGGATCGAAGCCGAGCCGCTCGCTTTCCGGCGCGGCACGTTCCAGTACGACCGGTCGGTGCTCCTCGACGAAGTGCAGCGGCACCTCGAAGAGCCGACGTTCATCGAGCTCTTCGAGCGCCTCGGGATCGAGAATCCGTCGACCGCGGGCATCCAGATCATCACGACGGTGGACGCCGCCGTGCAGCGTGAAGCCACCTGGGCGCTCTGGCACCACCTCACCGAGATCGGTCCGATCCTCGAGCGCACCGGTGCGACCGCGCTCCGCCTCCCCGACGGCACGCCCATCCCGCACGACCCCGACGCCTCCCCGCAAGTGCACGCGTTCTACGCCGGCCGTGTCGAGGCCGCGGCCCCGGATGCGCTCCGCCTCGACCTCGGGGGGTACCCGTGCGTCGTCGACGAGACCGCCATCGAGCGCATCGCCGCCGTCCTGACGCGTGCCCGCACGGGGAACGCCACCGCCCGCGGGGACGCCACCGCGCGCGGCCAGCTCGTAGCTGCGCTACCGGTGGGGGCGATCGTCCTTGCGAGCGTACGCGAAGCCGGCGTGTGTGATCTCGAGCTGCGCCCCCGTCTCCAGGGCGCGGTGGTCGTGCTCGAAGACGGACAGCTCCGCGCGATGGTCGGCGGCAACGACAACCGCAACTTCAACCGGGTGACATCCGCCGAACGGCAGTTCGGGAGCACGTGGAAGCCCCTCGTGTACCTCGCGGCGCTCCAACTCGGCTGGCTCCCGACGGATCTGCTCGATAATCGAAGGTCAGTCTTCCCGTTTCGAGATGTCTGGTACTACCCGCGCCCGGACCATGCGAGCGATGCCTTCGTCACGATGTCGCTCTCCGGCGCCCGCTCAGAGAACCTCAGCAGCGTCTGGCTCCTCGCCCACCTCACGGATCCGCTCAACGCCGAGCAACTCCGGCGCCTTGCCGAGCTCGTCGACCTCGCGCCGCGCGCCGACGAGTCCTCCGACGCCTACCGTGTCCGCCTGCGTGACGACGAGGGCCTCCGCTCCTCCCCTGAGCGCTTCGAGGAGTACGCGTTCACCGCGGCGCGCCGGGACGTCCTCTCCGGACTCGCGTTCGGTGCTCATCCGGAGGACGCCGCCAACCTGCGCTCTCTCCTGCACGGCCACGGGTTCGCCGCCGAGCGCGCCCGCGTTCTCCGCACCAGCCCTTCCGCCGAGCGCGACGCCCGGCTGCGCGCCCTGCGAAACACCTTTTCCTCGCTCGAGGAGATCTCCGAGGGGTGCGCCACCGGCCGATTCCCGGTGCTCGTCGACGCGACCGGCGCGTTGGTTTGCGGCCCGGATGTGGTGGGCTCGCCGCTCGTTGCGGCGGAGGGCGTGGCGTCTGGGGACGGGGGGGTCGAGCCCCCCCGTAACGCCCCCCCGAACCTCGACTCCGCGGATTACCTCGTCGACGGTCGGCTCCACCGCTCCACGCTCGTCGAGCTCCGCGCCGCGGTCGACCGCTCCCTCGCGACCCTCGCCGGGAAGGACCCGTGGGACCCCGAGGTCCTCGCGTTGCACCCGGACTTCCGCACGCTCGTCGGGCTCCGCTACTTCACCCGCATGGTGCGCGTGCTCGGCGTGGAAGCCGACCTCCCCGACGTTCTCTCGCTTCCGCTCGGGGCCGCCGACGTGACCCTGCTGGACGCCGCGGAGCTGTACCAGGGCATGTTGCGCGGAGAACGCTGGACATCGGTGGGCCAAGGCTTCGAGGAAGGCGCGGTGCCGGGGCTTCGGTCTGCCTTTGCGTTGCCGGAGCCGGCGCGCGCGACCGGCCTCGTGGCCGAGATCCGCGACGCCGACGGGAACGTCCTCTACCGGGCCTCGCCGGCCGCGGAGCGCGTGCTCGACCCGCGGAGCGGTGAGCTCGTCGGCGACATCCTCCGGAACGTCGTGCGCATCGGCACCGGGCGCCGCGCGGCGTCGGCCGTGAAGCTCGGCGAAGTCGCGGTGCCTCTCGCGGGGAAGACAGGGACCACCAACGATTATCGCAACGCCGCCTTCCTCGGATTCGCCCCGCGGGCGCGAGACGGCCGCTACCCGTGGGGGGAGGGCTTCACCGTGGCGGCGTACGTCGGCTACGACGACAACACCTCCATGCGCCGGGGCGGGTTCCGGGTGCAGGGCGCCAACGGGGCGCTCCCGGTGTGGCTCGGCACGGTCGACGGGCGCATGGCCGCCGGGCTCCTCGGCGGCCCCGCCGGCGACGAGTTTCTCCCCTCGGACGGACTCGCGCGCGCTCCGGTCGCGCCCGGCACGGGCCTCCCGCGCTCCGACGGCCTCGATGGGCCCACCACGCTCGCGCCCGCAGGCGGCGCGCGCCGGTTCGCGCCGTTCGCGGAGCCGCCGGCGGCCACCGCCGCGGTCGGCGGGCCCGCGACGCCGCCGCCGCTCACCCCCGGCATCGAGGCCGGCCCGGGCGAGCTCGAGGAGGGCGCCGAGCCCGCCGCGGCTCCCGACGCTGCGCCGAGCGTGTGGGACGGCTTGTGATGCCGCAATCCGCGCTGCTCCGGCGCCGACGGAACACCCGGCGCCCGTCGCGCCCCGGCGGATTAGAGGGCCCGCCATGTCGCTCCTGATCCCCCTGCTCCTCGCCTGCGCGACCGTGCCGCGCACGCCGCCCAACGCGGTCGGACCGAGCGCGAACACGCCGGTGACGGCCACCGAAGCCGGCCCGCCCCCGGTCAGCTACGCGCCCCTCGAGGAGCGCGTCAACGCGCTGCTCGGCGACACGCGCGACACCGATCGTCGCGACCGCCTCGTTGCCGCGCGCGAGCTCATGCACGGCATGCGCAACAAGGACCCCATCGCGCAGCGGAAAGTGTACGAGTATCTCCAGCAGGTGATCGCCATCGAGGAGCGGAACGCGCCCGCCCCGATCACGATCGAGGGGTTCGGCGTCCCCATCGAGGAAGAGACGCTCCAGGCGCCCGCCGCCCCGGTGCCGGCCGCAGCCTTGGCGCCCGAGGCTGCCGCCGCGCCGCTCGTCGCGGCGCGCACCGCGCTCGCGGAC
This sequence comes from Myxococcota bacterium, assembly GCA_964202365.1. Taxonomy (GTDB): domain Bacteria; phylum Myxococcota_A; class UBA796; order UBA796; family SXON01; genus CAJBVW01. The sequence goes on along the minus strand of CAXNIN010000083.1, from coordinate 5,149 downwards.
GCCCGCTACCTCGACGCCGTCGAGGCACTCCGCGGGAACACCGCGCCCGAAGCGGCGCCGCTTCGGAAGGAGGCGGTCGACGGCTGGGCGCGTCAGGAGCGCGAGCGCGCCGGGCACCTCTTTCTCGAGGCGCGCCAGCTCCCCCCGGGCAACGAGCGCATCGCGTCGCTCCGCGCCGTTCGAACCGCGCTCGTCGCGATCAACGAACGGTTCCCCGAAAACGCCTTCTCCGCTCAGATCGCGGAGAACATCGCGAAGGTCGACGCCGACCTCGCCTCTGCCGGAGCGCGCCCGTGAACGAAACCCTCGCCGCCTGGGCCGCGCCCCGGCTCGCCGCCGTCGAAGCCGCGCTCGGTGCAACCTTCACGGACGCCGTGCCCGGCCCGCTCGGGGATGCGTGCCGCTATCCGCTTCAGACCGGCGGAAAGCGCATCCGACCGCTGCTCGCGCTGGCCGCGTGCGAGGCGGTGGGCGGAGACTGGCGCGCGGCGGTTCCCGCCGCCGTCGCGATCGAGCTGCTCCACACCTACTCGCTCGTGCACGACGACCTCCCCTGCATGGACGACGACGCCGAGCGCCGCGGTCGCCCCACGGTGCACGTGGTGTACGGCGAGAACATCGCCGTCCTCGTCGGGGACGCGCTGCTCACCGAGGCCTTCGGCACCCTCGCGGGCGCCGGATACGCCCCGGTACTCACGACGCGCCTCGTGGCGGAGCTGGCCCGCGCCGGCGGCGCCGCCGGGATGATCGGCGGGCAGGCGATCGACATCGGCATGGCCGGCCCGGTTCGGGAGATGGATGCCTTGTTGCTGCTGCATCGCCTGAAGACGGGCGCGCTCATCCGCGCCGCGGTGCGCATGGGCGGCCTCGTCGGTGGCGCGGCGGACCTCGCGGCGCTCGACGCCTACGGCGACGGCGTCGGGTTGGCGTTTCAAATTCAGGACGACGTGCTCGACGCCGATCAGGACGCCGACGCGGACGGCCCGCCGAGCTTCGTCAAGCTCCTCGGCCTGAACGGCACGCGCGCCGCCGCCGCGGACCACGCTGAGCACGCGCTGACCGCCGTAGCCGCGCTGCCGAACGCGGACGCGCTGCGGTTGCTCGCGCGGTTCACCGTCGACCGCGCCATCTGACGGTGCGCGACCGCACGCGCGGGGGCGTTGCGGGGGGCGCGCAGCCCCCCGCCCCAAGAGCAGAACGGCTCGACCTCACCCTGGTTTCCCGGGGCATCGTGGACACCGTCCAGCGCGCCGCCGCGCTGGTCGCCGCGGGAGAGGTGCTCGTGGACGACGCGCCGTGCGACAAGGCCGGAACGCGGATTCGCCACGACCAAGCCGTGCGGTTGCGCAGCGCACCGCTCCGGTACGTCTCGCGCGGGGGGCTCAAGCTCGAGGCCGGCCTCGACGCCTGGCATATCGACCCCACCGGGCGCGTATGCGCGGATCTCGGTGCTTCGACCGGAGGGTTCTCCGATTGCCTGCTCCAGCGCGGCGCGGCGCGCGTGTACGCCGTCGATGTCGGCTACAACCAGCTCGCGTGGTCGATTCGGCAGGACCCGCGGGTGGTGGTGATGGAGCGCACGAATGCGCGGCATCTCCAGGCGCTGCCGGAGCCGATCACGCTCCTCGTCGGCGACCTCTCGTTCATCTCGCTGACGTTGATCCTGCCGGCCGTTCGTCGACTTCTCTCGCCCGAAGGGGAGGCCGTGGTGCTCGTGAAGCCGCAGTTCGAGGTTCCGCACGCGGCGATCGCGAAGGGGGGGCTCGTCACGGACAACGCGGCGATCGAAGGGGCGATCGCGAATGTGACGGCGGCGGCGCGCCAGGCGGGCTTCGCGGCGTTGGGCACGCTGGAGAGCCCGGTTCCGGGGGCGAAGGCCGGCAACCGCGAATGGCTCTTGTGGCTGGGTGCGGTTGCCGTGGTATCGTGAGTGCCTTGAGGTGACGCTCCCGATGCGCCTGGGTTCCATTTTCCTGCTTCTCGGCCTCGGGGCGTGCTCTTGGGTCGGGCAGTCGGACTTCGACAAGCGACTGCTCGAGATCGATGACGACGCCGACGGTTCCCCCGCCGCGGAGGACTGCAACGACGCGGACGCCTCGATCTCGCCCGCCGCGCCCGAGATTTGGTACGACGGCATCGATCAGCGGTGCGATGGCCTGGACGACTACGACAAGGACGCCGATGGATACGTCTCTGCCGAACATGCGGGCAAGACGACGGAAGGCGTCGAAGGTACCGGCGCTCTACCTGGCGGCGACTGTGACGACACGAACGCCCGCGTCAGCCCGCAGCAGCCCGACACCTGGTACGACGGCGTCGATCAGGACTGCGACGGCGCCGACGACTACGACCAGGACGGCGACGGGTACATCGAGGACGAATATGTCGGACTCGCGACGGAATACGTCGCGACCAGCGGGACGCTCCCCGGCAACGACTGCGACGATCTCCTCGCCGGAGTGAGCCCCGTCGCGACCGACACCTGGTACGACGGCACCGACACCGACTGCGACGGCGCCGACGACTGGGATCAGGACCGCGACGGATACGTGAACGAGTCGTTGTACGCGGACTACACGGTGACCGTGTACGCCCCCGGCACCGGCCGCCTCCCGAACGGCGACTGCGACGACACGCGGGACTTCGTGTTCCCGGGCGCGCGCGACGACTGGTACGACGACCTCGACGCAGACTGCGCCGGCAACGACGACTTCGACCAGGACGGCGACAGCTTCTCCGACCCCCGCGGCGACGGCGCCGATTGCGACGACCTGTCCGCGGAGGTCTACCCGGGCGCCCGCGAAACGCTCGGTGACGCCGACGACTCCGACTGCGACGGCGGCCGCGACACGTTCGCGCTCGAGACCATCCCCGACTTCACCTGGGACCGCCCGCACGCCCCGGTGTTCGACGAGTCCTCCGACCGCGTCTACCTCTCCATCGTCGCCTCCGAAATCTACACGGGCGCCACGCGGTACTACGACAGCGCCATCGCCCTTCTGTGGTTGAACGGAGATCCGGGCGACGGCCGAGACGGCGTAGCCGCATGGAGCGCGCGCACCTCCGACCCCACCGACTACGAGGTGGGCGCCGGCCTCGGCTTCGTCGCGACGGACGACTATCTCTTCGGCGTTGTCGGCTGGGACTACGGCGACAGCCGCGCGCTCCAGCTCAACCGCTACGACGTCGGCACGGGCGGCCGCACCGCCGCGCTCGCCGCCGGAACCGTCGGCGTCGCCGCGTACGACGACATCTCGGTGGCGCTCGACGACGACGGCGCGCTGCACGTGATCGGCTGCGACGACAGCTCCGCCGTGCTCCACTACGTGCGCATCCCGCCCACCTTCTCCGGCGGCTTCTCGGCCGACGTCGAGCTCGCGGACGTCTCCGCCGCCGACTGCGCGCTCGACGTGCGCGGCGCCCTCGGCTCGGTGTTCTCCTCGGAGCGCGGCGGGATCTGGGAGTACAGCTTCGACAGCACGGCGTCCGATCCGGCCTTCACCGCCGCCGAATACACGGCGTCGCACGCCCCGCTCGACATCGACATCCCCGCCGACTGGTCGGAGAGGGTGCTCGTGCTCGCGGACGCGACGTCGGACAGCGTGGTCCTGCTCGACGCGGACGGCGCCACGGTGATCGCGGACGGCGAAGTGCCGCTCGAAGTTGACGTGTTCGAGGACACCGACGGCACGCTCTACGTTGCATACGTGACGCCCGGCGGCGACGCCCACCTCGCGTGGGGCACGCCCGGCACGGGGTACACCGAGATCGAGCTCACGGCCGGCTTCGCCGTGTCCGACGTGTCGGTCTGGGCGAGCGGCGGCTACCTGATGTACGGCGTCACCGGCGCGAGCGACGTGGCGGTCGGCATCGTCCGCATCTGACCCGGAGCGGCGTCAGTCGGGGAGCACCGTGACGCCGCCGCCGCCTTCGTCGCCGAGCACGTACACGTCGCGGACCGTGCGCAGCCCGGCCTTGTCCTCGGCGACGATGACGTAGCGGTTGATGCCCGCGAGCACCGGAAGATCCAGGGTGAGGTCGGCGCGACGCCCGCGCCCGGCCCGCCACGCCACCTTGTCGCGCGCGTGCTCGACGGCGGGCGTGACGCGCGCGCGGTTCACGGTCTCGAGCCCGGCGTAGACGACGACGTGGTCCAACGCGCGGTCGTCGGTGGCGCGGACCTTGATGCGCGCGGTGCCCGGCGGGAGCACGGTCGGCGGCGCCTCGATCGTCAACGTCGGGGGTTCGAGGCGGACAGCGGCGCCGTCCCTCGGGAGGGCGAGCTCCCACGCCGCGAGGCGGCGCACGCGGTCGTCTGAGACCGTGACGTCGAGGGGGTAGGTGGCCGCGGACCAGTCGGGGCCCACGCGCAGCCGGAGCTCGACCTGCCGGCTGCTCCGCGCGGCGACGGACGTGGGCGGGGTGCGCGCGTCGAGGAGCTCGATGCCGTCTACGTCGGGGAACGCGAAGCGCGCCACGAGCCCGCCGAGCAGCCTGTCGCTCCGGTTGTCGATGTCGAGCGTGACGCGGACCGTGCCGTCGTCACCGCGCGGGGCGGCCCGCGCGGTGATTGCGAGGGGAGGGAGGGCCTCCCCGATGGTGGTCACGTCGCGAGAAGGCAGGGCCCGCGTGGAGATGCCGTCGGCTTCGAGCGCTACCGCGACGCGATCGGTGCGCGTCGGGAGGCCGGGGTCGAGCGCGACGCCGACCGTGCCCGTGCGGGTGGCGCCGCGGTCCAACTTCCCGAGGGGAAGCACGAGATCGTCCCAGGCGGGGTTCACCGACTCGAGGCGCAGCGCCGCCCGGTGGAGGGGGGGGCCGCGGTTGGTGACGGTCGCGGAGAGCACGGTCGCGGCCCCGGCGGTGGGCGGAGTGGACCAGCTCCAGCGCACCTCGACCACGGGCTCCGCGTCCAGCGGCGCGGGCGCGGCGCTCCAGTCGATGCTCCGCTCCCGCAGCGCGGCCGCCACGCGGGCGTCCTCCGCGGCGGTGAGCTCGGCCTCGAGCTCCCGCAACGACACCAGCACCTCGCCCCGGCTCGGCCCGGCGGCGGCGGCCACGAGGGTCGCGGCGACGTCGAGCGTTCGGTCGTCTTCAGCGACGTGGCGGAGCGTGGGGGTGCCCGGGCGGTGCCGGCGCCGCTCCCGGG
>CAXNIN010000082.1:0-13604 GCA_964202365.1 Myxococcota bacterium | reverse complement strand
GCGGCGGCCCCGCGGGGCGCGGCGGCCCCGCGGGGAGTGGCGGCGGCAAGCGCCGCGCGGAGGGTGGCGGCCGGCTTCACCGCCACCCCCGCGGGAAGCTCACCACCGCGGGCAGCCCCACGGTGTCCGCCGCCTCGAGCCCGTCCATGGCCTCCGCGGCGGTGCCCGGGTCGCCGGCGTAGCCGTCGACATCGAGGAGCACGCGGAGGCGCGGCGCCACCCCCACGGCGGCGGCCTGCTCGCTCGCGCCGGGCTCGGCCCCGAGCGAGCGCACCACGGCGTCGTAGGTGCGGCCCACCCCCGGCACGTACACCCGGGCCCGGGAGCCGAGCCGGATGTAGCCGGCCTCCTCCCGGGTGACCCACGCCTCGACGCGGCGCTCGGTGTCGGCCTCCAGCACGACCACCACGGTGCCCTGGCGCACCGCCGCGCCTGCGGGCTGGGCCAAGGCCGCCACGCGGCCCGGGAACGGCGCACGGGCGCGGCGGAGGCCCTCCGCGCGGACCCGCTCGGCCGTGTGCCGCCGCTCGGCGAGCGCGAGCTCGGTCTGGGCTTCGGCGAGCGCGGCGTCCAGCTCCGGGAGCGCCGGGGCTACCCGTTCGCCGTCGAACGCGTAGCCCCGGGCCCCGGCGCGAATCCGCGCGGCCTCAACCGCGAGGCGCGCCCGGGTGGCGGCGAGCTGCCCGGAGAGCGCAGCGTGCGCGCCCCGCGCGGCCTCCACCTCGAACGGCGAGATGCCCGGCGCCGCCGCGAGCGCCTCCAGGCGGGCCACCTGGGCCTCCGCCCAGCCCACGCGCTCGGCGAGCAGCCCCGCTTGACGACGCTCGGCCTCCGCGCGCGTGCGCGCCATCCCGCCCTCGATCCGGAGCCGCTCCACCGCCGCGACCCGCTCCGCCTCGCGCCGCGCCACCGCCGCGCGGGCCTCTTCCACCTCGATGGCCACCCGCTCCAGCGCGCTCTCCACCCCGGCGGCCTCCACCTCGAACAGCACGTCGCCCGTCCGGACCACCGCGCCTTCGTCCACGCGAAGCGCGCCCACCACCCCGTCGGCGGGGCTCGCCACGCGCGCCGTGGTCGCGATGATCGAGGCGGCGTCCACCTCGATGCGCCACACCCGCCGGTAGAGGGCGCTACCGAGCCACGCGGTGAGCATCAGACCGAGCACCACGTAGACGCCCGCCCGCAGCGGAGGCCGCCAGCGGCGCACGAGGGGACCGGGGGGCGGCACCACCCGCGGGGGTGCCTCGGCGGTGGCGGCGCGCGGGGCGGCGGCCCCGGCGAGCGCCCGCACCGGCGCGGCGGGCGCGCCCGCCGCCACCTCCGTCTCGTCCTCGGCTTCGTCTGCCGCCGCCATCAGCCGCGCCCGCACACCCTCGGGCAGGGACGTGAACGCGAGCCCGGCGACGCCGTCCCGCGTCCACACCACCTGGGCCGTACACGCCACGCCGTCGATCACGTAGGCGCGCGCCTCGCCGACCGCGGCGGCCGCGGCCACGCGAAGCCCGCCCGCGCTCGCGTCGAGCACCTCGGGCACGGCGGCCCCGTCGCTGTCGGCGAAGCGCACGGCGGCGGCGGCGGCCGCCACGCGCACGTGCTTGCGCCGGTCGAACGCCACGCGCCGCCACGTGATGGCGGCGCCTTCGAGAAGGGGGGAGGGCTCGGTCACCGATACAGCTCTTCGTAGGCACCGAGTCGACGCAGGGTCTCGTCGGCGGTGAGGTCGAGGAGACGCCGCCCGGGCCGCGCGGGCACCCGCGCCCACACGCCCTCGCCCAACTTCTGGGTGACGACGAGGTAGTCGCTCTCCCGGGAGAGGGCGGCGAGGTCGGGCACGAGCCGTGACGCGAGGAGCTCGTCGACGCCGCCGGCCTGGGCGAGCAGGGGGTCGTACACCCGCACGGTGCGCCCCTGCTCCACGAGGCGGCGCACCACCTCGACGAACGGGGACTCGCGGAGGTCGGGCGTGCCCTGCTTGAAGGAGACGCCCACAAACCCGATCGTGGCGGGGTTGGCCGCCTGGATGCGCGCCACGAGCCGGTCGATCTGCTCCCGGTTCGACGCGTACACCCCCTCGAGCATCTCCAGCCGCACGTCGGTGTTGCGCGACACGTGCCGGAGCGCCCGTACGTCCTTCGGGAGGCACGAGCCGCCGAACGGCGCCCCGGGCCGGAGGTAGCGCGGCGACAGGTTGAGCTTCCGGTCGCTGACGAACACCTCCATCACCCGGTACGGGTCCACGCCGAGCTCCCGGCACAACAGGCCGATCTCGTTGCCGAAGGTCACCTTCACGGCGTGGAAGTAGTTGTCGGCGTACTTGACCATCGCCGCCGCGCCGGGGTCGACGAAGAACGTCTCCGCGGCGATGCCGGGGTAGAGCGCGCGGCAGGCGGCCTCCGCGGCGTGGCCCCGCGCGCCGAACACGATCTTGGGCGGCGCGAAGAAGTCCTCGACGGCGCTCCCTTCCCGCAGGAACTCGGGGTTGCTCGCGTAGCCGAGGCCGGCGTCGTAGGAGAGCTCCGAGGTCTCCGCGAGGATGGCCTGGAGCCGGCGGTGCACGTGCGGCAGGCACGTCGAGCGCACGATGACCGTGTACGCGTCGCGCGCCGCTACGCGCACGGCCCGACCGATGTCCGCCACCACCTTGGTGAGCTGGCTGTCGTCCGCGCCGCCGTCGGCCCGCGACGGGGTGGCCACGCACACCATCGCCACGTCGCTCTCCGCGATCGCGGACTCGAGCCGCGCCGTCGCGTACAGCCGCCCCCCCGCGCTCGCCTCCGCCACCAGGGCGTCGAGCCCGGGCTCCATCACCGGCGACTTCCCTGCGGCGAGCGCCGCCACCTTGCGACTGTCGATGTCCGTCCCCACGATGCGGTGCCCCAACTTCGGCAGACAGCCACTCGTCACCGACCCGATGTACCCCAGCCCGAACACGGCGATCCTCACGCGGTCCCTCCCGCCAGCAGCGCTGGCCTTTCGTCTCGTCGCCCCACGGCGCGCACCGTCGACTCCACACGGAGAAGCTCGGTGATCGCCACGACGAGGTGATAGAGCGTTGCGGCGGGGATGGTCGCGGCGATGGGCCGCCCTTCCCCGTCGAAGTGGTCGGTCCAGGTGCCGCGCGGCTCCCGGGCGAGGTAGCGGTCCAACAGCAGCGCGGTCGCCGACGTGAGCGACGCGACCGGCGCGGCGCCGTCCCGCTCGATGCGCGCCACGTGCGCCTTGATGCGCTCGGTGTTGGGCCACGTGCGCGACCCCGCGGCGAGCACGACGCCGTCGTCGCGCACCTGGTCGTACGTGGCGCCGGTGTCGGGGTTCACGCCGAAGCGTTCGCCGAAGGCCAGCAGTTGACCGGCGGCGCCGCTGCCGGGGCGCCCGAGGACGCGCTCGCTCGCGCCTAGCAGCCACGCCCACTCGAACTGGTGCCCGGGCTCCACCACCCGGCCTTCCGGACCGGGGGCGCGGAGGAGCCCCTCCGTGTACGCCTCGGCGACCGTGCCGGTGCGCGGGTCGAGGAACTGCCCTTCGAAGAGCGCGACCAGCTCTTCCGCGAGCACGCGGAACCGGGGCTCGGGGCGCGCCTCGCAGAGCGCGAGCGCGGCTTCGAGGAAGTGCATGTGCGGGTTCTGGAGGCGAAACCCGGTGGCCGGGAGCGCGTGGCGGTAGCCGCGCCCGGACGGGTGGCGGAGGTGCCGCTCGATGAAGTCGAGGGTCCGGTGCGCCCAGGTGAGCGCTTCGGGGTCGCCGCCGGCCCGGTAGAGCCACGCGAGGGCGAAGAGGACGAAGGCGTGGTCGTAGAGATCGGGGGTGCCGTCGCACACCTCCCCCTCGGGCGTCAGCCGCCGCGCCCACCCGCGGTCCGCGCCCTGCCACCCCTTCTCCACGAGCCACGCGAAGCCGGCCCGCGCGAGCGGCAAGCCCGGGGCCCACCCGAGGAGCGCCCCGTGGGAGAACGCGTAGATTTGGCGGCAGGCCACCCGCAGCCGCCGGAACCCGCCCGGGAGCGGGCGCCCCGAGAGGTCGAGGGCCTCGTGAAAACCGCCGCGGGTGCGGTCGACGCCGACCTCCGCCCAGAAGGGGAGAGCATCGTCGAACAGCCACGCGCGGGCGCGATCGAAATCCGGAAGAGCCACGGTTGTTCCTCGCCGGGACGCTTCGGAGATACGCGCCGGGAGGGGGGTCCGACAGCCGGTGCTGCGCCGCGCTTGCGTGTGTAGGCGCCTGCCCCCCGGCCGCCTGCCCGCCTGCTTACGTCGGGACACACGAGCGTTCGGGAGCCCGCTTCGGGCGCGCACGGACTGGCCGGGCGAGGGCGGGCGTCCGCTACGGAGGGGCGCGCTGCGCGGGAGTTGTCACGAAGTGTCACAGCCCCTCGCGGGGGGGCCGCTGTTCACTCGTGCGTAACCGTCAACGCCCGGATCTCGACCGCCCCGTAGGCGTCCGGCGCATCGCCGCGGTCGGGGTTCGACTGCGTGTACGCGCCGGCTTTGAAGTAGCAGCCGTCCGTGGCCCGCGCGTAGCTCACGGCCGGGGTGGCGAGGTCCTGGTGGTACACGTCGATCCAGCCGTCCGCCGCCACGAACCGCGCCGTGAACACATCGCCGAGCGTGTAGTCGGGGTCGAGCACGCCGAGGTCCTCGCCCTGCGCCTCCACGAACAGCCGTGTTCCTTCCAGACGAATCATCACCACGTCGTCTTCCGCGTCGTGGATTTGCCCGGCCACCACGTGGGGCTTGACCTCAGGGAGGTGGGTGATCGCCTGGGTGACCGTGAGGGTGTGGACCCCGTCGGTGGTCGACCACGCGGCCCGCTCTGTGCCGGCCGCCCGCATCTCCCGCAGCTCCGACCTCGGGTAGCTCGACCCATTCGTCGTCACGCCACCCGCGTTCGCCGCGAAGCGCACCCCGTCGTCGCCCGCGAGGTCGAACCACGGCTCGAGGGCGAACGTGGCGAGGTCCGGCTGCTCGATCTCCCAGGGGGAAGCAGAGTCGCCAGGGTCGGCGACGGGGAGCGTGAGCTTCCAGTCCACGAGGGAGAGGAGGTCGGCCGGCCACGTAGGGGCGTCGCCCACGCACGGGTCGTCGGGGTCGGTGAGCACACAGGGCGGCGCGCCGCGATCGAGCGGCGCCACGCGCGGGGCGTCGGGCGCATCCGGCGCGTCGGGCGCATCCGTTGGCAACGCGCCGTCGCCCGGCGGCCCGGCATCCTGCCCCCGCCCGGCCTCCGCGCAGCCGAACGCCATCCCCACCACGAGCACCCAGTCGGCGTAGCGCACGGTGACCTCCCTTTCGGCCCGCGTATGGTCGAAGGGCCTGCCCCGCAAGCGCCCGAACCCGGCTACAAGCTCGACCCCATGCGCATCGTAGCGGTACGAACATCGTCACGCATACCAGCACGATCCGGGTCCCGCCGCACCAACCGCGCGCGCCGCGCCGCTCCGAGCGGTTACCGAGCCGTGTGCGCACCAAAGCCCTGCTCGGAGTCCTGTTCGCCCTCGTCGCGCTCGGCGTGACCGAGGCGGTGCTCCGCGCGATCTACTCGGTCGACGCCCTGTTGTTCGAGTGGGAGCGCCCCTCCGGCCTCATCGCCACGTCGCTCGACGGCGGCATCGTCGCGCGCCCCAACACCCGCGACGAGCAGTTCGACGGCCCCTACAAGTGGCACTCCCGCGTCAACGACATGGGGTTCCGCGAGGACGCCCCGATCCCACGCGAGAAGGCGCCCGGCACCCGCCGTCTCCTCGCGCTCGGCGATTCCTGGATCTACGGCTTCTCGGTGCAGCAGGGCAAGACCATCCCCGATGTCCTCGAGGCGCTCCTCCCGGCCAAGCTCGGCGTCGACCGCGTGGACGTCATCAACGCCGGCGTGTTCGGCTCCTCGGCCTTCGACACCGCCCGCGCCTGGCATCAGCTCGCCACCGCCTACGGCATCGACGGCGTGCTCATCGGCACGCCCCACAACAACGCGCGCTTCCGCGAACAGACCGCGTCCCGCGCCGCGTGGTACGCCCGCGCCCAGGAAGGCCCGGCCAGCACGCTCCGCACCTACCTGCTCCTGCGGTGGTGGATGGCCCCCCTCCGCGCCGGCCAGTACGCCACGGCCGCCACCGGCGCCGCGCTCGACCCCGAGATCGCCGACATCCGCATGGTCGCCCGGGACGCACGCGCGCGCGGCCTCCCGGTGTGGTTCGCCGAGCTCCCCAACAACTACGACGAGGCGAAGCGTGGCTTCGCCGGCCTCCCCGCGTGGCGCGAGGCGCTGCAGCCCGAAGGCGTGTTCACCGGCGGGCACAACCTCGCCGATCGCGCCTGCTGGGGCTTCCGCGACCGCGGCCACCCGAGCGAGTCCGGCGCCTACGCCATCGCCGCGCGAATGGCCGACGTCATCGCCACGGGCGCGAGCATCCCGGTGGGCGCCGAGCCGCGCTGCGGGGACGTTCCCGGGGTAGGACCCCAGAAGGCGGGATGGGCATGGGAAGACTGAAACGACTCGCGCTCGGGCTCCTCGTGGCGCTCGTGGCGCTCGCCGCCGCCGAGGGCGTGCTCCGCCTCACGCTCCCGGTGGTCCGCACGGCCACGCTCCCGGACACCATGATCCGGGCGCACCTCGAGAACACCGGGTTCCGCTACGACCCCGACCTCTACTGGTACTGGGGCATGCTGCCGAGCGCGGCGATGCAGATCAACGAGTTCGGGTTCCGGCGCGAAGAGCCGATGACCCAGGCGAAGCCCGCCGGCATCACCCGCGTCGTCACCCTCGGCGACAGCCAGACGCTCGGCGCGGGCGTCGGCGTGAACGAGTCGTACTCGGCCGTGGCGGAGCGCCTCCTCGGCGACGACTGGGAAGTGCTCAACGCCGGCATCAGCGGGTTCCGCTCGCTCAACGTGTACCGGCTCCTCCAGCGGCGCATCGAGGCGTTCGACCCCGACATCGTCGTCATCGACTGCATGCCGTTCGACAGCCCCCGCGACGACGGCGCCCTCGCCGGCCGCCCCATCGGCGGCGTCGGGCCCCAGGCGCGCGCGCTCCTGTGGCGCTCACGGCTCTACTACGTGCTCCGCCTCGGCCTCGAGAAGGTCCAGCCCGACCGCTCCCGCTGGCTCGATCGCAGCCCGCGCCCCGGCGACGCGCTGGGGCAGGGCAACCACGACCTCATCGCCAAGTGGGGCAAAGAGCGCGGGGTGAAGGTCGTCTTCATGCAGTACCCCGTGTCCGACCAGGGCTGGCGGTTGAGCTGCCACACGCTCCCGAAGGAGCTCCCGCCCGACCAGCCCGTCATCCCCGCGTGCGAGGCGCTCCAGACCGACGGCCGCACGGCGCGCGAGCTCTTCCAGGACCGCAACCACCTCACGGTCGCCGGCAACGAAGTGGTCGGGAAGATCGTCGCGGACACGCTCCGCGGCCTCTGACCGCGCTACCCGGTCTGGGTCTCCGCCTGCGGCACGCCCCGCACCAGGCGAATCGCCTGCTCCGGGCAGGCCGGCACGCACAACCCGCAGGCGTGGCACGCGTCCGGGCGCTCCACGAACGCCTGCTTCCCGCCGTGCGCCCACACCTTGAGCCGCACGAGCGGCGTGAACACCGCCTTCTCCTCGCGCGTGGGCGGGCGCAGCGTGAACACGTCGTGCGGACACACGCGCAGGCAGTCGGCCTTCCCCTCGCACCGGAGCGGGTCGATGCGGGGCTCGAGGCGGCCGGGGGCGTCTTCGCAGGGCATTCGGATCTCCGACGACGGCAAGGTGCCACGTCGAGGGCCGGCGCGGGGGCGTGGGGCGCGTGAAGAAGGGTGAAGAGGGGCCGGGCGCGGGCCTCCCGTCGGGGCAGGGCCGTCGCGAGCCGGGGGGAGCGGGGGTCAGCCCTCCTTGCGGCCGCCGAGCGCGCCGCCGACGCCCTCCACCATGCGGCCGAGCTGCTCGCGCGTGAGCGTGAACGGCACGCGCGCGCGGCCGTCGGGGCCGACGCGGAGCTTTTCGACGGACACCTCCTGGCCGTCGGTGCGCACCTCGTAGAACTCGTGCTTGCGCGTCGGCGAGCGGAGGACGGCGCCGCCGAGGGTGAAGTCGACCTCCACCGGGGCGACCGCGTCCGGGAGCGCGTCGAGGGCGTCGGGGAGGGCCTCCACGCAGCGGCGGAGGTCGCCGCGGTCGGCGCCGCGCACGCGCACGCCGTGCACGGACACGCCGAGGCGGTCGACATCGACCACGTCCACCTCGGCGTGCGACGCGCCGTCGTCTACGCGCGCCGTTTGGCCGCGGACGAGCTTCTTGTCGAGGGTGTCGGCGAGGTCGGCGCTCACTTGCGTCCGGCGGCGGGCTTGGGGCCCTCGTACGTGAAGTGCTCGCCGTCGTGGTGGAGCACGGCGTCCTTCGACTCGATGCGCGTGCGGAGGTGCACCGGGCGGCCCCACACGCGGGCGAGGTTGCCGAGGGTGTGGCTGGCCCAGTCGAGTTGGATGTCCACGCCCTCGTACTCGTGGGTGAGCTCGAGCTCGCCCCGGTTGGCATGGTTGCCGTCGGAGACGAATACGCGCGGCTGGCCGTGATTGGACACCATGAACAGGAGCTTTTGCTTGATGTCGGCGAACTCCCGGCTGTCCACCAGGTATTCGCCGCTCTTCTTGTCGAACTCGTAGGTGAAGAGGCCCACGCGCCGGCAGAACTCCTCGGTGAGGTACGTGTCGAGGAACGTGACGTCGTTGTGCGTGCGCCGCACCTCGAAAATCTTGTCCTTGCCGAGGTTGGTGGGCCGGGACCAATCGCGTTTGGCGACCGCGTCGTCGCACTCGATCCAGTCCTTCCCGAACTGGCCGCGGTCCCAACGCTTGTGGATGTCACGGTAGAGCTCGAGCCCGATTTTGTACGGGTTGAGCTGCCCCGGGCGCATCGCCACCGTGCCGGAGTGGTGGTCGCAATAGTCGATGACCTCGGCGTCCTCGAGGATCTGCTCGGTCATCAGCTTGGTGTGCCAGTAGCTGGCCCACCCCTCGTTCATGATCTTGGTCTGGGCCTGGGGCGCGAAGTAGTAGGCCTCGTCGCGCACGATCGAGAGGATGTCGGCCTGCCACCGCAACATGCGACCGTGCTCGAGCACGAAGCCGAGCACGTCGCGCACGGGCGCCTCGGGGAACGTCTTCGCCCGCTCCGCCCGCGCCACCGCCTCCCGCTCCTGACGTTTCACGTAGTCCGGCGGGTTGATGTACGACTCCATGTAGCTCCGGGCGGGGAGCTTGTGGGAGCCCGGGGGCGGCGGCTCGTCGTCGAGCGCGCGGGTGCGCTTGATGTGGTCGCGGTACGGGTCGACGAGGTTGTCGATGGACAGGCACGTGTCGAGCCAACTCTCCGTGGCGGTCTCGCCCACCGCGTCGATGATGCGCCGCACCTTCGCCGCGTGGTTGGCCACCTGGTCGAGCATCTTGCGGTTGGTGTGCGCGAACCAGGCGTTGTTCTTGAAGAAGTCGACGTGTCCGAACACGTGCGCCATCACGAGCTTCTGGTCGACGAAGGCGTTGTTGTCCAGGAGGTAGGCGTACGCGGGGTTGGTGTTGATCACCATCTCGTAGATCTTCTGGAGCCCGTATTCGTACCCCTTCTGCATCTGGAGGTACTCCATCCCCCAGCGCCAGTGCGGGTACCGCGTCGGGAAGCCGCCGTACGACGCGATCATGTTGATTTCGTCGTAGTCGCACATCTCGAAGACGGTGTCGAAGAAGTCGAGCCCGTGCCCCTTGGCGATGGCTTGGATGCGGCAGCGCGCGTCTTCCAACTCCGGCGGGAGTTGGCGGCGTGACCGGCGGTAGTGCTCCTCGCCCACGTGTCACCTCCCCTTGCCGAGGAAGTCCTTGATCGACCCCATGATGGCCTCGCGATCGGGGATCTTCGAGAGCACAACCCGCTCGTCGCTCCCGAAGTCGCCCCGCAGGTCGTTGAAGAACTGTCCGCTTCCGTACTCGCTCTCCACCTGCCCGTAGCAGAACAGGTTCACGCTCTTGAGCAGGCGGTTCTTGAGCAAATCGATGCAGGTGCGGGTGTCGGCGGCCGACCAGTTGTCGCCGTCCGAGAATTGGAAGAGGTAGATGTTCCACTCGTCGGGCGGGTAGAACTCGGTGATCAGGGAGTCCACCTGCATGTAGGCGGACGAGATGAGCGTGCCGCCGCTCTCGCGGGTGCGGAAGAACGTCTCGCGGTCCACCTCGCGGGCGACCGCGTCGTGAATGATGAACCGCGTCTCGATGTGCTTGTAGTTGGCGCGCAGCCACGTGTCGATCCAAAAGGCTTCGAGGCGGACGATCTCCTTCTGCTCGCGCCCCATCGAACCCGACACGTCCATCACGTACAGGATCGCGGCCGCCGACTGGGGATCCGCCTTGCTGTTCCACGAGCGGTAGCGCACGTCCTCCTTGCGCGGCACGAGCACCGGCGCCGCCGAGTTGTACGTGCCCGCGGAGATCTCGCGCTTGAGCGCCTCGCGGAAGGTGCGCTTCTGGTGACGCAACGACTGGGGACCCACCCGGGCGATGCCGGTGTACTTGTCGCGCGTAGCGGTGATGTTCTTCTTTCCCCGCGGCTCGATGCGCGGGAGGTGCAGCTCTTCCCCCAGGATCTCCGCCAGCTCCTCGATGGAGATCTCCGCTTCGAGCAGGTGGTCGCCCGGGCTGTCGCCCGCCTGGCCGGCCGACTCCTCGGCACCATCCACCTTGTCCCCTTCGTCGGCGTCCCCCTGGCCGACGCCGCCGGTTTGGTTCTTCCCGTAGCGCAAGCGCGGGATGTTGATCTCCGGCAGGGGGATCGACACGAACTTATCGCCCTGCTTCCCGATGATCTCGCCGCTCGACATGTAGCGCTTCAGATCCTTGCGGACGCGCCCCTTCACGATCTGTCGGAAGCGGTTCAGGTCGTTTTCGATGTTGAGGATCACCCCGAGTCCTTTGCGTCCCCGCGCGCGAAGATGGACGCCACGTAGTTGAGCACGTCGGTGGCCGAGTGGTCGTCGTACCCGTACTGGTCGATCAAGCGTTGCTTCACGATGTCGATCTTCGCTTGGGTGTCGGGGTCGACAACCTGGGAAACGAGGCTCGTGAGCTTGATCGTGTCCTTCTGGTCCTCGAACACCTTGAGTTCGAGCGCCCGGTACAGCCGCTCGTTCATCTTGTAGTTGAACGTCTTCCCGTCGAGCGCCAACGCGCCGATGTAGTTCATCAGCTCGCGGCGGAAGTCCTCCTTGCGGGACACCGGGATGTCGATCTTCTCCTCGATGCCGCGCATCAGCCGCTCGTCGGGCTCCTCGTAGGCCCCGGTGAACGGGTTCTTCACCCGCTCCTTCTGGGTGAACGCCTTCACGTTGTCGATGTAGTTGGCGCACAGGCGTTGGATCGCGCCCTCGTCGGCGGCGATCGCCTTCTGGACCTCGTTCTTTACGATGTCCTCGTACTCCTTCTTCACCAGGCCGATGAGATCCCGGTACTTCTTCTTCTTCTCCTCATCGTTGATGAGCGAGTGGTTCTTCAGCCCGCTCTCGAGCTCGTTGAGCACCATGAACGCGTTGAGGCTCGGCGTCTCCGCGTCGCGCACGAGCGCGTTGGAGATCTTGTCCTGCACGTAGCGGGGCGACACCCCGTCCATGCCCTCGCGGATGCTCGTCTTGCGGAGCTCCTTGACGTTGTCCTCGGTGAAGCCGGGGAGCGTCTTGCCGTCGTAGAGCTTGAGCTTCTGGAGCAGCGTCAGGTTGGCCTTCTTGGGGTCTTCCAAGCGGGACAACACCGCCCACATGGCCGCCATCTCGAGCGTGTGCGGCGCGATGTGCTTGTGCACGCGCTGCCGGTTGAAGTCCCGCTTGTAGATGCGGGCCTCGGCGGACCACTTCGTGATGTACGGGATGTCGATCTTGATGGTGCGGTCGCGCAGCGCTTCCATGAACTCGTTGGACTGGAGCTTGCGGTATTCGGGCTCGTTGGTGTGCCCGATGATGACCTCGTCGATGTAGGTCTGCGCGAACTTCTTGGGCTTGATCACGTGCTCCTGGCTGGCGCCCAGGAGGTCGTAGAGGAACGCGACGTCGAGCTTGAGCATCTCGACGAACTCGACCATGCCCCGGTTGGCCACGCAGAACTCGCCGTCGAAGTTGAAGGCGCGCGGGTCGGAGTCGCTGCCGAACTCGGCGATCTTTCGGTAGTTGATGTCGCCCGTGAGCTCCGTGGAGTCCTGGTTCTTCTCGTCCTTCGGCTGGAACGTACCGATGCCGAGGCGGTCCTTCTCGGAGAGCAGGAGCCGGCGCACGCGCACCCGCTCGATGAGGCGCGTCCAGTCGCCGCCGGTCTGCTTGAGGGCTTCCCGGTACAAATAGCGGCTCACGGGGTCGAGGTCGCCCTCGAGGTGAATCGGGTACGCCGCGCGCCCCTTCAGGGAGCGGTTGAGCTCTTCGAGCACCTGGGTGCGCATCTCGATGGGGATGAGCCGGAGCGGGTCTTCGTTGAGCGGGCTCGGCACGACGCTCCCGTCGGGGAGGTGCCAACTGAACGTGTACATGGCGCCCTGCGGCTGCCGGCTGTACCACTCCAGCCCCTTTTTGAAGAGCCGGGCGATCGTGCTCTTCGCTGAACCCACCGGGCCGTGGAGCAAGATGACACGCCGCTCGGGGCCCAAACCCAACGCCGCGGACTTGAGCACGTTCACCAGCTTCATGAGGTGAACGTCGATGCCGAAGATGGCATCCTTGCCGTTATCGACGGGGTCGTCGAAGAACTTGTACCGTATGATCGGCTTTTTGTACTCGGTGTACGTCTCGGTGCCGAACGACACGATCATGTCGTACAGCCGCTGGTACGCGTTGCGTGCCACGCCGGGGCGCTCGCGCACAAGGTCGATGTAGTCCGCGAACGAGCCCTCCCAGTGCTGCTCGCGGTAGCGGTCGATGTCCTGAAGCTCGGCAATCATGCCGAGGATTCCGGCGGAGCGGGAGAAGGGGTCGGGCGTCATGCGGACTCCATCGGGTGCGGCCCGGGTGGGCGCGTCTGGCTCGACGGAGCAAAGGCTCTTCGCCCCATCGCGCTAGGATCGGGGAGGCGAAAAGAGCGTTGCGCCGGCCGCTGCGTTCAGTGTTTCACGAGGCGCCGAGATCGGCGTGCGGGGAGTGCGGCCACCTGCCATACAGACCCACGGAGGCCAGGATTCCTTCCGCATTCCGTGGTCCCGAGGAGCTACACACCGCGGAGGCTTCCGGCACTCCCCTGGTTGAAATACCCTTCCGAGTCAGGGGACGGCGCGCGCCCAGGCCCACCAGGAAGCGTCGTCGTTCGAGACAGCGGTGAACCCGTGCGCGGTGAGCGCGGCCCACGCCATCCCGCTGCGCACCCCGCCGGTGCAGTACACGACGATCGGTGTGTCACGGGGGAGGTCGGGCGCGGCGGAGAGCAGCCCGTGCCACGGCACGCTCACCGCGCCGGGAACGTGGCCGCCCCGGGCTTCGCCGTACTTCCGGGCGCCGGCGAACTCGTCGGGCTCACGCACGTCGAGCACCACGGGTTTGGCGGGGGAGGCGAGGGACGCCGCGAGCGCGGCGGTGGAGGTGCGGAGCGCCGGGCGGGGCCGCGGGGTGAAGCGCCCGGCGCGCGG
>CAXNIN010000081.1:0-13630 GCA_964202365.1 Myxococcota bacterium | reverse complement strand
TGCCGTCCACGCCGTCGTACCAGGTCTCCGTGGCGCCGGGGTACACGGCCGCGCTCGTGTCGTTGCAGTCGAGGCCGCCGTAGGTGGACGACGTGTAGCCGTCGCCGTCCTGGTCGTAGTCGCTGCCGCCCGAGCAGTTGCTGTCCACGCCGTCGTACCAGGTCTCGGCGGCGCCGGGGTACACCGCCGGGTCGAGGTCGTTGCAGTCGGTGCCGCCGTACGCCGAGCTGTCGTAGCCGTCCGCGTCGCGGTCGTAGTCGCTGGCGCCGTCGCAGTCGCTGTCCACGCCGTCGTACCAGGTGTCCGCCGCGCCTTCGTACACGGCCGCGTCGGCGTCGTTGCAGTCGGTGCCTCCGTAGAGGTCGGAGTCGTCGCCGTCGCCGTCGAGATCGTAGTCGCTGGCGCCGTCGCAGTTGCCGTCCACGCCGTCGTTCCAGGTCTCCTCCGCGCCGGGGTTCACGGTCGCGTCGAGGTCGTCGCAGTCGTCGCCGCCGTACGCAGCGTCGTCGAAGCCGTCGCCGTCCTGGTCGTAGTCGCTGCCGCCGGAGCAGTCGGCGTCCACGCCGTCGTACCAGGTGTCGACGGCGTCGGGGTTCACCGCCGCGTCGAGGTCGTCGCAGTCGTCGCCGCCGTACGCGGCGGAGTCGTGGCCGTCGCCGTCCTGGTCGTAGTCGCTCGCGCCGACGCAATCGCCGTCCACGCCGTCGTACCAGGTCTCCACGTTGCCGGGGAAGGCGTTGGGATCGGTGTCGTCGCAGTCGTACGCGAGCACGGAGCCGTCGCCGTCCTGGTCGAGGTCGTTGCCGTCGCAGTCCTGGTCGACGCCGTCGTACCAGACCTCGGTGGCGGCCGGGTTCACCGCGGCGTCCGTGTCGTCGCAGTCGCCGTCGGCCTCGGTGTAGCCGTCGCCGTCGGCGTCGGTCGTGGCGAGGATCTCGTCGATCTCGCCGTCGCAGTCGTCGTCGATGCCGTTGCCCGCCACTTCCGTGGCGCCGGTGTTCACGTCGGGGTTGGTGTCGTCGCAGTCGTCCGGGCCCGCGGCGTAGCCGTCGGCGTCGGCGTCGACCGTGGTCGTCGCGTCGTCGATCGTGCCGTCGCAGTCGTCGTCGATTCCGTTGCCGTCCACCTCCGACGCGCTCGGGTTCACGGATGCGTCGGTGTCCGCGCAGTCGTCGCCGCCGTGCTCGTCGGAGGCGTGGCCGTCGGCGTCCTGGTCGAAGTCGCTCGCGCCGTTGCAGTCGGAGTCGACGCCGTCGTACCAGACCTCGTCCACGCCGGGGTTCACCGCGGCGTCGTCGTCGTCGCAGTCGCCGTCGTCGATGGTGTAGCCGTCGCCGTCGGCGTCGTCGGGGGCCTCGGCGACGTCGGCGGAGAGCGAGACGGTGACAGCGCCCTCGTCGGGGTCGTTCGAGAGGAGGGTGAGGGTGCCCGCGTAGGCGCCGACGGCGTCCGCCGAGAAGGAGACGGCGATCGCCTGCACGTCGCCCGGCGCGAGGGTGGCGCTCGCGGCGTCCAGCGCGAAGAGCTCCGACCCGCCCGACACGGTGAACGTCGCGTCGAGGTCCGCGTCGCCCACGTTCTGGATGCTGATCGTGCCGTCGAGGATGCCGCCCGGCGTGGTCTCGCCGAGATCCAGCGAGGTGACGCTCAGGAGGATGTCCGGCGTCCCCGCCGCCGAGTCGCCGTCGACGCCGATGAGCGTGTCCGTACCGGTGTCGTACACCTTGATGGGCTCGCTCACGCAGCCGGCGAGCGTGAGGATCGGGAAGGCGAGAAGGAGAGGCGCGCGCATGGTGGACTCGGTGCGCGCGCAGTGTACCGGACCGCGCGCCGCCTGCGCTGTGGGCGCGCTTACACGGAGGTTACCGCCGGCGCCCCCGATGGCTCGCGAGCGCGGTGAGGCCTACTCGCCGGTGCGCTGGAGGGTGACGCGGCTGTCCACCACGGTGCTCCCGTCGAGGATGCCGGTGTACGCGGCGTCGTCGCGCTCGAGCACCTCTGTGGCCGCGAACGCGGTGAGGAAGGTGGCGGTCGCCTCGATGCCCTCCTGCTTGTCGAAGGTGGAGCACGAAACCGGGCTGTTCGTGAACGTCTCGTGGCAGCTTCCCTCGAAGCTGCCCCAGGTGACGTCGGCGGCGGCGGCGGTCTGGAACGCGGTGTCGTCGCCGGCCTGGGAGAGGTAGAGGATGGGTCGGTCGGCGGTGGCCCAGCCGTCCGTCGCGACGAGATCGGTGTTGGCGAAGCCGTCGAGCGGCATCACGGCCACCACGCGCGGGTCGGTGGCGGGCGCGTCGTAGGCGGCGCGCTCGGCGTCGGAGCAGCCCGGCGGGCCGGCGTCGCACCGCGCGTCGATCGCGGCGGTGTCGAAGGTGGGCCCGGCGAGGAGCCACGCGGTCTGCCCGCCGAAGCTGTGCCCGAGCACGAGCACCCGGCTGGTGTCGATGCGACCGTGGAGCGGATCGCCTTCGGGAAGCGCCGCGAGCGCGTCGAGCGTCGCGACGATGTCAGCCACGCGGGTGCGCGAGTAGCTCACCGGGCGGGGGTCGACGTTGTCGGCGAGCGTGTTGCCGACATGGTCGGGGGCGGCGGCAACCCACCCCTGGCGCACGAGCTGCCGCAGGATGGGGGACGTGTTGCCGCCCCACGCCTGCGAGCCGTGGCTGTAGACCACGAGCGGGAGCGTGCAGCCCGGCGCGGGGTCCGCGAAGGCGGCGTCCACCCAGGAATCGGGGTCGGGGAAGGTGTCGATGTAGAGGGCGGCGTCGCCGGCGTCGTCGGCGGTGGGGTACCACACGCCGACCGGCACGGTGCGGGCCTCGGCGAGCCACGGGGCATCGACCGGGGCGTCGAGCACGCGGTAGCCCGACGGGGCGGCGCCCCACGCCGTTTCGGGGGGAACGACCTCGCAGGAAGCCGCCGCCGTGTCGGGCTTCGGACCGGGCTCACCGCACGCGCCGAGCAGCCCCGCGAACACGACGATCGGCGCGGCGGCGCGCGTCACTCGCAGCGCCCCGCGCCCACGAGCACCTCGCGCCCGCGCGCGTCGGCGACCACGTCTTCGACGTGGAACAACATCGGGAGCGTGTCGTTGGCGAGCCAGAGCGCGGTCTGGTCGGCGAAGTACGGGCTGTCGATGAGCGAGCTCTGCCCGCCCGGGATGACGTTCTGGCCGGTCACCTTGCCGTCGGGCCCGAGCGCGATCACCATGCGGAACACGGGGCCGCTCCCGTGCGTCCAGTCCGTGCCCCAGCCGGAGTTCGCGGCGTCCACCGAGAGGTTGTCGCCGGGGCGCGGGAACCACGGGATGTCCTCGGTGCCGGGCTCGCCGGCGAGCGGGAGCACCTCGGTGGAGATGGAGAACTGGTCGGTGAGGAAGCTGAACTCCTCGGCGTCCACGAAGTCGGCGAGGACGCTCTCGAAGCGCGTCCAGTGGCGGAGGCCCCACTTGTACTGGGCCATGTCCGTGGTGCCGAAGCCGGCGCCCCGCAGGTCGCGGCCGGGCGCGCTGCGGAGGAAGGTGAGGCCGTCGGCGAGCGAGGCGAGCGCTACCTCGTCGCTGGTCTCCACCACGTCCGGCGTGGTGGCGTCGTCGAAGAAGACGCTCTCCTCGGTGTCGGGGTTCCAGCTCGCGAGGTTGCCCGGGTTGCCGGGGCCGCGCCCGTCGAGGAACATCGTGAGCGCGCGCACGCGCCCGGCCGTGGAGCCGCCGTTCCACACGCCGGGGAGGTTCTCGTCGGCGAAGACGCGGTCGTCCCAGCTCGAGAGCCAGGCGTTGAAGAGGGTGGTGGCGACGCTGTCGTCCACCTGGTCGGCCGTGGGGGAGTGGTAGAACGTGAGCACGCCGCTCTCGGCCTCGCCGCCGCGCGCGATCCACGCCGAGAGGCGCGTCTCCACTTCGTCGTAGGCGGCGGCGTCCGCGGCGTAGGCGATCGCGAGCCGCCCTTCGGCGCCCTCGGTCGCGCCGGCCTCGCTCGCGGCCCGCGCCGCCTGGATCGCGGCCACGAGGTGAGGCCCGAACTGGGTGCCCAGGGCGCTCTTGCGGTCGGCCTGGATGGCGGCCATGCCCGCCACGTCCGCCGTGCCGGCCGCCACCTGCTCGTCGATGCGCTCGGCGATGCGGTAGGCGCGCCAGCCTTCCACCCAGGGCCCGCCGATGTACCAGGGCTCGTCCCAGAGGTCGTTGTCGAGGGTGATCGAGCCCGGATCGTTGTTGCCGTTGACGATGTAGCCCTCGGCGGGGTCGAGCGCGGTGGGGTAGTCGGCCCAGGGCACCACACACCGGTAGGGGTCGGCGGTGCCGCCGCTCTCGTCCACCATGCCGTCGGCGGCGATGGGAATCTCGAAGCCGCCGTAGGTGGTGCCGTCGAGCAGGAACATCGGGTCCGCGCCTTCCACCCAGCGGCCGTCGGCGTCGCGCGGCAGGTACGAACGGCACGGAACCGCCTGGTAGCCCGTGTACAGCACGCTCCCCGTGCTGTCCGCCGCGCCGATGTTCTGGCTGTACGCGACGAGGTACTTCGTCGCCTCGCGCATCTCTTCGACGTTCTCGGAGTGCCCGAACCGGTCTACCGCGTTGAGCAGGTTGCCGTCAGAGAAGGCGGTGTAGTCGAACGCAATCGCGGTAACGACGC
The DNA here is from genome assembly GCA_964202365.1 of Myxococcota bacterium. GTDB lineage: Bacteria > Myxococcota_A > UBA796 > UBA796 > SXON01 > CAJBVW01. Next base: position 8,999 of record CAXNIN010000081.1, on the reverse strand, counting down.
CATCGCCGTCGATGTCGCCGGGGACGACGGCGCCGCCGGGGAAGTCGACCGCGCCCGCCGTGCCCATCGCCGCCGCAGTGCCCTCGATGTCGGCGATCCACCGGCCGTCGAACGTGGTGTACCGCTTCCACGAGACGGTTCCGCCCGTGCCGCCGAGCACGGCCGCCACGGTGTGGGTCTCGACGGCCGACGCGACGGGCTGCCACGTGCCCTGGTGCAGCGTGGCCGCCGGGAGGCCGTCGCTGCCGAGCTGGAGTTGTTCGGCGTACCAATCGGTGATGTCGCCCATGAGCTGCGTCTGGCTCCACGCCACCTTGCCGTTGGTGCCCACGGCGAGGATGGGGAGCCCCGGGATGCCGAGGCCCATCTGATGGGTGTCGCCGCCGCCCAGAACGCTCGTGTCGAGGCCGATTTGCCAGAAGAGGCTCGGCACCGAGAGAGGGAGGTGGCCGTCGCCGGCGAGCAGGGCGGTGCCGTCCGCGCTCACGCTCGCGCCCACGGCCCACACGTTGCTCCCCCAGCCGGCGTCCAGATCACCACGTCCGAGCTTGTCTTCGAAGCGCTCGAGGCGCGTCGCGAGCCGCGCGAGCATCGGCCCGTTCACGCGCGCGGCGGGCCGCGCCGCCGACGTGGTCGACGACCCCGTCGCCCCGGCCCCGTTGAGCCCCCACCCCGCCGCCGAGCCGTAGCTCCACACCGGCGCGAGCTGCCCCGCGATGTCGGACTCGACACCCGCCTGCCGAAGCGCGCCGAGCGGCGTCTCCGTATCGAACAGCCCGGCTTCTACGAGGGTCTTCGTGTAGGCGCGGCTCACGTCGTCCGTCTCGTAGCCGAGCTCGTACACGAGCACCGCGGCCACGCCGGCGAGGTCGGCGCGGGTCCACTCCACGAGGAGCGAGGCGGGGTCCGTCGCGCCGAGGAAAGGCCCGGCGATCTCGAGCTCGCTCGGCGGCGGGAGGTCGCCGGCGCGCACGAGCGCGATGTACGCGTTCACGCCCTCGGCAAAACCGTCGAAGATCGCGGCGTGTTCGGCGCTCAGGTTCGCGAGGATGTTGTCGCCCACCCAGGTCATCCCGGAGGCGCGGCTCTCCATGTCCGTCTCGAGCGCGGCGTCGCCGAGGAGCTCGGAGACCGTGCCGCGGCCGAGCCGCCGGGCGAGCTCCATCTCGAAATACCGGTCCCGCGCCTGGGTAAAGCCGTAGGCGCGCGCGAGGTCAACGCGGTCGTGCGCGTAGACGTGCGGCACGGCGCCGGCGGTGCGCACGACGTGGGCGTCGCACGCGAGCCCGGGGATCTCCCACCGTTCGGTCTCCGGCACCGCGAGGATGGGCGCGGGCGGGTCGGTGGCGGGCTTCTCGGCGGAGGTGCAGGACGCGAGGAGGAGCAGGAGCACGGGGGAACGCATGGCCGCCAGCGTAGCATTCGGGGAGGGGACCGGCTTTCCGGGCGCGGGCCTCTCGAAGGCGAGGGAGCGGGCGGCGAGCCACGGGAGCCGCCGTTCGTGGGGCGGGCACCCCGCCTCGCCCTGGCTCGCCGACCGTCCTGCGCCGCCGGGAGGGGGAACCCGCTACCAACCCCGGTTCAAGGCGTACAGATCGTCGATGGGGGTCACGTGGCCGAGCAGGTGGCCGGCCCAGTCGAGCTCCCACACCACGTCGCGGGCGGGCGTCACTTCGCGCAGCACGCCGTCCGTTCCGAAATTGATGAGGGTGTTCCCGGCCGGAAGCCGCGTGGCCTCGCCGGCGTAGTCGCCGTAGTAGCCGTCGGCGGTGTAGTCCCACACCTGCGTGGCGACGCCGTCGGCGATGGCGAACTCCCGAATATGTTGGCGCCTTTGCCCAGGAACGTGCGTCGTGAGCAGCAGGGTGCCGTCGGGCGTGGGGTTGGGGTAGTGCTGGAGCTCGAGCTGGATGTCGTCGGGCGAAAACCCGAGGCCGCCGGGAAATTGCCCGAGCTCCCACTGGATTTCGCCGGTCTCGGGCGCGATGGCGACCACGGTGGAGGTTTGGAACATGGAGTAGAGCACCACGTCCGCAACGGGGTCGTAGAGCGTGGTGTTGGCCGCGCACGCCCAGTAGTCCACGCTGAACGGCGCCATCCACGGCGCGCACGACCAGAGGCGCGTGTCGGTGCCGTCGAGCTCGCGCCGGGTGAGGTGGTAGTCGTAGGCGGTCTCGGCTTCGTCGTAGAGGATGCGGCCGTCCTCGAGCTCGTCGTACGTGAAGCCGAGGCCCGGAATCGTCGTCTCGCTGCTCTGCTCGAAGTCGAGCGTGGCGCGGAAAATCGAGGGATCGCCGGGCACGTAGTACGTGGTCGCCTCCCACATCACGTGGGTGCCCGACTTCGCCACGCGCGGGAACAACGTGAGGCGGCGCCCCGTCGTTACGCGGTACCACACGACACGCCCCGCGCGGTCGAGCACGACGACGTAGCAGGGACCGAAGAAGTTCTGCGGGCCGACGTCCAGGCTCGTGAGCAGGAAGGGCGCGGGATCGGCGTCGGGTTCGGAGAGCGCGAGGGTGGGCGCCGGGAGGTCGAACGGGAGCGGGCCCGTGGTCGCGGCGGCGGCGGGGTAGAGCTGCACTTCCGACGCGTCGGACGGCGTGGCGTGCAGTGTCACCGTCACGACGGTGTCGGCGGGGAGGCCCAGCACCACCTCGCGGGCGGGGCCGGCATCGCGCGTTCGGACCGGAGAGGTGTACGTTTCGCCGTCGAGCATCCAGGAGAGCCACGTCTCGCCGGGGGCGAGCTGGGTCCACGTGGCGGTGAGGATCGTCGCGACCTCGGGGTGCACGGCCACCGCGATGTCCGCCACGATGGGCGCGGGCGGATCGGTGTCGGGGGGCGCGGTGTCGTCGGGGGGCGCGGTGTCGTCGACCGGCGGGGCCGTGTCGACGTCGCCGTCGAGGGAGATCGAGGCGGGGCCGGCGCACGCGAGGAGGAGGAGGAGCATCATCGGAGCGGGTGCTCCTGCGCGGGGGCGCGTCAGTAGGGGTGGTAGCCGTCGTCGCGGTCGTAGGTGAGCGCACCGCTCGCGGGGTCGTAGCCGGCGTAGCCGGCGGGGTTCCACACGCCGTCGGCCTCGATCATCAGCACGGGCGCGTGGCCGAAGTAGAGCGCCACGTAGCCGTACCCGCGCGTAGACCCGACGATGGAAGCGGGGTCGTCCCAGCCGACCGCCGCGCACGCCGTGTCCTGCAGGGTCTGCGCGCCCGTCACCTCCACGGTGTAGGCCCAGTCGCACTCGCCGCAGTCGGTGCGCGTTTCGGTGGAGGCGAGCGTGACGGCGACTTCACACACCACGGTGCCGGTCGTGGCGTCGGCGAACAGGACGGTCTCCGCGCCCGCGTAGGCGCCGTCGAGCGCGGTGGCCGTGCCGACGTAGCGGAGGAGGCCGGTAGCCGGGGAGGTGGTGTCGCCGGTGTCGGTGTCGGTGTCGCTGGTGTCGGTGTCGCTGGTGTCGGTGTCCGCGGTGTCGTCGGGGTCGGTGTCCCCGCCGGTGTCGGTGTCCAGGGCGCCGCCGGTGTCGGTGTCCGCGGCGTCGCCGCCGACGGGGCCGCAGGCGAGCGTGCACAGCACGGGGAGGGGGAGAGCGAAGCGCATGCGCCGCACTGTAGCCGCGGGACAGGCCGCGGCGCCGCGCGTCCGCGCGGGTCCGTGAACTTTCCCGGGCCCCGCGACCGGGCGCGGCTCGGGATACCTGCCCGCGTCACGAGGCCAGGATGTCCCTCCCCATCGGTTTCCCGCCCGCCCGCGGCGCGCTCTTCCTGCTCGTCGCCGCGCTCGTGCTTCCCGCTTCCGCGCGCGCCGAGGACGCCCCCGCGCCCCCGGAGGCGGCCCCCGCCGCCGCCCCCGCCGCCATCCCCGCCGGCGTACCGGTCGTGTGCCCGGACGGCACCACCGCGCGCGGTGCCGCGCCCCCCGCGGACACGGAGATGTGGTGCGCCGCCGCCGACGGCACGCCGAGCGGTCCTTCCCGCGCGTGGTTCCCGACCGGCGCCGTTCGCGCCGAAGGCACCTTCGCGGCGGGCCTTCGCGACGGCGCCCACACCGAGTGGCACGCGAACGGCGCGGTGCGCACCCGCGGTCGGTACGCCGACGGCGCCCGCGTGGGCACCTGGGAGTCGTGGGCCGACACCGGCACGCTCACCGAGCGCTCCACGTGGAAGAAAGGCCTTCGCCACCGCGACTTCCGCACGTGGTGGCCCGACGGGAAGGTGCGGGTCGAGGCGCGGTACCAGAACGGCGTACAGGTTGGCGTAGGGACGGAGTGGTACGCCACGGGCCTCCAGAAGGAGTCCGCGAGCTGGGTGCGGGGCGTGCGCAACGGCCCCACCACCTCGTGGGACGAGTCGGGCCGCATCCGTCAGCAGGGCGCGTGGCGGATGGGCGTGCGCGACGGCGCGTGGATCGAGACCGACGCCGCCGGCCGCGTGAGCGAGGGCGCCTACGTCGTGGGCCGCCGCACCGGCCCCTGGACCGAGTGGACCGACGCCGGCGAGAAAGAGCGCGGCCCCTACGTGGACAACCAGCGCCACGGCGACTGGGAGCGCGCCCGCGCGGACGGCAAGCCGATCGCGCGCGGCCCGTACGTGTTCGGGAAGCGCAACGGCACCTGGACCGAGCTCTTTCCCGACGGGTCCAAGCTTCGGGAAGGCGCCTACGTCGACGACAAGGAAGACGGCCTGTGGACCACGTGGCGCCAGAACGGCTCGAAGGAGTCGGAGGCGACGTGGTCCCGCGGCCGGATGACCGGCGCGTGGGTGGGGTACGGCCCCACCGGTGGCCGCATCGAGGGCCAAACGCGCGACGGGCAAATGGTGGGCGCGTGGACGCGGCTCCACCCCAACGGAACCCTCGCCGAACGCGGGACGTTCAAGTCCGGGGAGCCCGGCCTGGGGCCGCTCGACAAGCGGGGCGTGCGCGTGGGCCGGTGGGAGGCCTTCCACGACACGGGCAAGCCGGCCGTGATCGGCCAGACCGAGCCGGACGGCCAGATGACCGGCAAGTGGGTGTACTTCGACGCCGCGGGCGTGGAGGTGCGCACCGAGCTGTGGAAGGACGGCAAGAAGGTGGAGCCCCCGGCCCCGAAGGCCGTGGACGCCGCGGCGGCCGACCCGAAGGCGGGCAAGGCCGCGAAGGGCGGGAAGCCGGCCGCGAAGGGCGCGAAGAAGTAGCGCGCGCGACGCCGCCCGCGGCTCGCGACGCTCCTCGGCCGCCGGGAGGCCCGCGCCCGGATTCGGCCCCTCCCTACTTGCGGAGCCGGTACCGATGCACGCGCTTCTGCCCGTTGCGAGCGGTGATCTCCACCTGGAGGTTCTCTTCGCCGCGGAGCGTGAGGTAGGCGCCGATGCCGTCCATCAGCGTCGCGACGCGCTTGCCGTTGACCGTGTGGATGATGTCGCCGTGCTTGATGCCGGCCTGCCGGAGCACGCTGCAGCGCGGGAGGTAGATGCGCACGCCGTCGGGCTTGCCGTCCGCGCCGGAGTGGGTCGAGACCGCAACCTGGCGCTGGAGCTCGCGGAGGTGCGCGGCGTAGTAGTCGACAACGTCGCGCTCGACGCGCCACTTGTCGTCCGCGACGCTCACGATCTCGTCGATGGGCTCGCAGGGCTTTCGGTCGCCGCGGGGACGGCGCCCCTTCACGCCCATCTCGGCGGCGGGGGAGATCGTGGTGGTGTTCGGATCGCCCTCGGCGGTCCCTTCGATCGGCGACTTGGTGGCCGGTTTGCTGGCGGGGGCGGGGCCGGCCGCGGTGGGGTCCACCGGCTCCACGCTCGGCGGCGCCTCGACGGGCTCGACGTACAACGACACCGCCATCGGCTCGGGATCGGCCTCGCCCTGCGGAACCTCGCCGCCGTCGTTGCCGATCGGGCCATCTTCCTGGCCTTCTTCACCGGGAAGGTCGATCATGGGGTCGGCGAAGAGGTAGAGCCAGAGGATCGCGGGCGACGCCACCGCGAGGTGCGCCGTGACGCTCACGCCCAACGACAGAAACGGGCGGAGCAGCGCGAGGGCGAGCGCGGCGGGTGGGGGGGCGCGGCGCACGACGGAGCGGCCTCGGGTGGAGCGATCTGCTTAGCGCACCGGCGCCGTCCGAGCCCGGGGCGTCAGCTCGCTTCGCGGGCTCCGGGGCGCCGGCGAACGAGGACACGGGCGGGCGGCATGTTCAACATCACCGTGTGGCTGCCCACGACGAGCGGCGCGAGGCCCTGCTCGATCTCCATGAGCTGCTTGGCGCGCCGGCGGTCCTTCGGGAGCCCGAACAGGCGGAGGGCCTCGCGCCCGAAGATGTGGTGGAACATGATCAGCGTGCCGTCGGGCTCGAGCAGCTCGAAGAAGCGGTTGTAGATCGCCTGGGAGAGCTCGGCCGGGAAGTTGGCCAGCGGGAGTCCGCTCACGATGTGGTTGTAGCGGATGCCGGCGTCGAACGTCAGGATGTCGGCGTTGTGGATGCGTGGCTCCAGCGGGGCCGCGCCGTCGAACCGGGCGTGGAGCGTGGCGCAGAACTCGGGGTTCAGCTCCACCACGTCGAGGGTGTCGCCCGGGAGCAGGCGTTGCAGCAGCTCGTGGGTGACCGGCCCGACGCCCGCGCCGACCTCGAGGACGCGCAGCGGACCGGCAGCGCCGCCGATGACCGGCCGCACCATCGCCTCACAAAGACCCTTCGACGAAGGCCACACCGCGCCGACGGCGTTCCCGTTGCGCAGGCTCTGCGTGAAGAACTTCAGCCCATCGAGTACCGCGGCCATGACGAACCTGTGACGTAGGCCACCATCGTACTGCGTTCGCGGCACGAGCGCCCGTCGGCGACCGCACGGGGGCTGGCTGCCAACGGCCGCGGCGGCGCCAGGAGCCCCGCGGAGGGCTGCCGGCGCCGCGCGGGAGCGCCTACTCGAAGAGGCCTTCCTCGAGGCAGGACTCGTCGCCGGCCTGGATGGTCTTGGCGATGGACGTGGCGCGGGGCAGCACGTTCTTGGCGTAGTACCGGGCGTTGAGCACCTTGCCCCGGTAGAACTTCTTGTCGGGGTCGCTCGTGGCGCCCTCGCTCGCTTCGAGCGCGATGCGGGCCTGCCAGAGGGCGTGGAGCCCGAGCACGACGGTGCCGAAGAGCGTGAGGAACGGGTAGCTCTGGAGCATGGCGCCCTTGAGGTTGCCCTGCATCCCGAGGCCGCCGAGGTACATCGCGGTCTGCCCGAGCTGGTCGCGGGCGCGCTCGAGCGCGCTCACTTCTTCGTCGAGCTTGCCGGTGGCCTTGGCCTTCTCGAGCTCCGTGTTGCACTCGTTGAGCCACGTCATGAACAGGGCGCCGTTGCCCTTGCGCATCTTGCGGCCGAGGAGGTCCATCGCCTGGATGCCGTTGGTGCCCTCGTAGATCGAGCTGATCTTCGAGTCGCGGAGGTTCTGCTCCACCGGGTACTCGCCGGTGTAGCCGTAGCCGCCGTACACCTGTACCGCGGTGACGCACACGTCGAAGCCGACATCGGAGCAGTAGGCCTTCACGATGGGCGTCATGAGCTCGACGAGGCCGAGCAGGTATTCGCGCTCCTCCGCCGCGCCGTTGTCCGCCCGGTCGAGGCGGTTGGCCACGCTGTAGATCAGCGAGCGCATCGTCTCGACCTGCACCTTCATCGACATGAGCATCCGGCGCACGTCCGGGTGGTTGTTGATGGTGATGCGGGGGGGATCGGCTTCCTTGAAGCTCTCGACGGCGGAGCCCTGGACGCGGTCCTTCGCGTAGGAGAGCGCGTTGAGGTAGCTCGTGGACGCCGTGGAGAGGCCCTGGATGCCGACGCCGATGCGGGCCTCGTTCATCATGTGGAACATGATCTCCATGCCCTGACCTTCCTTGCCGAGACGCCAGCCGGTGCAGACGCCGGTGGAGCCGAGGGCGAGGGAGCAGGTGGCGGAGCCGTTGATGCCCATCTTGTGCTCGATGCCGACCACCTTGATGTCGTTGCGCTCGCCGAGGGTGCCGTTCGCGTCGAAGTTGAACTTCGGCACGAGGAAGATCGAGATGCCGCGGGTGCCGGGGGGCGCGTCCGGCGTGCGGGCGAGCACGAGGTGGCAGATGTTGGCGGTGATGTCGTTGTCGCCGCCGGAGATGAAGATCTTCTCGCCGGTGAGGGTGTAGACGAGGGGGTCCTCGGTGCGCTCGGCGCGGGTGCGGTTGTCGCCGACCGCGGTGCCGGCGCCCGGCTCGGTGAGGCACATCGTGCCGGCCCATTCGCCCCCGACGAGCTTCGGGACGACGATGTTCTTGAGCCACGCGGGCGTGTAGTCGGTGGCGAGGAGGTTCGCCGCGGCGCGCGAGAGGCCGGTGTAGATGTTGAAGGCCGTGTTCGAGCCGGTGAGCATCTCGTGCATCGCGACGTCGATGGCGTGGGGGAGCCCGACGCCGCCGAAGTCGGGGCTCATGCCGGCGGCGATGAGGCCGGACTCGGCGATGGTCTTGTAGGCTTCCTTGAAGCCGGGCGGCGTGGTGACGTTGCCGTTGCCGTCGAACGTGCAGCCGACGCGGTCGCCCACCTTGTTGAGCGGCGCGAGCACGCCCTTGGAGAGGTCGGCGGCGCTCTCCAGCATGGTCTCGTAGAGGTCGCGGTCGAACTCGGCGTACCGGGGCATGCTCTTGAGGGTCTCGTCGACCTTGAGCTGCTCGAAGAGGACGAAGCGGATGTCACGGAGGTCGATGCAGTAGTCGGTCGCGCTCATGAGGCTCCTCGAATGATGAATGAACAGTCATTCAGAGTATGGCGTCGCCAGCCAAGGGGCAAGGTGGTGCGCCGCTCCGGGTTCTCAGTGCATGGTGGGAGTGGACGGCCGCCCTCGGGGGGCTTCCCTTCTGGAGACGGAGGGCACGTGCTGCTGGGGTGGTTGGTCCTAAGCGCCTGTTTAGACACGATGGCCTCCGCGCCCAGCGACGCGGCGTTCGAGACGGAGTCCGACGAAGTGGACGGCGCGGACCCCACCGCCGAGCTCCTCGCGACGGCCGACCGCGC
>CAXNIN010000080.1:0-13892 GCA_964202365.1 Myxococcota bacterium | reverse complement strand
CACGCCCCTGCGCCTTCGGGAGGCCCGCGCCCGTTCGTTTCCGGCCCCCCTTCACCCCTGGTTCGTGCCGGTCTCTGGCCTCCGCACGCGGGAACGGCTAGGGCGACGGTGGAGGTTCGATGCGCCTGTCCCTGCTCGCGGTCCTGGTTCTCGTCGGCTGTACGGACGGCGCCACCGATGACCCCACCGACACCGGGAAGGCCGACGCCGACACCGATGCGGACACCGACGCCGACACCGACACCGAGCCCGATGGCGACGCCGACGGCGACGGCTACGCCGACAGCGTCGACTGCGACGACACCCGCGCCGACGTGAACCCCGCCGTGACCGTCGACGTGTGCAACGGTCGTGACGACGATTGTGACGGCACCGCCGACGAAGACCCCGACCTCACCTGGTACGCCGATGGCGACGAGGACGGCTTCGGCGCCGCCGGCACCACCGGCACCGTCACGTGCGACGCCCCGGGCGCGGCGTTCGCCGTGAACAACGCCGACTGCGACGACGGCGACGCCGCCGTGTGGCCCGGCGCCGACGAGGTGTGCGACGGCGTCGACAACGACTGCGACGCCGGTGTCGACGACGACTCCGCGTTCTGGATCGCCTTCTACGCCGACACCGACGGCGACGGCGCCGGCTCCGACACCCTGGTGTACGGCTGCGACGCCGCCTCGGCGGGCGGCGCCACCAACGCCTACGACTGTGACGACGCAAACGCCCGCGACCCCGTCTTTGTGGACGCCGGCGGCCGTCGCGGCGCGCGCGGGACCATCGGAGACCCCATGAGCGGCATCCAGGACGGCATCGTCTCCGCGCCGAGCTGCGTCGTGGTGAACGACGGCACGTACTACGAGGACATCGACTTCGGCGGCCGCGACGTTGTGGTGGAGAGCCTCAACGGCTCTGCGTTCACCTCCATCGTCGGAACGGGCCGCGCGCCCGTCGTCACCCTCACCAGCGGCGAGACCGGTGTTGTGCGCGGCTTCACGATTACGGGCGGCGGCGGCATCCAGACCACGAGCGTCAGCAGCTCCTTCGAAGGCACCGAATACGTATACTATTACTATTCCTACTCAACGGGCGGTGGGGTGTACGTCGACAAAAGCTACCTCACGCTCGAAGACGTGGTGATCACCGGCAATATCCTGCCCTTGAACTACGGCTACTATGCTGGCACCAGCGCGTACTACTACGGCGGCAGCGCGGGCGGAGGCATCTACGCGTACGGCGGGGAGCTCACCCTGACGGACGTGGACATCGTCGACAACTCCGCGAGCGACGGCGGCGCGATGGTGTTGTACGACGTCGAGTCCGTGCGCGGCACGCGGGTGCGCGTGTGGGAGAACTCCGGCGACTACCCTACCATTTACACCAACTACTCCGCCCAGGCGTGGGAGAACCTCATCCTGAACTCCGAGAGCACGACTTACGGCTACGGAGGGTTCTACGCGGCCTACGGCTCGGTGAAGATGCGGAACTCCACGCTCGTGGGCAACGACTACGGCGTGTACGCGTACGACAGCGAGGTGGAGATCGACAGCACCGCCATCACCGGCAACCTGTACGGCCTCTACGACGACAGCGGCAGCACCTCGTGGACCCTGACCCACAACAACGTCGCCCTCAATGTGAACGCGAACTACCTCGGCCCCTCCGACGCCACCGGCGTCGACGGGAACATCTCCGAGAACCCGGGCTTCACCGCCTACAGCGACGACGGCGACGCCGACAACGACACGCTCACGCTCACGTCGCGCAGCGCGATGGTCGACGCGGGCAACCCGGCCTCCGCGCGGAATGACACGGATGGGTCGGTGAACGACATTGGGGCGTTTGGGGGGCCGAACGGATCATGGTGAGCAGAACTCGGCGTACGTACGGACTTCCGGTGATTTGCCTCGGCGGAGCGACGTCGTGGGGTGCATGAGAACAATGGATGCGCCGCGGTCCTCGGCCCCAGAACGCGGCGTCTCCGCTCGGGATAGATGAAGACGACCAGATGCCCCTCCCCATCGCCATCGATGACCTCCTGAACGGCAAGACTGTAGAGTGGGAGCGTCTCGAGCTGAAGGCGGGGTGGAATCCGCTCGCCGTGGTGCACACGCTTTGCGCCTTCGCCAACGACTTCCACAACCTCGGCGGCGGGTACATCGTCATCGGCGTCGAGGAGCGGGACGGGCGCCCGGTCCTCCCGCCGGTCGGCCTTTCGCCCGAGAGCCTGGACGCCATCCAGAAGGAGCTGCTCAACCTCGGCCACACGGCCATGAAGCCGAACTACCACCCGATCGCCGCGCCGTATGCGGTGGATGGCCGGCACATCCTGGTGCTGTGGGCGCCCGGCGGTCAGACGCGCCCCTACCGCGCCAGGACGACGCTCGCGAAGGACGATCGCGACTACTCGTGGTTCATCCGGAAGGGCTCCAGCACCGTGGTGGCGCGGGCGTCCGACGAGTCGGAGTTGATGTCGCTCGCGGCCACCGTCCCGTTCGACGACCGGGTGAACCAGCAGGCGACGGTCGACGACCTCGACCGCGGGTTGATGCTGGCGTTCCTGGAGGAGGTACGCAGCGACCTGCGCGAGTCCGCCGCTACGATGCCACTCGTGGAGCTCGGGCGGCTCATGCACGTCGTGGCCGGCTCGTCGGAGTCGCCCTTCCCGCTGAATGTGGGGTTGCTCTTCTTCAATCCCGCGCCCCACCGCTTCTTCCCCGGCACGCAGATCGACGTGGTGTGGTTTCCCGAGGGCCCCGGGGCGAGCCACTTCACCGAGAAGGAATTCCGCGGGCCCATCCACCACATCATCCGCGAGGCCCTCGACTACATCGCCCGGAACTACCTGTCGGTGACGGTGATCAAGCACGCCGACCGGGCCGAGGCCGACCGCGTCTCCAACTTCCCCCTCGACGCGATCGAGGAGGCGCTCGTCAACGCGATGTACCACCGGGCCTACGACGAGCGGAATCCCGTGGAAGTCCGCATCGGACGAAACGAGTTGTCGGTGATGAGCTACCCCGGGCCCGACCGTTCGGTGAAGCTCGAGGCGCTCCGGGCCGGGCGCGCCCTGCCGAGGCGCTACCGCAACCGGCGGATCGGGGAGATGCTCAAGGAGCTGGACCTCACCGAGGGGCGCGGCACCGGTATCTCCAAGATCATCGGCGCGATGAGGGAGAACGGCTCTCCGCCTCCCGTCTTCGAGTTCGACGAGAACCATGACTACTTCCTGGTGACCCTGCGGGTGCACCCCAAGGCCGCCTACGGCACCGGGGAAGTCACCGGAGCAGCTGGCGGCGGGTCCACAACAACGCCCGGCGAAGGCCATACTTCGCCCGCCGGGGAAGTCACCGGGGAAGTCACCGGGGAAGTTGCACGGCTCCTCGGCGCCCTTGTCGGAGAGATGAGCCGAGCCGAGCTACAGCTCGCCGTCGGCCTAAAGCACGAAGAGCACTTCCGCGAAGCCTACCTGACGCCTGCGCTGGCGCTCGGCCTGGTCGAGATGACGGTGCCCGACAAGCCGCGGAGCAGCAAGCAGCGGTATCGCCTCACGGCGGCTGGGGCCGCGTGGTTGGCGAGTAGAACGGCGTGATTGCCACCACACCCCGCACTACACAAGTCACTGGCTGCAACGCCCATTCTGTCCTACACTTCGGCCTTCTCACCGCGTCGTCCACCACCTCGCATTCCCATTGTCCCCATGAACCCCAAGGCGGGCCGAACGGATCATGGTGACCTGAAATCAAGGTTGGACGAAGATCGGAACGCCCCCAACATGGGGGCATGAGGGCAGGCGAACGGGTACCAATTCAGCCACCCCGGCGGGCCCACGTCCGCGGAGAGCACCACCGTGGGGCGGGCCGCACTGCCCCTTCCTGCACGTGCCGCGCGGGTACCCCACAATCTCCGGCGCGTCGCGGAGCGCGACGTACACCGTCACCCGCGAGGCTTGGTAGTACGGCGGCACGGACGGGATCGGCACAAGTTCCTCTACCCTCGCCTCCCGCCACTGCCCCACCCAAACCAGTCCGCGCATCCGTGACCGAGCCCCTCGGGCTTACGTGGACCCGAACACCCGCAGGTCCCCGAAGGTGGCGTGGGCACGTTCGACGACCTCCGCGTCGAGCGTCAGGATGGGTTCCTTCCAGATCAGGGCCAGCGCCACGTAGACGGCGTCGTAGGCACGTAGACGCGCCGTCCGGGCGACGTGCACGGCCCGCTCGAGCAGCTCGCCGTCGAGCGGACGGGCGTGGAACCGAGGCCCACGGAACAGGGCATCTACCGTCTCGAGAAGGTCCGCCGGCGCTCCCCGCCGGGAGAGCCCTGCGATCACCTCGACGCGGAACAGTTCGGGTACGAGGAACGGCTCGGTGTCGGGGTGGCTCTCGAAGAGCCGCCTGGCCCGGGGGTGGTGGCGCTCGGTGGGCGAGATTGCCGCGATGAATGCAGATGCGTCCAGGACCGGGCTCACCTCCGACCCTCGCCTACGAGCTCCACCGCGTCGAACTCCGACGTGGGCCGCGGGATCCGGGCCAAGCTCGCCAGGAGGGCACGGTAGCCAGCCGACTCCGCGGGGGTCAGGGAGCGTGGGCCGGTTTGGACCGGCACGAGCCGCACGGCAGGCTCCCCGTCGGCCGCCCGCGGAGCCCGGGCTACGGGAGGTCCGAACGACGAGGTCCCGCCGAGAACCTCGGGACGGCGGAGGGACCCGCGCAGACGCGTTAAGCGAGCCTTCGTGCCGCTCCTCGACCATCTCCACACGGAGCCGGGGCTCCTGCCCGACCTCCCGGCCGCGCCGGTGCGCATCCTCGTCGACGCGGACGGCGGGCGGGTGTACGGCCTTCGGCTGGAGATCACCGGCACGGCCGAGGACTGGGAGACCATCCAGCGCCGGGGCCTCTTCTGGTGTGCTCCCGAGGTGCTCGGCCCGATCCTCGGCGGCGCGTTCTCGCCGGCGCTTCCCTACGAATTCACGGTCGCGCTGCTGCCCGAGCACGTGCTGATCGTCGCGGTGCTCGCGGAGTCGGCGGCCGGTGCCCACCGTGTCCTCCAGGAGGCGAGCGCGGATTCCGTGCTTCGCTCCTCGCGGAGCTGGCGGCTCCTCTCGGTCGTCCAGCCGCGCACACCCAAGGCCAAATGGGGCCTGACCACCACGTGGTTCGAGCAGGGCTTGAAGTGATCGCGATGCTCCTCGCCGCCTCTTGCGTCACCACCCCAGACCGGGGGCACGTTCCCGTACCCGGGTCGATGCTCCGCCAGGGTCTGCCTCCGGGAGACGGGACGCGGAGCGAGCGGGCGTACATCGATGTCCGCGCCGACACCGCGGTCGTCGCGCGCGGCCGGCGGGTGCAACTCTGGCGCCACGCGGAGCGGTGGAACCTCGCTGCCGAGGTGTCGCTCCCGAACGTGGTGCTCGACGTGGCTGCGGCCGGCGCCGACGCCCTCGTGGCGACGCGGGCGGGGGTGTTCCGGCTTGGCGCCGACGGCGCACGCACCGACCTCGACCTCCCCGTGGGCGACGACGTCGTGTTCCTCGCGGGCGACGCCGGGGCGGTGGCCGTTGTCACCCCGAGCGGCGTGACGGCGTCGGGCGGCGCGCGCGCGGCGTTCGCGGATGGACAGGTGCCGGCGGAAGCCTGGGGCGCGCCCGACGCGGTTGTCGTGCGCTTCGACGACGGCACGGAGGGCGCGTGGAGCCTGCCGGGGCTCGCGCCCCTCGACGCCGTGCCACCGCGGGACGCGTCGCGGGCCGCGGTGGACGACGACGGCACCGTGCGCCTCGGGGACGACGTGGTGCCGGGCCGCCCGGCTTGGGTGTGGGTCGCGGGCGGCGGTGGGCGCTGGTGCCTGGGAACCGGCGAGGGGGGGCGGTGCTTCGGCGACGCGCCCGGCGCGCCTCTCGGGCCCGCGTGGGCGGTCGACCTCTCCGGCGGGGAGCCAATGGTGCTCGGGTTGGACGGCGCCATCGACGCGGGCGGGGCGCTGCGGAAGCTGCCGCGCGCCGCGACGCTCGCGGTGGCCGGCTCGGTGGTTGCCGTGGGCGGCGACGAGCAGGTGTGGATTCTCGAGGGTGCCGACGAGCCGGCAGCGCTCTCGGCCGGGCCGGGTGCCGTCACCTCCCTCGCGTGGTCGAGCACCGGCGAGCGCCTCGCGATCGCGACGTTCGGCGGCTCCGTGCACCTCCTCGACCTGCGCGCCCGCGCCATCCGGGAGATCGGTAGCCTGGGCGCGCCGGCGCTTTCGGTGGCCTGGGAGTCGCCCGATCGGCTCCTCGTTGCCCTCGACGGTGCCCCCGTCCATCGGCTCGATCTCGCGGTCCCACGCCCCACCTGGGCGCCGCTCGATTGGCACGCGGTCGCCCTCGCGGCGTCGCCGGCGGGCACGATCGCGTCCGCCGCGCCGGACGGAACGGTGACCATCCACCGGACCGCGCGCGCGGTGACGCTCCCTCCGCCCGTGCACGCGCGCCGGCTCGCGTGGGCCTCCGACGAGATCGTCGCGTGGATTGGTGACACCGCCGGCGGCATCGATGTGAGCAGCCTCGCATGGACACAGATCGGTCCGGGATGGCTGGTGTTCGAGGGGCGTTCCGAGCTACGGTGAGGCGCGGCCGCGCGGCTGCCCGGAGGGACCGTGGGGAGCTTCTCGCAGTCGAGCCAGCCAGCGTACGACGTCGCCAACCAGACGCGCGTCGACCCCGCGATGTCTCAGGAGACCGGGAAGGGCAAGGGCCGCACTCCGAGCAACAGCGATCAGGTGCAGAAGAAGCTCGGCGGAGGCTCGGTTTCCGCGCCGACGGGGCTGAAGCAGAGCGATCTCGGCGTGAAGAGCGGCGCGGGCTTCTCGTCGGCCGCGTCGAAGGCGCTCGCGGCGATCGTGCCCGGCCCGGGGTCCTTCGCCTCGCTCCGGATCGTGGGCAAGGTGCCCATCTACAGCAGCGGCGCGATGAATTGCTTCCTCGAGCCTGCTCTCGCGCTCGAGGCCGCGCACACCGACGCCGGCAAGTACGAGGTCACGATCTCCAGCCAGCTCGGGCTCCTCGCGGAGGCCGGCACGCGAGGCTCGTCCTGGTGGCCGAAGTTTCTGGCGTACTTCAAAGGCTACGTGAAGGGCTCGCTCAAGATCGTCGGCGACTCCGCGGCCGAGATCTTCGACGAATTCATGCTCATGATCCGCATGGTGGTCGAGGGTGCGTGCGACGCCGCCGGCGCCCCGGCGGACATCAAGGAGGCCATGTCCTCCGCGGTGATGTCGTCCGCCAGCAAGCAGAGCACGATCCGCGGGATGGATGCCGACGACAGCGCCACGGCGTCGGTCGGCGGCGGCGTAGAGGCGGGGGCCGACACCTCGTTCGGCTCGGCCAAGGGCGGAGCGGAGCTGATGTTCTCGAAGACGATCGAGAACAAGGACGCGAACCCGAACGCGGTTGAGGTCACGGCCTCCAAGTCCCTCACGATCGCCGGCGAGCTCGAGCACAAGGACATGGGCCTGAAGGTGCCGGCCAACGTCACGTTCCTCTGGAAGAACGGGAAGCTCGACGAGTGGTACGTCGGCCTCTCCGTAACCAAGCGAATGCCGATAGGACAGTTCTCCGACCTCGCGCTGATCGGCACGTCGTGGGCCGCCGGGTTCGTAAACTCGATGGCGAACCTGATCCGGAACGCGGGGACGAAGGGTGGCATCCAGGGCGTCGGCCCGATCGCCGATCTCGTGCAGGGCATGTCCGTTGGGAACGACGCGGTGAAGTACGGCGTTCTCGGCAAGGAGCTGAAGAAGGCGATGGCCTCGCCCGACTTTGCCGGAAAGGGGGGGGCCGAGGTGAACCTCGGCATCAGCGGGCAGGCGGGCTGGTCGCGCGCCAAGGGCGCGAACATGCGCCTGGCGCTCACGACGTCCGACTCTTGGACGCTCGGGGAAGAGGGCAAGACGCCGCTGTTCATCGAGGCGCGAACGGGCGACACGATCGTGAGCTTCGAAGGCTCGAAGAAGGAAGGCCCGAAGTTCGGGACCTGACCCGCGGCGCGACGGCGCGGCCCGGAGCTTCGCGACCGCGGCACCGAGGATGGATTCGTCCGCCGCCACGCGCAACCTCGTGATGTCCTCGTCCATGGCGCTGGTCGCCGCGACCCCGTGGGCGCCGCTCGCGCTCGCGCTCTTCGCCGTCGCGCAGCCCGGCGTCGACCCCGCCCTGGCCGACAACCCGATGCTCCGCTGGATTCTGGGCATCGCGGGCGGCGTCTGGGCGGGGTGGTCCATGCGGATGCTGGGGCTCGCGCGCGGCTGGCCCGCCACCCGCGCGCTGCAGGCCGGGCTCGTGGCGTGGTGCGTGCTCGACAGCGCCGCGCGCGGCGACGCGCCTGCGGGCGAGGCGGGCGGGCTCGGCGTGTCGGGTCGCGCGGCCGCCGTTCGGTGACACCCAAGCCTTCGTCGTGTACCCTCGCGCGATGATTCCCGCGTCGCACCACGGCCGTTTCGCCGGCGTCAACCGCCGCTGGTTCCGCCCCGGCCCCCCCGCCCACGTCTCCGACGGCACCCTCGTCGTCGCCGCCGACCGCGTCGCGATCGCGTGGGCGTACGAGGGCGCGCCGAAGGAAGGCGCGCTCGTGCTCCGCGGGCCCGGCCCCGCGTGCCGGGGTGACTTCACGGACAGCTTCCACGCGTCGAGCGGGATGGTGCTCCACGGCAACGCCCCGGGCGGCGGGGTGCTGCTCTACGCCACCTACCCGGCCGGCGAGGGCCTGCCCGACTGGGGGTGGCGCATCACCCTCGACTGGTGCGACCCCGATCATTTCACCTTCCGCATGTTCAACGTCCTGCCCGACGGCGCCGAGGCCCTCGCGGTCGACCTGCGGGGCGCGCGCGTGGCCTGATGCGGCAACGGGCGCGGGCCTCCCGCAGGCGGTGGGGCGTCGCGAGCCGGGACAGGCGGGGGGTGTGCGCCGCGTTCGGCCGCTGCGGCACGCGCTCTCGCACACCATCTTCACCGACTACAGCGTCGGGCAGTCGCAGATCGAGACGTTCGTGTTCACGCTGGGCCCGGCGTAGGGCACACATCCCGCGGGCCGTGGCACCGCCGGCGGCCCTGGCTCGCGACGCCCCCCTACGAACGGGAGGCCCGCGCCCGAACCGCCCCCCGCCCGCGCGGGGAGCGGCGGCGCGCGTACCGGGGTGCACTTCGGCGCCATCCTCGTCCCGGGCCGGCTCTCGCGCGTGAGCCACGCGACGAGCCTGCTGGTCGACGTGCCGACGGAGAAGGCCGTGGGCCGGCACGCCTGCAACGGCGGCGACCAGGGCTCCGCCGCACGCGAGGAGGCGGAGGAGGTGCACGGCCGGGGTCAACGCGCGCCCCGGCGGCTACTGCAATCGCGACGCCCGCTGACCCCGTCTCGGCCTGCCGTCGGCCCCCGCTCGGAGGGGAAACCCCGCCCCCGGCTAAAACGGAGCCGCTTCGAGCGCTTCCACGAGGCAGGCGGCCTCGGTCGGCCACGTGCCGGTCAGGGAGCGCCGAGTGGGCGGTCCGGCGCCGCGCGCGAGCCAGCCGCTGCTCTTGGGGTCGGGCCCGGTGTCCCACACCCGCTCGAGGTACACGTCGGGGTCGCGCCACGCGTCACGCACGAGCGCGAGGAGGCACCCGAGCGTGGCGGGGTCGGCGAAGTCGGGCAGGTCTTCCGGGCTTCGCGGGGCGGAATCCAGCGCGCGGACGGGGCCCGAGGGGGTGTCGAACACCATGCCGGGCAGGGCCCGCCAGCCCCGGCAGGCGCGGGCGCGGCGGCCGAGGTCGCGCGAGGCGAGCATGCGTCACTCCTCCGCGGGCGCCGGCGCCATCTGGGCCGCGAGCGTCGTGGCCTGGCGCTTCCGGGCGCGCAGGTCGACGAGGTAGGTGTCGGCGGGACCGGCGTTCTTCAGGAGGCCCTTGGCCTCCTTGCAGAGCGTGAGCGCGCTCGCGATGTCGCCGCGGCGCTCGGCGGCCACGGCGAGGTTGAACGCCACGCGGCCCTTCGTGTCGCCCTCGGTCGTCTTCTTTCCCTTCTTCCAGGCCTTCTCGGCCCCTACCCAGTCGCCGGCCCGGGCGAGCTTCGCCCCTTCCGCCACCTCGGGCCCGCCGCCCGCGAACCACCGCCGGCTCACCGTGGTGGCCCAGGGCGCGATGTGGCGCGTGGCCTCGAACGCGCTCGCCTGGGCGAGCTCGGTGGCCAACGTGCTGGTGTCCCCCACGGCGCGGCGGGCGTCGTCGTTGGAAGTGCCGGTGGCAGAACGCGAATCGGTGAGCGTCTCCGTCCACGCGTCGACCACGGCGCCGCTCGCGCCGTAGAGTTGGTAGCCGACCGTGAGCGTGAGGGTGCACGTGGCCTCGGTGACCGGCACGTCGGTGGTGACCTCGCTGACCGTGCCGGGGCACGACGGGCAGTTCGGGTCACGTCGGGTCTCGGTGCGCGTTTGCGACTCGACGCGGTCCACGTAGGACCACGTCTCCACCTGCTCCACCTGGTCGATCGCGAGCACGCCGTCGGCGCCGGTCGCGCCGCGGAGCAGCCCGACGGCGTCGGCGTCGAGCGGGGCGCCCACGGTGCCGCGCACCTTCCCGAGCGCGGACTGGGCGGCGGTGGGCTCCGTCACGGTGAAACGGGCGGTCCCCTGCAGCTCTTCCTGGAGCGCGAGCCGCGCTGCGGCCGAGGCCGTGGAGCCCTTGCGGTCGACCAGGGCGAGGCTGCGCACGTCGGCGGGCACGGTGAGCTCGGCGGGCATGTCGACGGCGATCACGGCGCGCGGGGCACAGCCGGGGGCGGCGAAGAGCGTCGCGAGGACAAGAAGCACGTGGCGCATGGGGGTTCCCTCGGCGAGCAGGGTAGCGCTCCCGGCGGCGTGCCGCCAGGGGGCGGGCGGCGGCCTCTCGAGGGTGCAGGCGCGTCGCGAGCCAGCGCGGGGCGTGGGCGCGCCGCTCGGTAGTCCCCGACGCCGGCGCGCGGGTGCGCCGCGCGAACCACCGGCTCGGTAAGCGGCTTCTCGCCCCGCGCGGCGGGCGGTCGTCGCGACTGGGGTTCGGCGCTAACCGGGGCCCAATCGTTGGAGCGCACATGCCCGGACCCGTCGTGATTGTTGGTGGAACAGGCGGCGTGGGCGCCGCGCTCGCCCGGCGGCTCGTGGCGGAAGGGCGCGCGGTGCACCTCGTTGCCCGCGACGAAGCGCGGCTCCAGGCGCTCGCCGCCGAGCTCGGCGCCACCTGGGCCGTGGCGGATGTG
Organism: Myxococcota bacterium; assembly: GCA_964202365.1. GTDB lineage: Bacteria > Myxococcota_A > UBA796 > UBA796 > SXON01 > CAJBVW01. The sequence continues at coordinate 2,658 of CAXNIN010000080.1, read as the reverse complement.
TTGGACGAGGCCCAGCTCGCGGCTGCCGTCGCCGCGGCCGGCGGCGCGATCGAGGGGCTGGCCTACTGTGTCGGCTCCATCGTGCTGAAGCCGGTTCGCCGCGTGGATTCCGCCGCCATGGTGGATGCCTACCGGCTCAACGTGGTCGGCGCGCTGGTGGCCGTGCGGGAAGCGCTCGACGCCCTGAAAGCCGGCGGCGGGTCCGTGGTGTTGTTCTCGTCCATCGCGGCCGGGCAGGGGTTCACCAACCACGTGGTCATCGCGACGGCGAAGGGCGCGGTCGAGGCGCTCACCCGCAGCCTCGCCGCCGATCTGTCCCCTTCGGTGCGCGTCAATTGCATCGCGCCGAGCCTCACGGAGACCCCGCTCGCCGCCGCGCTCACGAGCAACGAGGCCATGGCGAAGTCCATCGCCGCGCTCCACCCCATCCCGCGGCTCGGCCAGGCCGCGGACATGGCCGCCGCCGCCGCGTTCTTGCTCTCGCCGGACGCGACGTGGATCACGGGGCAGGTGCTCCCGGTCGACGGCGGGCGGTCCACGGTGCGCACGAAGGGGTAGGGGGCGCGGGCCTCTCGATGGGGCAGGCGCGTCGCGAGCCGCGGGGGGCGCCGGTTGGCCCTGGCTTGCGACGCTCCCCCCGGCGACGAGAGGCCGCCGCCCGCGCTCTCCGCCCTACTCTCCGCGCGGGCCGCCCAGCACGATGTAGGCGAGTCCGAGGGCGTCGTTGGCGTCGGCGCGGGTGCCGACGAGCAGGTCGTCGAAGCCGTCGCCGTCGAGGTCGCCGGCCGCGAGCGCGTGGGTGCCGCCGGCGGAGTCGAGCGTCGCGTTGGCCCAGAGCACGCCGCCGCCGCCGAGCGTGCGCACCCCCGCGAAGGGGCCGTACTCCACGTACACGGCGGGGGTGTCGGCCGTGGTGTCGCCAGGCCCGCCGCCGCCGAGCACCACGTCGCCCACGCCGTCGCCGTCGATGTCGCCGGCGGTGACACCCCCGCCCACGCCGTGGTGCGCGTCGTCGTCGAGGGTGAGGCGGCGGGGGAGGTCCCGCGCATCGGTGACGGCGCGGTCGGCGTCGGTGACGAACACGCCGCCCGTCTCGCGCGCGCCGCCCTCGCCCCACCAGGCGCCGATCAGGGCGTCGCCGCGGCCGTCGCCGTCGATGTCGCCGGCGGCGGCGGCGGTCATCGTCCACTGCCCGTCGGACACGCCGTTCCTCAGGAACTGTCGGCGTCTGCGCTTGTCAGTACCCCGGCCACCGGCCCGTCGAAGAACCACCGCCCGTTGACCACCAGCTCGTCGAGCCCGTCGCCGTCGAGGTCGCCCACGCCGTGGAACCAATCCCCGAACCCGCGCTCCCCGCTCGCGCCGCGGAGCTCCGCGAGGGCGTCGTCCGCGCCGAGCGCGCCGTCCGCGGCCGCGGAGAACACGCGCATCCGCCCCTCGCGCGCCTCGGGATCATCGGCGTACCAGGTGGGGTCTCCCACGGCGAGCTCCGCGCCGGGCACGCCGTCGACATCCCCCACCCACCCCGGGAACCAGGCGCCGTCGAGGTCCTCCGCGATCACGAGATCGGCGTCGGCGAGGGCGCGGTCGCCGGCGAACGGCCCGCGAAACACGTAGGGGGCCGCCGCTCGTGTAGCTGTGGGCCACCAGATCGACCTGGCCGTCCGCGTCGCCCGAGGCCGACACGTCGATTCGATAGCCGATGCAGCCGGTGTCACTTGCCGCGGTGATCGTCGCGACCGCGGCGGCGGCGGCTGTGGTGTCGCCCAGCGGGGCCGCGGTGACGAGGTGCACGCGGTTGAGGGAACAGTCGCTCGCGTACGGATCAGCGGTCGCGACGGCAAACGTCGCGGCGACCTCGGCGGCGCCGCGCCCGGACGACACCGCGTTGCCGGTCCACGTGCCGGGCTCCAGGCCCGCGAGGGCCACGCCGGCGTCCTCGAGCGCGATGTCCCCGACGGGGGCGGCGGGGCCGGTGTCCGAGGCGGTGTCGCCGGCGGTGTCGGGGGCGGTGTCGGGGGCGGTGTCGGGGGCGGTGTCGGGGCCGGCGGTGTCACCGACGGCGCGGTTCAGCGCGGGCGGCGTTGGGTCATCGGGTTCGAAGGCGGGAAGTTCGCAGCCGACCGCCGCGAGCGCCGCGACGGGGAGGACGAGGCGGAGCCGAGCGGCGTGGGGGCAAGGCGGCGACATGGTTGAAGCGTAGCGCGGTGGGGGCGCGCAGTTGGCGCTGGCGCGGCGGGCCCGGCGGGCGCTGGCGCGGCGGGCCCACCCGCCAGTCGCATTTTCACCGGCATGGTGCCCCCCCATGCCCCTCAAAATGCGACACGGCCGACATCAAGCCCCCTGAAATGCGACAACGCGCCGAATGTAGTTGCCTAGCGACGTTGGTCGCAACGAGCGAACGCCAACAATCCCTCGGTCGCCGCGATCCTCTCCCCCGCGTTCGTCCCCCAAGGGCGCCGAACGCCCCGCCACGGGCCGATTTTGTCGCATTTTGGGGGGCATAGTGCCGGTGGAGTCGCATTTTCAGGGGCTTGATACCCCACTATGCCCCCCAAAATGCGAATCTGCGTCGTTCGGGGTTCATTCGGGGGGAGCGCCGCCTCCTCACGCGCCGGTGGAAGGCGGGTGCCCGCAGGCGCGCCCTGCGTCGGGCGC
>CAXNIN010000079.1:0-14004 GCA_964202365.1 Myxococcota bacterium | reverse complement strand
CCGTCGGATGGACCCGGAGGTCTCGCTGCTCTCCGTCGCTCACCCGATGAAGGGCACCGCGTTCCACGAGGCCGTCGCGGCGCGGATCACGGGGGAGCGCAACGGGCGCGTGCTCTTCGAGAAGACGTATTCCGACGTGTATTATGCCGCGGCCCAACGCCTCCTTCACGCCGAGCAGGGCGTGCGTCGCGCCCGCGCGGCGGGGGACGTGTTCGCGGCGGCGCGTCATGCCGCGCCGTGGCCGTGGTGGCGCGCACAGATGGCGGTGCTCGCGCGGCGTTAGGATGCGCGGCATGAGCACCCCGACTCAGTTCGAAGAGGGCACCACCCTCGACCGCTTCCTGCTCGACACCATGCGGGAGCACACGCACGCCACGGGCACCTTCGTCACGCTCATCAAGCAGGTCGCGCTCGCGGCCAAGCTCGTGAGCGCGCGCGTGAACCGCGCGGGCCTCGCGGGCATGTTCGGCGCCACGGGCACGATGAACATCCAGGGCGAGTACGTCCAGAAGATGGACATCTACGCGAATGAGACGTTCAAGCGGGCGCTCGAGCACGCGGGCGTCGTGTGTTTGATGGTGTCCGAAGAAGAGGACGCGCCCATCGCGATTCCCGAGCCGTTCGAGAACGGCAGCTACGTCTTCTGCATGGACCCGCTCGACGGCTCCTCGAACATCGACACGAACGCGTCGATCGGCACCATCTTCTGTATCTTCCGTCGTAAGTCGGAGGGGAAGGGGTGCGGCGTCGCGACGGATGTGCTCCGGTCCGGGCGCGACATCGTGGCCGCCGGGTACATCGTGTACGGCGCCGGCACGGTGCTCATGCTCTCCACGGGCGTCGGCGTGCAGGGCTTCACGCTCGACCCCACCGTCGGCGAGTTCTTCCTCTCCCATCGCGACGTCCGGCTCGGCGCGTCCAGCCGAACCTACTCGTGCAACGAGGCGTATTCGGCTCAGTGGGACCCCCGCCTCCAGGGCTGGCTCGCGCGCGTGAAGAGCCCAGAGCTCGGCTGGTCGGCCCGCTACATCGGCTCGCTCGTCGGCGATTTCCACCGAAACCTCGTCAAGGGCGGGGTGTTCCTCTACCCGCCCACCGCGAAGGCCCCGAACGGCAAGTTGCGGCTGTTGTACGAGGCGTTCCCGCTCGCTTTCCTCGTCGAGGCGGCCGGTGGGGCCGCGAGCGACGGCGCCATCTCGATCCTGGACAAGGTGCCGGGCTCCATCCACGAGCGCACGGCGCTGTTCGTCGGAGACCGTGACAACGTCGAGGAGATCGTGCGAACGTTGAGCACATGAGCGTGTCGTCGCGAGGGCCGGCAGAGGGGCCGGCGGGGTCGGTCGCCCGCGCGGCTCCGGGACTTCAGGTGCTCTCCGCCGAGGACGTAGACCAGGTCACGGACGCCGGCGTGTCCGTGCGCCTGCACAAGGAGCGCCTCCTCGTCGACGAGCGCATCGCCATCGTCCGGAAGCGTCTCCCCGGCAGCGCCGGCCCGCGGGTGGTGCTCGTGCACGGCTTCGCGCAGAACCGGTACACGTGGCACCTCTCGCGCCGCTCGGTCTCGGCGTGGCTCGCGGCTGAGGGGTTCGATACGTACAACCTTGAGCTTCCCGGCCACGGCAACTCGCGCTCTCCGGCTGGCTCCTCCACGTTCGCCGGGTACGTGGACGACATTCGTCGGGTCGCGGACGTGCTCGGGGAGCCCGCGTTCTGGGTGGGTCACAGCCTCGGCGGGGCCGCGGTGTACGCGGGGGCCACGGTCGCTCCGATGCGCGGTGTCGTCGGGATCGGTGCGTTGTTCAGGTTTGCCCAGGCTAACCGCGCGCTCAAGCTGCTCTGCCACTTCTCCGGCGCGGTGCAAGGGCGCGACCTCGTGGGCGCGCTCAACGTGCGCACCAACCTCGCCGGACGTCTCCTCGCGCGTTTGTACGGAATCTCCGACATTGCGGGGTACACCTTTCCCATCAGCGGGTGGGCGCCCGGGAGCGTCGAGGAGGATCTCCTCGCCGAGCGGCTCCGGAGCGGGTTCGACTGGACCAGCGCGAACGTCTGGTTCGAGATGGCGAAGTGGGGAACCACCGGGCGGTTCGACTACGAGGATGCGTGGGCGCGTACGGACGTGCCCGTGCTCGTCGTGGGTGGAGACCTCGACCACCTCATGCTCCCGGACGACGCGCGCACCGCGCACGACCTCTCGGGCAGCTCCGACCGCACCTGGGCGCTGCTCGACGACTACGCGACCGGGCACCACTGGGGCCACCTCGATCTCGTCGTCGGCCGGCACGCGCCTACCTACGTCTGGCCGCTCCTGCGCGACTGGATGCGCGCGCGGTAGCCGGTCCCCGCGGGTCGCCCTCGGTGCACCCATTTATTCTGCGGCGGGCCCTTACGCGGTCGCGACAGCGCCCCGGTCTCACGCGACCTGGGGTACCGTGCGCCGGAATGGGCGCACCCCTCCCTCCCGGGATCGACATCGACGCGCGTATCGGCGAAGGCGGTATCGCCGACGTCTTCCGCGGCACGTGGGAAGGGAAGGTCGTGGCGCTCAAGGTGCTCCGCGAGCCCGATCGCCCGGGCCTCCGGAAGCGGTTCGTGCGGGAGGGGCGCCTTCTCCAGCGCCTCGCGTACCCGGGGTTGGTCCGCTGCTTCGCGGTGCTCGACGCGCCGCAGCCCGTGCTCGTGCTCGAGCTGCTCGTCGGCGCCTCGCTCGACATCCGGCTCCGCGACCAGGGGCCGGTCACCCCCGAACAGGCGGTGCGCATCGCGTCGGCCTCGCTGCGCACGCTCGCGTACATGCACGAGAACGGCATCGTGCACCGCGATCTGAAGCCCTCGAACATCTGGATGGGCGACGACGGCCGGGTGGTGCTCGTCGATCTCGGCCTCGCCGGAGACGACGCCGATCCGCTCACCACCACGCTCGGCGACGTGCTCGGCACCCACGCCTACATGGCGCCGGAGCAGATCGCGGGCGCCGAGACGGACCACCGCTGTGATCTCTACAGCCTCGGCATCTCCCTCTACGAGGCGCTCACGGGCGAGCGGCCGTACCAGGCGACCGGGCTCGCCGGCTATCTCCAGGCGCACCGCGCGGCCGGCGCGCAGCCGGTCGTGGAGCGGGTGCCGGGCGTGCCGGTGCGCCTCGCGGCCCTCGTCGAGCGGCTGATGGCGCGCGACCCCGCGGCGCGGCCGGCGTCCGCCGCGGTGGCGCTTGCGCTGCTCACCGGCGGGGCCGGGCTGCGGCGCGAGCTTGAGGTGCCGCGACGCGTGGGGCGCGAGGCGGTCACGGGTGCTGTGCAGGCGGTGCTCGACGTCGGCGGCGTGTTGCGCGTCACCGGGGAGCTCGGCAGCGGGCTCGGAGCGGCGGCGCGGCAGGCGCAGGCCCTCGCCCGCGCCGCGGGCGTCGAGTACCACTCGCTCCGCTGCCGCGCGCGCACCGGCCCAAACGACGCGCTCACCTGGCTCGCGCGCGAGCTCGAGTCCATCACCGGCCCCACCGAGCCCACGTTCGCCGCCGTACGCGCCGCGATGGCGGCGGTCGCGCGCCAGGACGGGCGTCTGCTGCTGATTGTCGAGGATCTCCACCTCGCGCTCGACGGCGTGGACACCCTGCTCGACGCGCTCCTCTCCGTGCCCGAGCTCGGCGTGGTGGTCGGCGGTCGGTGGCTGCCGGCGCTCCCGGCTGGGCGGGAGCTGGTGCTGCGCCCGCTCGACCTCGCCGAGGTTCGGCAGCTCGTGGGCGGGATGCTCGGCACCACCGCGGTGCCCGCCGGCCTCGACGTGGCGATCCACCGGGTGAGCGGCGGACTACCGGCGCTCGTGGTGGCGATCTTGCGCGAGCATGTCGCCCAAGGGGCGGTGTGGTGCGCGGGGATGGGAGAAGACGGGCGGCCCCGCTGGGCGTCCGACCCGACCGCGCCCCTCTCCCCGGGCGAAGGGACGAGCCGTCTGCTCGACCGAGCACTCCGGGCGCTGCCGGACGCCGCGCAGCGCGTCGTGCAGGCGCTCGCCGTCGCGGGAGAGCCGGTCCCGCTCGACGTGCTCCTCGCGGCTGCCGGCGCGGACCCCTCCGGCGCGGACCTCGGTCCGGCCGTGCGCGCCGGTTTCCTGACGATCCTCCTCCAGAAGGGGGAGGAGTGGGTGTCCATCCGGCGCGCCGTCCTGGAGCCGATCCTCCTGGCGGGCGTGTCCGAGCCCCGGGAGCGCGCGATCCACCTCGAGTTCGCCGAGGCCGTGCGCCTCCGGCCGGTGCGCGAGTGGGAGCAGCGGTTCCTGCTTCTCCACCTCGCGCTCGGGGCGCGCACGGCGGCGGACGCCGCGCGCCTCGTCGACCTCGGCGATTGGCTCGTCGCGGGGGGGCGCCCCCTCGTGGCGCTCGGCATCCTCGACGCCGCCACGCGCCTCCCCGTCGACGGCGGCCCGCCTCTCGCGCGCTTGGCGCTTGCCCGGAGCGAGGCGCTCATGCAGCTCGGGCGGCTCCCCGAGGCGCGGCAGGCGCTCGAAGCGGGGCGCGCCGTCGCGCTCGCTACCGAGGAGCCCGACCTCGTCGACCGCGCGGCCCTCGCGCACGTCGACCTCGCGCTCGCGCTCGGCGGGCGCCTCCCCGAAGAGGGGCTCGCGCTGCTCGAGCGCCCGGAGCCCGCCCCGAACGCCCGCCTCTACCTCACGCGCGGCGCCGTGCTGCTCCGGGCCGGTGACCTCGGCGCGGCCTCGTCGGCCTTCGGGCGCGCGCTCGAGCTCGCGCCGCCGGGCCCGGTCGACCGCGTCGGGGTCGCCGCGCGCATCGGGCTGGCGCGCATCGCGGATCTCCACGGCGATCTCCCGCGCGCCGCCGGGCTCTACCGCGGGCTCGCGGCGGAGCTCCGCGCGGTCGACCGCCCCCTTGGCACCTGCGATGCGCTGGTGCGGCTCGGGGAGGTCGCCGCGTCGCAAGGCCGCGTCGTCGCCGCGCTCGACCATCTGCGCGCCGCGCACGAACTCGCGAGCGCGCGGGGCATCTCGGCCGCGCTCGGCGCGATCGCCATCGGCCGCGCCCGGGTGCTGCTCTACCTGGGTGACACCGAGGGCGCGGGGAGCCTCCTCACCGAGCACGCCACGGTCGGGGAGACCGCCTCGCCCTGGCCGCTCCGGCGCGCCTACCAGTCTCTCCTCGCCGAGCTCCGCGAGGCCGAAGGCGACCTCCCCGCCATGCTCGCGGCGCACCTCCGCGGCGCGGAAGGCGCCGCCGCGATGCCGGACGCGCCCGCCCACGCCTTCCACGCAGGCATGGTGGGCATCCTCACGGGCGACAGCGGGGCCGTCGGGGCCGCCGTCGACGCGCTCACGACGTTCGGCATCCCGAGCCTCACCGCGCGCCTGCTCCTCCTCGGGGGGCTCACCGGGCGCGACATGGACGTGCTCCAGGCCGCCGAAGACGAGGCCCGGGCGTCGGGCTGCAGGCTGCTTTTGCTCCGCACGCTCCACGCGTCGCGGAACGCGGCCGGCGGCGAGGCCCGCGGCATCTGCGTCGGCGTGCTCGACGGACTGTTCGGACCCCTTCGAGAGCGGTTCTGCGAGACGCCCGCCGTACGCTGGGCGCTCGGGGAGCGCGCCGAGACCAGACGCGATACTGGGGCTTGATGGCGAACGTCGGCGCTACCCACATCACCCTGCACGATCCGCGCACCGGAGCGGCCGTTGGGCAGCTCCCGGTCACGCCGGTCGGCGATGTGGCGACGTTGGTGGCGCGTGCGCGCGCCGCGCAGGCCGCGTGGAGTCAGCGTCCGTTGGACGAACGCAAGCGCGCCGTCCAGGCCCTCGCCAAGGCGTTCATGGCGCGCGCGGCCGACCTCGCGGAGCTCCTCCACACGGAGATCGGCAAGCCCGCCGGCGAAGCGTGGACCAGCGAGATCGTCACCGCCCAGGAGCTGTTCGACGGCTGGCTGGACATGATCGACGACGAGCTGGCCGACATCCCGGTCTCGCTCAACCCGATCAACTACCCCGGCAAGGAGGTCTACCTCCGCCTCGAGGCCATCGGTGTCGTCGGCGTGATCATGCCGTGGAACTACCCGGTGCACTTGCCGCTCCGCACCATTGTCCCCGCGGTCCTCGCGGGCGACGCCGTCGTGTGGAAGCCGTCGGAGCACGCCGCCCGTTGCGGCGCGCTGCTCGACGAGATCTTCCGCGCCGCGCTCCCGACCGATCTCGTGATCACGCTCCAGGGCGGCGGCGCCCTCGGCGGCGCTCTGATCGACGCCGGCATCGACCGCATCGTGTTCACCGGCAGCGTCGCCACCGGCCGCCTCGTCGCGCGGCGCGCGGCGGAGAAGCTGGTGCCGTGCTCGCTGGAGCTCGGCAGCAAGGACCCCGCGATCGTCCTCCACGACGCCGACCTCGACCGCACCGTGAACGGCCTCGTGTGGGGCGCGTTCCACAACGCCGGTCAGGACTGCTCGTCCGTCGAGCGCGTGTACGTCGACGCCCGCATCCACGACGCCTTCGTCGAGAAGGTCGTCGCCGCCGCCGGCGCGCTGCGCTCCGGTGCGGACGTGGGCCCGCTCATCAACGAGGCCGCGCTCCAGAAGGTGCACGCGCACGTCACGGAAGCCGTCGCGAACGGTGCCGTGCTCCGGTGCGGCGGCGCGCCCACGGGGCAGGGGTGGCACTATCCCGCCACCGTCCTCACGAACGTCACGGACGACATGGCGGTGATGCGGGAGGAGACCTTCGGTCCCGTACTGCCCATCACGAAGTTCACCTCCGAGGACGAAGCCGTCACGCGCGCGAACGACACCCCGTACGGCCTCTGCGCCTCGGTGTGGAGCCGCGACATCGCCCGGGCCGAAGGGCTCGCGTCGCGTATCCGCGTGGGCGTCTCGTACGTCAACAACTGCTCGTTCACGGGGCCGATGGCCGCGGCGAGCTGGGGTGGGCGCAAGGAGAGCGGGTTCGGCGTCACGGGGTCGCGCTTCGGGCTCGACGCGCTCGTCGCGCCGCGCACCGTCGTCGTGGATCGTTCGCGGCAGAAGAAGGAAATGTGGTGGTACCCCTATGGGGACAACCTCGTGACCATGGCGCGCGGGCTCGTCGAGCTCTCGCGTCCGGGGGGTGCGCGGCTGTCCGGTGCACGGATGGCGGTGAGCGGCCTGTTGAACCGGTGGAAGTAGGAGGGCAGGTTGCGCAGGATTCGATACCTCGGCCTCGATCTCGGCTGGACCCCGCGGGACAGCTCGGGTGGAGTTGTGCTCGAGCCGACCGAGGACGGAGGCGTTCGTCTGGTTTCGGCCGACTCGTTGCGGTCGCACGAGGACACGCTTCGGTGGATCACCCGGAACCGCGGGCGCGGCCACGCCACGCTCTGCATCAACGCGCCGCTCATCGTCGAGAACCTCTCGGGTAGCCGCCTCTGCGATCGGCAGCTCCTCGAGCACTTCTCGCGCTATCGCATCGACGAGTACGCCAACAACACGGTCTCCGCGAGTCACCCGCGCACCATGGGCCGCGCGCTCATGCGCATGGGGTTCGACCCGAACCCCGCGTCGGAAGGCGAGCGCATCGTAGAGACGCACACGCAGGCCGCGCAGGTGCTGCTCCTCGGCGTCGATCGCCCGATTCGTATGAAGTCGGGCCCGATCGGCGGCCGCAAGGAGTCCGTCGAGCGCCTCCGGGAGCTCATCGAAGAGCGCCTCATGGAGAACGGCACGCCGCTCCTCCACGACTCGCCCGAGCTCGCCCAGCTCATGGAAGCGCACCTCCCCGACCTCAACGGCACCCGGCTCGGCGAGCTCGAAGAGCGCCTCGAAGCGCTCATCTGCGCGTACGTCTCGGCGTACCTCGGGCAGGTCGGCCCGGACGGCTGCGCTTTCCTCGGCGATCTGCACTCCGGCTACATCCTCCTGCCCGATCCGTCGCGGCTGCAGCAGCAGCCGGCGCCGCAGGCCGAGTAGAGGAAACGCGGGGTTCCCCCTCCCGTCGAGGGGGAACGTCGCGAGCCGGGAAGGCGTGGGCAGCGCCCCGTGGCAGGGCGCGAAGCGCGCGCGCGTGATAGCCCCGCGGCTTCGCGAGGGCCGGCATGCAGAGCTTTCTCACCGACAAGAGCCTCGAAGCCGAGGCCCGCTTCGGCGGGTGGGCGCTCGCCCGCCGCCGCGGCTTCGCCGAGCCGGGCGCCGAGCCCAACTACGCCCCCGACCGCGGCTACCGCCTCGACCACATCGCGCTCGACCTCACGGTCGACCCCGTGGGCAAGACGATGTCCGGCCGCGCGCGCCTCCGGTTTACGGCGCTCGCCGGCCAGACAGGCTGGTACGCCCTCGATCTCGACGAGGTCACGGTCGACGCGGTGACGACGCCCGACGGCGCCGCCCACCCCTACCGCCACGCCGACGGCAAGCTCCACGTGGCGCCGTGCGCCGAGGTGGTCGTGGCGTGGCACGGCTCGCCCCGGCGCGGGCTCTGGTTCGTCGGGCCGACCGCCGCCGAGCCGGCGCGCCCCGCCGAGGCGTGGACACAGTGCCAGGACGAGGACGGCCACTTCCTCTTTCCGTGCTTCGACCACCCCTCCGTGAAGCACCCGTGGACCATCACGGTGACGACGCCCCCCGGCTACGGCACCGTCGGCAACGGCCGCCTCGCCGCCCAGGAAGGCACCACGTGGACATGGGAACAGGCCGAGCCCATGCCGGCCTACCTCGTGACCGTCGTCGTCTTGCGCATGGACCTCTACACCGACGCCTGGGACGGCATCCCCGTCCGCTACGCCGTGCCCGCGGGCACGCCCGAGGCGCTCGTCCGCCGCACGTTCGCGCGCACGCCCGCGATGGTGGCGCATCTGTCCGCGATCTACGGGCGCTATCCGTGGCCGCGCTACGACCAGGTGGTCGTGCACGACTTCATCTTCGGCGGCATGGAGAACACCGCCGCCACCACGCTCACCGACCTCGTCCTGATGGACGAGACCGCGGCGCTCGACGGCGATCTCGACGACCTCATCGTCCACGAGCTCGCCCACCAGTGGTTCGGCGACCTCGTCACGTGCGTGGACTGGTCGCAGGGGTGGCTCAACGAGGGCTGGGCCACCTGGACCGAGCACCTCTGGTCCCGCGTGGACAAGGGCGTCGACGAAGCCGACTGGCACCTCTTCGAGCACCTCGGCAACTACCTCGGCGAGGACGGCGGCCGGTACCGCCGCCCCATCGTGAGCTACCACTTCAAGGCGCCGATCGACCTGTTCGATCGCCACCTCTACGAGAAGGCGGCGCTCGTCCTCCACACGCTCCGGACCACCCTCGGCGAAGAGGCGTTCTGGGCCGGCGTGAAGGTCTACCTCGAGCGCCACCGCTACGGCACGGTCCACACGCGCGACTTCCAGAAGGCCCTCGAGGACACCACCGGGAAGAACCTCGATCGTTTCTTCGCCCAGTGGATCTACGGCGCGGGGCACCCGCAGCTCACGGTCGGCGTCGCCCACGGCGACGGCCAGCTCACCGTCACCGTCAAGCAGACGCAGGAAGGCGAGGGCGTCGCCCCCGCGTTCCACGTGCCGCTCGTGGTGGCCTTCGGCGACCGCCGCGTCACGCTCAAGCTCGACGCCCGCGAGCGCGCCTACGTGATCCCGTGCGAGGAACCTCCGGCGTTCATCCGGTTTGATCCGGACTTCTCGATCCTCGCCGAGATCAAGCTCGGCGCCTCGCGCTCGATGCTCGTCGCCGCCCTCGCCGCCGATCCGAACGTGATCGGCCGCGTGCGCGCCGCCCGGGCCCTCGCGGAAGAAGGCTCCCCGGAGTCCGAATCCGCGCTGATCCGCGCGTTGACCGCCGATTCCTTCTGGGGCGTGCGCGCCGAGATCGCGGACCTCCTCGCGGCGCGCGGCGGGGAGGCGCCCGCGGCGGCGCTCATCGGCGCCCTCGGCGACCCGAACCCGAAGGCCCGGCGTCGTATCGTGGCGGCGCTCGGCGGCGTGCGGCGGCCCGAGGTCGTTCGCGCGTTGGTGGCGTTGCCCGTAGACCGTTCGATGCAGGTGGTGGGCGAGGTGGCCCGCTCCCTCGGCAAGCTCCGCGCCCCGGAAGCGCGGGCCGCGTGCGAGGCGCTGCTCGACCGTCCGGCGTGGGGCGAAGTGCTCCGCGCCCGCGCCATCGAGGGCCTCGGAAACCTGCGCGACGCCTCGGTGCTCGGCACGCTCCTCGCCCAGACCGCCGACGATCGCCCCGCCCGCGCCCGCGCCGCCGCCTGCGCCGCCCTCGCGAAGCTCGGCGACGAGGTGGAGACCGCGCGGCTCGCCGCCGTCGAGCGCCTCATCGCGCTCGCCGAAGATCCCAACTTCCGCGTGCAGGTCTCCGCGATCAACGCCCTCGGGTCGCTCCGCGACGCGCGCGCGCTCGGGGTGCTCGGCCGCCTCCACGCCTCCGCCGGCGACGGTCGCTGCCGCCGGCTCGCGTACGAGGCCGCCGCGAACATCCGCGAAGGTCGTACGAGCGAGGATGGCCTCGCGACGATTCGCGGCCAGCTCGAGAGCTTCGTCGAAGAGAACCGGAAGCTCCGTGCGCGCGTGCAGAAGCTCGAGGACAAGGGGTAGGGGGTTCACCTCCCGGTCGCGCGGGGGCGTCGCGAGCCAGGTCCGGCCGCCGGCGCCGCCCGTGGCTCGCGACGTTCCTGGCCCGACGGGAGGCCCGCGCCCGGGATCGCGTAGTCCTGGCCGCGAGACCCGGTTCCGGCCCAGTGCCGGCGCCGACGGCGAGATACGTCGTCCAACGATGATCACGCTCCACGCGCGCCTCGCCGAGCTCGGCGCCCACTCGCGGGCCTGCCCGTGGACCATCCGCCTCCACTCCGGGTACTCGTCGTCCGGCATGGCGAGGGACTACGTGATCTTTGCGCCGCCGAGCGCGAACGCCGCGAAGTACGTCCTGGCGCGGTTGCACAACGCGGTGCTCCTCTCGAACCCCGCCGCGGCGGAGCTCGAAGCGCCGGTCGACGCCGACGCCCTCGAGCCGCTCTTCAGCCAGCTGAAGGCGATTCACCACGTGGGGCTCTTCCGCGCCGGCGAGACCATCCGGCCGACCCGCGCGGACTTCGACCTCCCGAGCATCGACATCCCGACGAACCTCGTCCCGGGCGAGGGGCTCACGGCGGGGCTCGACATCGGCGGCACCGGCATGAAGGCGTGCGTGTTGCGCGACGGCACGCTCCTGCGCGTCGCCTCCGCGCCGACGTGGCCCGATGGCGAAGAGGGCATCGAATCCATCGTCGGGCGCGCGCGGGCGCTCGTCGGGGAGGTGTGCCAGGGCGAGCGCATCGGGTCGCTCGGGATCGGGTTCGCGTCGCCCATGGGTGTCGACGGCCGCGTCACCGAGCTGTCCACGGTGATGCGCCTGAAGGTGGGCGACGTCCACGCGTTCGAGGGCTTCGCGGCGCGCGTCGCGGACGGCCTCGTGCAGGGTCCGGTCGCGATGTTCAACGATCTCGCCAACCTGGGGCGGCACCTCTCGGCGCTCGGGTCGCGGCGCCTCGTGCGGCTCCAGATCGGCACGAGCTTCGGCGGCTGCTGGATCGACGCGAACGGCACCGTGTACGCCACCGAGATGGGGCGCCTCGTGGTGGACGCCGGCCCGGACGCCGTGCCGCATCCCTACCTCCCCATCGCCGGGGCCGCGCGGGCCTACCTCTCCAACCGTGGCGTCGCCGACGACCTCGGGCGCCGCTACGGCGTCGCCCTCGACCCGCGCACGTCCGGCCACCGCCTTCGCGAGGGGCTCGCCGCCGGCGACCCGCGCGCCGTGGCCTCGCTCGACCGCATGGCCGAAACGCTCCGCGGCGTCGTGGCCGAGCTCCACGCCATCCTCCCCGGCGTCACCACCGTGGAATGCGGCGGCTCGATGCTCCAGGGCCCCGCCGGGCGCGGGCTCGCCGCGTGCCTCGCCGACGGGCTCCCCGTCGAGTTCCGCATCGCGAGTCAGCCCGGACACGACGGCGCCGTGGCCGCCGCGATGGCGCCGCTCGTGGCCGCCCGCCTCAAGGGACTCAAGCGGGTGGGATAGACCCCGGACGGAGCCGCGCACGGATGCAGGTCTACCGCTGGGACCTCGACAAGACCTACCTCCACACCGATATCGACTCGGTGAGGGGGCTCGTGCGCAGCGCCATCGAGCCCGCGCGCGCCAAACGCGCGATCCCCGGCGCCCCGGCGCTCCTCCGCGAGCTCGCCCGTGAGCGCCCCGGCTGGCGGCCGCGCATCTTCATCCTCTCCGGTTCCCCCACCCAGATGCGGCCGGTGCTCGAGCAGAAGCTCCGCATGGACGGCGTGCGGTTCGACGAGTTCATCCTCAAGGACAACCTCGGGAACCTCAAGCGCGGGCGCCTCCGCGCGGTCCGCGGGCAGTTCGGCTACAAGCTCCCTCAGCTCCTCCGCGGGCGAATCGGGCTCGGCGGGGCCGTCCGCGAGTCCCTCTTCGGCGACGACGCCGAGGTCGACGCCCTCGTCTACTCCGTCTACGCGGACGCCATCGCCGGGCGCATCGGCGCCAGCGAGCTCTCCCGCGTGCTCGCCGCCGCCGGCGCGTACCCGGACTCCATCGTCGACGCCCTCGCCGCGCTCCGCAAGGTCGCCACCGCAGACGCCGTCGACCGCATCTTCATCCGGCTCGACCGAGGGCGCCCGCTCACCGTGTTCGAGCCCCTCGGCTCCCGCGTGGTGCCGGTGCGCTCCTGGTTCGAGGCGGCGCTCGTGCTCTACGGCGCGGGCGAGCTCTCCGCGGACGCCGTCACGCGCATCCGCGCGGCGGTCGCCATCCCGGACGCCGAGCTCGTGGCGTACTTCGGGGGCGTGCTGGCCGGCGGCTACGCGGATCAAGCGGCGATGGCGCGGCTCCTCGGCGAAGTCCCCCCCGATCCGATGTGGGCCGCGGCGGAGCGCGAGCTCGCCCGTGGGCCCTTCACGTACCGCCCGCCCGCGCCGCCGCCCGGCGTGGACTATCTCGAGGTCCTCCGCGGGTTTCACCGGTGAGCGCCGGCCGGCCCGTCACGTTGGTCCGCGCCGCCCGTACACCGCGAGCTTGCCACGTTGAACCGGCCACCGCGCGAGGTGGTACGCGGCGCCGGCGGCGCGCCGCACGCCGCCCCGGGACAGCTCCGGCGTGAACCGCAAGATCGCGTGCTCCGCGCGCAGGAGCTCGCGGGCGGCGTCGTAGAACGGCTGGGGGTAGTCCGCCTCGAAGAGAACGGCGTTCTCCATGGCAGCACCCCAGTTCGTAGCCTTCAGCCTGGACTTCACCTGGTCGTGAAACGGCGTGCCCGGGAGCGGGTAGCTCACCGTGATGCCGATCTCCTCGGGGTCGAGCTCCCGGATCAGCCGGGCGGTCGCGAGGACGTCGGCGTAGGTCTCGCCGGGGTAGCCGAGCTGCAGGAAGAAGCCGCGGCGGATGCCGTGTTCGCGCAACAGCGCGCTCGCGGCGCGGATCTCGTCGAGTGAGCAGTCCTTGTCCATCGCGTCGAGCACGTGCTGGGCGCCGCTCTCGACCCCCATCCACACCTCGCGGCACCCGGACGCCGCGAGATCGGCCACGTACGCGGGGTCCCGCACGAGGTCTGCGCGGGTGAGGCACCGGTACGGCACGGGCGCCCCGATGGCGGCGCGGTACGCGCGCAGCCACGCGGGCTTGATGGCGAAGATGTCGTCGGTGAACCAGACGCGGTCGATGCCCCAGCGGTCCACCAGCGCGCGGACCTCGGCGGCGACGTGCTCGGCGGGGCGCACGTGGTAGGTGCGGCCCCAGGTGGGCTTGGCGCACCATTTGCAGCGGTACGGGCAGCCGCGCGCCGTCGAGACGTTCACCTCCCACGCGCCGTGGCCGCGCCGCCACGCCGCTGCGTACCGCGCCATGTCCACGCGGCCCCACGCCGGGAAGGGGAGCCCGGACAGGTCGGCCATGGCGGGCCGGCGCGGGAGCACACCGCCGAGCGCGGCGCCGTCGAGCCACTCCGCGACGGCGCGGTCGTGCTCGCCGACAACGACAACGTCCGCCCCGGCCT
>CAXNIN010000078.1:0-14079 GCA_964202365.1 Myxococcota bacterium | reverse complement strand
GTCGGCGCTCGGGGTGGAGGGGGAAGACTGGGTTCTCGCCGAGCTCGCGCTCCCGGCCACCGTCGCGCCGGGCGCGGTCCTCGACGTGGTGCTCGTCGGGGAGGGCGGCGAGAGCACGCTCGTCGTCACCACGAACGACGCCGACGAGCCCGTCGCGCGCGTCCCGATCGTCGGCACCGCGAACGTGTGGCCCACCGCCCGCATCGTCTCGCCCGTCGAGGAAGAGGTGATCCCCGCCGAGGGGGACCTCACCTTCGTGGCCTTCGTGGGCGACGACGACGACGCCCTCTCCGACCTCACCCTCGAGTGGGTCTCGTCGCTCACCGGCCCGCTCGGCACCTCCGTCCCCGACGAAGACGGCCGCGCCACCTTCGTGTGGCCTGAAGCCGAGCGCGTGGGCGGCCCGCAATTCGTCTACCTCAGCGTGACCGACCCGTGCGGCGGCGACGCCCGCGGCCTCGCCTGGTATTGCCAGGAAGGCCCGTACGTCGTGCGGCCCATCGAAGAAGAGGCGTGGCGCTACGAGGGGCCCGCGCGCGTAGAGGACGGCGTCATCACCCTCACCGACGCCGCGCCCGACACCGTGGCCTCCGCGTTCGACTTGAGCTCGCTCTTCGACGGCGACAACGTCTCCATCACGTTCGACTTCCAGGTGGACCCCGGCGGCGGCGGCGAAGGGCTCTCCGTCACGCTCCTCGACGCAAACCGTCGTGAGGGCTTCGTCGGCGGCGACGGATGCGGGCTCGGGTTCGGCGGCGGCGCGGCGTGCACCTCCGGGCCGGCGCTCCCGGGGTGGTCCCTCGCCGTGGACACCCGCGCCGACCCCGGCGACTGCCTCGACGGCCCCCACCTCGCCTTCACCGTCGACGGCGACGTGGGCGCGTTCGGTCCCTGCGCGCCGCTTCCCCCGGTGAGCGACGGCGCGTGGCACACGCTCGCGCTGCGCCTCGTAGCCGGGGTGCTCACCGTCACGCTCGACGGCGCCGAGGTGCTCGCGGAGCCCGTCCCGACCGTCGTCGACTTCCCCGGCTTCGTCGGCTTCACGGCGAGCACCGGGGCGGGTGGCGGCGACGCACACCGGGTGCGGGCGGTTGAGATCGTCGACTACACCTGCGAGTAGCTCAACAGTTCGCGCACGGGAGCTGCACCGAGTACGTCGCGGCCACGTCGCCGGCCTCCCACGCCCCCGCGAGCGTCCCGTCAATCTGGAAGGTCTCCGCGTCGATCCAGGTGACCGCGGACACGTTCACTTCCCAGGACAGCGGCGTGCCGTCAATCCACGAGAGCCACGTGCCGCTTGCGTCGCGGTAGAAGAAGTTTGCTCCGCCCGAGGGGTCCGTCCGCATCCCGGGCGTCGGGGTGAGGAAGGTGACGGTGAGCGCCGAGCTGTCGGTGCATACGACCGACGCCGTCACGTCGCCGACGGCGCTCGTCCAGGAGCGGGCGAAGCGGCTCTCGGGGTCGTCCTGATCGCAGGCGAACGCGAAGGGCACGCCGCCGAAGGAGCCCGTCACGGAGAGCGAGCCGGGGAGCGGTGCCGGCCCCGTGTCGGTGGACGTGTCGCCCGATGTGTCGGTGTCGACGGATGTGTCGGTGTCGACGGATGTGTCGGTGTCGGCCGCGGTGTCGGCGGGCGGCGTCGTGTCGGTGTCGTCGGGCACGGGCGCCGTGCACGCCGCCAGCAGGAACAGGGTGGTCATGCGGACCTCCCCGTGAGCGTAGCGCGGGGGGCGTTGCGGGGGGCCGCCCCCCGCCCCACGAACAGCGCGCTACCGAAGGTCGACGAGGCGATCCCGGAGGTCCAAGGCGGACAGCGCCGTGCCGTCCAGCCACAGACCGTTCGGGCCGTCCACCAGCTCGACAGGGATGCCGCGCCGGTGACACAAGAGCAATACACGCGATGTGTCGCCGTCCCACCCGTCGCGGGAGATGCGCACCCGAGCGCCGGGTGTGCTCACGACGGGACGGGACGTAGACGCGCGCGGCGCCTCCACCGACATCGCCCGGGGCTCGTCCGAGGGGCCGAGCCCGAGGGTGGCGTCGAGGAGGTCGCGCAGGCCCATCAGTGATGCTTCACGTACTCGAACTCGACCGGATTGCCGTGGATTCCCTTGCGGGGCGCGGCGATCCAGTTCGCCATTTCGCCGGGCTGGGTGCACGGCTTCATGAGCGACGAGACATAGGCGCGGTCGGCGTCGGACGGGAGCCAGCCGGCGATCTGCGCGTCCCAGTCGGCCTGGGCGATGAGCTCGCCCTGGGGGTTGAATGGCAGGTTCGCGTAGATGCCCTGGCGGCGGAAGAAGCGGGAGTTCGGGAGCACGATGCGTTCGGACGAGCCTTCGTCCGCGAGCGCCTGGTTCCAGCGGCGCACGACGCGTTCGGTGTCCTTGATGTAGGACTGGCGGAGCACGTCGTTCATCGCGTTGCGGAGCGGCACTTCGCTGTCCACGAGCGCGCCGTTCTTCACGACGGGGAGCGCGTAGCTCTGGTTGAGCGCGGAGTGGTCGGTGTAGTCCTTGTCCTCGTTCCACCGGCCCTTGAGGCCCGACGCGAAGAAGTCCGCCGCGTTGGTGGAGACCTCCGAGCCGAAGAGGTCGATGGAGTAGCAGAACCAGTAGTTGATCCACTTCTGGATCATCGCCACCGGGATGCCGCCCTGGGCGCGGGCGTCACCATTGCTATCCTGCTTGGCGAGCTGGGCGGAGCGGCGAAGCACACGTTCGACACCGCCTTCACCGACGGCGAGGTGATGCGCCTCTTCGATGAGCATGAAGTTGCACGTGCGCGACAGCGGATCGAACGCGGACTGCGCGAGCGCGCCGAGCTGATACTTCCCGTCGCGGTCGGTGAAACACGTGAAGCAGAAGAACGTGAGCCAGTCCGGGCAGGGCTGGTTGAACGCGTCGAGGATGCGGGGCTTGTCGGCGTCGCCGGCGCGGCGGGCCAGGAGCTCGTCGGCCTCGTCGCGGCCGTCCTTTCCGAAGTAGGCCTGGAGCAGGTACACCATCGCCCAGAGATGCCGGCCTTCTTCCACGTTCACCTGGAAGAGGTTGCGCATGTCGTAGAGGCTCGGCGCGGTCTGGCCGAGCCAGCGCTGCTGCTCGACGCTCGCGGGCTCCGTGTCGGCCTGCGTCACGATGATGCGACGGAGGCTGTTGCGGTACTCGCCGGGGACTTCCTGCCACGCGGGCTGGCCGGCGTGGTCTCCGGAGGGGATGCGGCGATCCGCCTCGGGGGCGGAGAGGAAGATGCCCCAGCGGTAGTCCGGCATCTTCGTGTAGCCGAACTGCGCCCAGCCGCCCGCGGCCGTGGAGACGGCGGTGCGGAGGTAGATGTCGTCGGCCTGGAAGCCGACCGGGCCCACGTCCTTCCACCAGTCGAGGAACGCGGGCTGCCACGTCTCGAGCGCGCGCTGGAGGCGCTTGTCGGAAGAGAGGTTGACGTTGTTCGGAATCCGTTCGTCGTAGTTGATGGACATCAGGTCCTCCGGTAGTCGAACACAGGGCGCTCCGGGGCGCCGAACATCTTGAGCGCGCCACGCTCGCCCACCGCGTTGGGGCGCTGGAAAATCCAGTTCTGCCACGCGGTGAGACGGCCGTAGATCTTGGTGTCGCAGGTCTCCGCGCCGCCGAAGCGCAGGTTCTGCTCCATGCCGGTGAGCGCGTCGGGCGAGAGGCTGATGCGCTCCTCGATGGCGATGCGCACTTCGTCGTCCCAGTCGATTGCGTCCGGCGTGAGCGTCATGAGCTCGAGGTCGTCCGCGGTGGCGGCGTCGATCCAGTCGTTCACCGCGAGCACCTCGCCCACCCGGGCGGGGGTGCCGGGGAAGCGGGCCTGGAGCCGGGTGAGCCCGCTCGACATCTTGAAGCGGCCGCCGCTCGCGTCGGTCACGCGGACGCGGTTCTCCTCGTCGTCGTCGGCGAGCATGTAGCTGCGGTCCGAGGCGAGCACGATCTCGAAGAGGCTGCCGGCGAACGCGTTGCCCGGCTCGACGATGGAGAAGATGGACTTCGCCATGTTGTCGAGGCGGCGGAGCACGCGGGCCTGGAACAGGCGGACCTCGCCAGAGAACCAGGAGCCGTCGTCCAGGGCGGCGTCGTGAGCGAGCACGGCTTCGGCTGAGCCGACGGCCCGCACGGTCACGAGCCCGATGTCGAGGAAGTTGAAGCGCAGGCGCAGAAGCGCGTCGTCGAGCTCGCGCCAGGCGCGGAGCGACCACGTGTCGGCGCTGCCGGCCACCGGCGCTTCCGTGGGGGCGGCGATGGTGAGGGCGGCGGTGCGCGCGTTCAGGTCGAGCGCGACGGTGACGTAGCGGTAGGCGAAGCCGTCCGCCGTGGTCTCGGGCAGCGTGGGCGGGAGCGGCACGCCGACAGCGCCGGCCGGGCGCGCGGGAGCGGCCGCGACGATGGCGGCGGCGCGGTTCTTGATGCCGTCGGCCCACTTCGAGCGGGGGAAGCTGCCGTCCACGAAGCGGTGCTTCACGGCGTCGCGCGCCTTGAAACCCTCGGCCTTCGTGCAGAAGAGGTCGGCCATGTCGCGCCGCACCTTCCGCTTGTCGGTGAGGCGGGTGAGGCCGCCGGTGCCCGGGAGCACGCCGAGGAGCGGAACTTCCGGCAGGGAAACCGCGGAGTTCCCGTCGTCGATGAGGTAGATCTCCTCACACGCCTCGGCCAGCTCGTAGCCGCCGCCCGAAGCCGTGCCGTTGAGCGCCGCAATCCACGTCTGGCCGGCGCTGGCGGTCGCGTCCTCGATGCCGCAGCGCGTCTCGTTGGTGAACTTGCAGAAGTTCACCTTGAACGCGTGGCTCGCGCTGGCGAGCATGCGGATGTTCGCGCCGGCGCAGAAGATGCGGTCATACCCGCCGGTGACGACGACGCAGCGCACGTCTGGGTGCTCGAAGCGAAGGCGCTGGACGGCGTCCGCGAGCTCGATGTCCACGGAGAGATCGTACGAGTTGAGCTTCAGCTCGTACCCGGGCCACATCCCCTTGTCTTCCTGAACGCGCATCGCGAGCGTGGCCACCGGGCCGTCAACCGAGAGCTGCCAGTGCACGTACCGCGAGGGGTGGGTGTCGAAGGAGACGGGCGGGAAGGAGACTTCAGCCATGGCACCTGATCCGGAGATGGAAGTATACTGCAGTTGTGAACGGAAGCACTGGCAAGATAATGCAGGAACGGCCCCCCGCGCCAGCCCCCCTCCTCGACATCCTCGCGACGCGCGTGCGCGCGCGGCGTGTCGAGAAGGGGTGGACTCAGGAGGATCTCGCGCGGGTTTCCGGCGTGAGCGTACGCTATGTCGCCTCCCTGGAGCGCGGCGACGCCAACATGAGCATCCTCCGTCTCGCGGAAGTGGCGGCGGCGCTGGATGTATCGCTCGTCACGCTCCTCGCCGGGGCGGGCCCCGCGCGCGACGAAGCGGAGCGGCTCGTGGCGCTTCGCGGCGAGGCGCGGCGGCGCGCGCTGAGGGACGCCGAGGCCCCCGCCATCGTGGCGCTGGTCGGGCTCCGCGGCGCCGGCAAGAGCACGGTCGGCCAGCGGGTGGCGGCGCGGCTCGGGGTGCCGTTCCAGGAGGTCGACGCCGTGGTCGAAGGCGCCGCCGGGCTCCACCTCGGGGAGATCTTCGAGTACCACGGCCCCGCGCGGTATCGCGAGCTCGAACGCCAGGCGTTGGTGTCGCTCCTCGGGAGCCGCGGCGGGCTCGTCATCGCGACAGGCGGTTCGTTGGTGACGGCGTCCGAGAGCTGGGAGCTGCTCCGCCGCAGCGCGCGTACCGTGTGGCTCACGGCCTCGCCCGCGTCGCACCTCGCCCGGGTAGAGGCCCAGGGTGACTTTCGCCCGATGCGCGGCCGAGAAGACGCCCTCACCGAGCTCAAGGGCATCCTCGCGTCGCGCGAGGCGCTCTACGCCCAGGCCGAGCTCCACGTCGACACCGAGGTGCTCGACGCCGAGACCGCGACTTCCCGCATCGTCACGTGGGTGCGGGAAGGGTAGGTTCGAAGGGGGCTGTTCTTGGGGCAGGGGGCTCCGCCCCCCGCAACGCCCCCCGCACCTGCGCGCGGCACGTCCCGCCTACCGGTTGTCGAGCATCACCTTGAAGCGGTCGGCCCCCTCGCCCACCTCGAACGGACACACGATGGTGTCGTTCGCGCCGCGAATGGTGACCGAAAGGTCGGTGCCTTCGACCGACGTGATCTCGGCGAGCGGCATCGACTGCGCCCCGTTTGGGGAGACACGGAGCACCTTGCCGGAGCTCACGGCGCAGGCCTCGGAGCCGCTCACATTCTCCGCGTGGTACACGTCGGGAATCTCCTTCGGCCCTAGGAGCCCGGCCTCGCGCATCGGCTTGAGCATCCGCGCGTCGATGACGCCGCCGTAGGAGAGGTTCTGCGGCGCCAGCTCGCCCCCCGACGTGAGCATGCTGTACCAGGAGAACACGATCCCGGTCACGCCGAGCGAGAAGATGCAGAACAGCACGCCGACGAAGGCGGCGATACCGCAGCCAGGGACACGTCCGGGATCGACAGCGGCCATGCCTGCGAGGTTATCCCGTGCGGATGCGTCCTCCCACCGCGCTCACCATCGCCGGCTCCGACTCGGGCGGCGGTGCGGGCATCCAGGCCGACCTCAAGACCTTCCTCGATCACCGCGTGTACGGCATGAGCGTCCTCACCGCGGTCACCGCGCAGAACACGCGCGGGGTGACGGGCGTGTGGGGCATCTCACCGGAAGGGGTGCGCGCCCAGCTCCGCGCGGTCTTCGACGACCTCCCCGTCGACGTCGTGAAGATCGGCATGCTCGGCGACGCCGCCACCATCGCGGTGGTCGCGGACGTGCTCGCGGCGCTCCCGAACCGGCCGCCGATTGTGCTCGACCCCGTGATGATCGCGAAGGGCGGCGCCCCGCTCCTGCGCGCGGATGCCGTCGCGGCGCTGCGCGAGGGGCTGGTGCCCCTGGCCACGGTGGTCACCCCCAACGTCCCGGAGGCGGAGGCGCTCGGTGACCTCGGCGCGGCCACGGTGCTCTACAAGGGCGGCCACGCCGAAGGCGACATCGTGGTGGACCACCTCGGGGGGGTGGGGCTCGACCGCACCTGGCGGCACCCGCGCGTGCTGTCGCGCAACACCCACGGCACGGGGTGCACGCTCGCGTCGGCCATCGCCGCGAACCTCGCGCGCGGCGCCACGCTGGAGGAAGCCTGCGACCGCGGCATCACCTACGTCTCACGGCTCCTCGTCGCGTCCGTCGAGAGCGTCGGGGGCGGCCACGGCCCACTGCTTCACGGCCTCGGCGCGCGCTGACGCGTAGTCGTCGAACCGGGCGACCTCCGCGCGGGGCTGGCAGAACGCGAAGGCGCTGTGGGTGGCGAACACGTACATCCGGAGGCCCGTCGTCCGGTCCGTCAGGACGAAGTGGCCGGGGTCCCGCCCCTCGGGCTCGCCGATGAGCAGGTAGCACTCGCGGGTGCGCTCGGGGTCGACGCGCAGGAACCCCTTGGGGTCGAGCGTGAAGAGCGACGGCGGGCCGTAGGCGGCGAGGTGCTCGTCCCACGGGCAGGCGAAGGTGGGGCCGGCGTCATCCATCCGAGGAGAGCCGGATCACGTGCACGGCGAGCGCCACGAGGAGCAGAACCGAGCCGATGCCGATGGTCAGCGCGAGCGCCATTCCGGCACCCTAACGCGGGCCGAAGGGACGGACCGGGTCGCGCGTTATCGAGAGAGCGCTCCCGGAGCCGCCGTGTTGTCCTTCCTCTTCGGCCTCGCCCTCGCGATGGACCCCGCCCACACCAAGCTCCAGGACGCCCTCACCGGGCGGGTGTCCGGCGGGCGGGTGGACTACGCCGGGCTTCGCGCCGCCCCGCAGAAGCTCGACGCCTACCTCGCCGAGATTGGCACGGTCTCGCTCTCCGCCCTGCCGGCCGCCGAGAAGAAGGCGTTCCTCATCAACGCCTACAACGCGGTCACGCTCGATCTCGTGGCCGACAACTACCCGCTGAAGTCGATTCGCGACCTCGACGGCGGCAAGGTGTGGAGCACGCGCCGCTTCCGCGTGGCCGGCGCGGACCGCACGCTCGACGAGCTCGAGCACACCCTGCTCCGCCCCATGGGCGACCCGCGCATCCACGCCGCGGTGAACTGCGCCGCCGTGGGGTGCCCGCCGCTCGCGTCCACCGTGTTCACCGCCGCGCGGCTCGACGCCCAGCTCGACGCGGTGTCGCGCGCGTGGGCCGCCGCCGCCACGCTCGCGGGCGGCGTGCTCACGGTGAACGCGATCTTCGACTGGTTCGGCGACGACTTCTTGGCCGGCTACGGCACGGCGCGGTTCGACATCCCGGGGCTGGACGGCAAACAGGAGGCGGCCGCGAACTTCATCGCGGCGTACGCCCCGGACAAAGCCGACGCTCTCCGCCGGGGCGGGTACCGCATGGTGTACGCCGAGTACAACTGGGCGCTCAACGGGAAGTGAGCCGCTGCGCGTCGGAGAGCGGGGGCGTTGCGGGGGGCGCGCCCCCCGCCCCAACCCCTACTGGCTCTTCCGCATGCCGGCCGGGCACTCGGGCACGGCGTCGACCCGGTAATACCCAAGCTCGTCCGCCCAGAGCTCGCCTTCGAAGGGCCACTCCCGCCAGCCCTTGCGAACGCGGTCTTCGCGCTTCACGGTGCGGGCGGCGTCGAGCGACATGCCGGTGTTGGCGGCCTGCTCGTACATCATGGTCTTCATGCGCAGGATGTCGAGCGTGAAGATCTCGGTGTCGCCGAGCATGGTCCCGATCTGCGATTCCTGCTCGGAGATGCGCGCGCCGATGCGCTTGCCTTCGCTGTCGATGAGGGCGTTGCGACGCTCGGTCACCCACGCCCGAGCGGCCTCGGTGAACGGGTTCGCGCTCAGCGCCTTCATGCGCTTGAGCTCGTCGTTGGCGCTCTTCACCGCGGCGATCGAGGCGAGCACGCGTTCCTCGGAGGCGTACGGCCGGAGGATCGAGAGGGGGAGCGGATCGTGCTTGCCGGTCTCGACGAAGGTGCGGACGAGGTCGAAGGTGTCCTTGGGGGACTTGCCCGACCAGCCCTGGAGGGCGTCGAACGTCACCTTGTAGTCGGCGCGGAAGGCGTCGATCTCCTTGTTCGCTTCGGGGAACTTGCACATCAGGAACATCGAGTAGATGCGCAACAGGTCGGCTTCGGGGAAGTACCAGTCCCCGAAGAACGGCGTGTCGAGCGAGTACAGGACGGCGAGGGTGCCGTTGATGTCGTCGATGCGGAAGTGGGCCCACGCGCGCTCGAACTGCGCCTGCGGCCAGAATTCGCTGCCGCGCGACACGGCGGCGTAGGCCTGGATGGCGCGCGGGTAGTTCTCGGCGGCGTAGTAGGAACGCGCGAGGTTCAGCGACACGAGGTCCTTGAAGCGCACGTCCTTGTCGCGGCCGGTCTTCTGGGCGGCCTCGAGCGGGGTGAGGGCGTCCGTGGGGCGGGCCTGCTGGTTGAAGACCACACCTTCGAGCGCCTTGGCGTCCGGGTAGACGGGGTCGCCTTCCTTCACCATCTTGAGCATGCCGAGCGCGAGCCCGTAGCTCTTGTCGTGGAACGCTTCCTTGGCGGCGAGGTACGCCATCTCGCCGCGGACGTCTTCCGTGCGGGCGAGGCCGAGGTTCTTGGAGAACGGCTCCTGGAGGATGGCGGCGTCGCCCACCTTGCGGGCGGTGGCGAGGGCCTTCGGCACGTAGAGGCCGATCTCGGCGACGTTCGTCTCGTTGGCGGCGCCGAACGCGCGGGTCCACGCGGTGACGGCGGCGTAGGGGAGGTCGAGCTGGAGGAAGAGATCCCCGAGCTTGCCGTACGCTTCGCCGTGAAACGCGGTGAGCTCCGCGTTGTCGACGATCGCGACGAGGGCGTCGGCCGCGCGGGCCTTCTGGCCGCTCGCGAGCTGGGTTTCGTACTCGGCGAAGGCCGCGGCGCGGGCCTGCTCGAGGCGCACGGCGTCCTTGGCGGGCGACGAACTCGGCGCGGGCGCGCTGGCCTGCGTCGGCGCGCTCTTCGCGGGGGCCTTCTCCTTGGGCGCGGCTTCGACACCCGAGAGCGGGGCGACCAGGAGCGCGAGCAGCAGGGCGCGGCGCATCACTTCTTCGCCGGGCCGAAGAACGCGAGACCAACGGAGAAGGCGGCGTTCTGCTTGAACGCCCAGGTGCCGGACTGCACGCGGTTCTCGACCATGAGGTTGTCGCGGAGCTCGACCCGGAGCGCGGTGTTCGGGTTGAGGTAGACGCGGGCGCCCACGCCGATGGGGATGGTCGGGGCGATGGTGATCTCGCCCGACGGGAACACCGACTGCTCGAGCGTCGCCCCTAGCCCGGCGAGCAGGTACACGTCGTGGTGGAGGATCGTGCCGTTCCCGAGGTTCATCTTGGCGTAGATGGGCGACCACTGAATGTCGCCCTGCACGCTCGCGAGGTACCGGTAGGCTTCCACCGCCACGCCGTACGTGGGGCTCTCGAGGAGCTCGTACCGCGCGGTCTTAAAACCGTAGCCGCCGCCGATCTGCAGCTCGATGCCGATCTGCTCGGAGAGGTGCGTGGTGCCGGACAACGCGAGCTGCGGGGCCACGGTGAAGCCGTCGAACGGCATGATGCCGAGGGCGGCGCCGAGCTCGAGGCGGTCTTCCTTCGTGTAGAGGACCTTCTGCACCACGCGGATGTCGGAATTCTTGAGCACGCCGATGTCGACGGGCGCGGCGGGCTCGGCGGCGAGCGCGAGGGAGGCCAGCAGGGTGAGCATCGCTGATCCGGGGAAGTGTGTGGCCTTAGAAGGGGAGCTCGCGCGGCGTGCCGCCGAGCGGGCGATAGAAGATGCGAACGTCCTGGTTGTAGTCCGGGACCGCCGAACCGTGGAAGCTCACGGCGTTCTCCGACGCGTCGTAGCTCCACCCGTCGACGTACTCGTCGTCCACCAGCTCGGCCTGTTCCACCAGCTCGCCGTCGACGTACGCCTCGATGGACGCGACGTCCGGCACGGACTGGAGCGGGAAGAAGGTGAGGAGGTTCGAGAGCAGCTCGCCGAGCTGCTCGAGGCTCGTGCCGAAGTCGGCGGGCGTGCAGGCGGCGTCGCTGTCGGTGATGGGGATGTAGAGGCCGTTGGTGGCCTCCACGATGCCCTGGTACCGCTCCACGCCCCAGGTCTGGGCGCTGTCGAGGCAGAGGCCGTTCGTGCCGTCCCAGTTGGGGCCGATCACGGCGAAGCGCACGATGTTCGGCATGTCCTCGAAGAGATCGACGTACTCCTCCACCACCTCGTCCACGTCGCCGGGCACCGCGGGCTCCTCCGTGCCGTCCTTGCGGAGCGAGCCGTCGCCTTCGTCGGTCACCATGACGATGAGCGTGCGGGCGCCCTCGCGGAGGAGGCCGGCGTTGCTGCCCTCGTCGCCGCTCTGGAAGGCCTGCGCGGAGCCCTCGGGGAAGGTGTAGCAGTCGTCGGGCGGGCTGTCGGTGGCGCGGCAGAGGGCCATGTACGCGGCTTCGAGGCCCTGTTCCTGGCCGGTGCCGCAGTGGTTCTTCCACTCGTCCACGCCGCAGAGGCAGTCGAGGTAGTCCTCGGAGATATCGCCCTCGAGGGGGTCGCCGCAGACGTAGTCGGGGTTCGACGGCATGCTCGACTCCCAGCACGTCGCCTCGCACAGGAGGTTGGTCTGGAAGGCGAGGGCGGAGTCGGAGGCGCCGCGGCCGATGACGCTGGGGACGTCGGAGGCGGAGTCGTACGCGAGCGTGCCCGCCTCGCCCGGCTCGATCTCCGGGCTGGCGCCATCGTCGTAGTAGACCGAGCTCGTGGTGATGGCGAGCTGGTAGTCGATGAACAGCTCGCCGCCCGCGGTCTCGCGGATGTAGTTGTCCACGGCGTCGGCGAGGGTGACGGTGGGGACGTTGGAGCCGCCCTCCGTGTTGGTCAGCTTGCCGACGAACCGATCGAAGTTCGAGGCGAGCGCAGTCGACTCTTCGGCCATCGACTGCGAGTTGTCGATGATGAACAGAATGTCGGCGTCGTTGCTGAAGCTGGCCTGCTCGTAGCCGGTGACGCGGAAGAGCTCGTAGCTGTTGCAGCCGGCGAGCAGCGTGAGAGCCAGCAGAGACATGGTCGACCTGGGGCGGGCCGTCATTCTACTGGGGTGCCGCGGGCATCGGCAACCCGCCGCCTTCGAGCCGGGCCGCTACTTCGTCGAGCTGGGCCCTCTCCTCGGGGTCCCGAGCCCGCTTCGCGGCGGCCCGGACGGCCTCCGCTGCGCCCGGCGGACGGAGCGCGAGGAGGGCGTCCGCGGCGGCGAGGCGCACGAGGGCGTCGGGGTCCGCGAGCAGCGCGGGGATGCGGTCGGTCATCCCGGCGTCCGCGGAGAGCCGCACGGCCTCGGCGCGCACGAAAGGGGAGGCGTCGCGGAGCGCGCGCTGGAGGGCCGCCACGCGGGTGGGCGACGTGCTCCGGGCGACCACCTGGAGCACCTCCGCCCGCACCTCCTCGACGGCGTCCGTGGCGGCCGGGGCGAGGCGTGCAAAGAGATCGTCAGGGGCGATCCAGCCGAGCGCGCGGACCGCGAGCTGGCGGCTCGCGGGGTCGGTGTCGCGGAGCAGCGCGGTCACGGCGTCGGCCGAAGACTCGTCGCGGAGCTCCGCGAGGGCGGCGAGCACCGCGTACCGGGCGCGGCCGCGGGAGGTTCCGAGCAGGGCGAGGAGCGAAGGCACCGCGCGGGCTTCCCCGAGGCGCCCGAGCGCGGTGACGCCGGCCTGGCCGGACGCGGGCTCGGTGGAGCGGGCGAGGGCGAGGAGGGGCTCGTAGGCGCGGCGGTCGCCGGACTCGCCCAGGCGGCGCGCGGCGGCGGGCCGGGCGTCGGGGTGGCCGGTGCGCACGGTGGCGATGTCGGGGCCGATGTCGGGGAGCAC
Organism: Myxococcota bacterium; assembly: GCA_964202365.1. Lineage (GTDB taxonomy): Bacteria > Myxococcota_A > UBA796 > UBA796 > SXON01 > CAJBVW01. The sequence goes on along the minus strand of CAXNIN010000078.1, from coordinate 1,167 downwards.
CGTGGGGGCCCCGGCGAGCGCCTCGGCCGCGGTGGCGGCGGCGGCGCGCGCGACCGGCGCGGGCTCCCGGAGCGCGGCGGTGACCAGCGCGTTCATCGCCACGCGATCCCCCGCGACCCCGAGCGCGCGGTACGCCTCCGTGCGGACGACCACCGAACTGTCGGCGGTTGCGGCGAGCAGCGCGGCGGTCGCGGCGTCCGTCGGGAGGCGGGCGAGCGCGTGCGCGGCGTACGCCCGCGCGGTCGGCACCTCGCTCGTGCGCACGGCGGCGAGGAGCTGATCGTCGGTGAGGGGGAGCCGGGCGAGCGCGTCGGTGAGCGCGCGCCGGGCGGCGGCGTCGGTCTCGCGGTCGAGCGCGGCCGCGAGGAGGTCGAGCGCGGCGGCGTCGGCCGAGAGGACGCGCGCCGCGGCGATGCGCGCGGCGGGCTCGGCCGAGGCGAGCGAGCCGGCGACCGCGGCCGACGCGGGCGCGAGGAGGGGGCGCACGGCGGCGGAGACGACGACGGGGCGAGGTCCGGGTTCGGAAGGCGCGCCGCCGGGGTCCGCCGAGGCGGAGCGCGCGAGGAGCGTGGCGAGCGCGAGTGCGATCATGCCCGGAGGAGCTATCGCACGGCGCGCCCGCCGCCCCGACCTACATCTTCTTCACGAGCGAGTTGATCGTGTTGAAAGTGGTGGTGACCTGGTGCTGGATGCGCAGGCCCTTCTTCTGGTGGTACTTGAGCAGATCCGACCAAATCGTCGTGATCTCGGCGCGCACGCGGTCGTAGGAGCGCGTCTCGATGAGCGACATGAGGTGATTCACGGCCGGGGGGAGCTCGGCGTCGGCGTAGCTCTCGCCGATGCGGGTGACCGCCTCCACGAGCTGCTTATGAAGCGGGTGCTCGGGGATCTTGTTCACGTCGTCGCGCGCGTCGACCTGCGCGGCGACGGGGACCTCCACCTGCAGGACGTCCGCCTCTTCCTCTTCGAGATCGTCGACCTCGATCGCCACCATGACGGGCTGCTCGGCCTCTTCCACGGCGGGCGCGAGTTCCACGGGGGGGGCGGCCTCCGCGCGGGGAGCAGGCTCGGCGGCGGGCTCGTCCACCGCGAAGGCGGCGGCGGCCACGACGGCCGCCACGACGGGCGCGGCCTCCACGACCGGGGCGGGCTCGGCGGCGCGCGCGG
>CAXNIN010000077.1:0-14313 GCA_964202365.1 Myxococcota bacterium | reverse complement strand
GCGCTCCCACACCGGGCCCGAGTCCACGCCGCCCCACGTGCGCAGCCCGGGGGCCGCCGCCTCGAGCGCGCGCCGCAGGTGGCGCACGCGCAGGCCGATCAGCGCGTGGTAGTCGCGCCCCCAGGCGTAGCAGGCCACGCGCCCCGTGAGGCCACCGGGGTCGGGCGGGGCAGGCCGCGCGTAGTCCATCGCGAGCACGACCACGGATTGCGCGCCGGGCAGGAGCGTGGTGGGGTCGGCGCGCGTGTCGCGGGAGTCGGCCAGCCACCCCATCGAGGCGTGGTGCCCTGCGGCCAGAAACGCGTCGTACCGGTCGAAACGCGCGGCGGGGCCGGCCTCGGCGACACGAATGCGCCCGAAGCCGAGCCGGCGTGCTTCGATCTCGAGGGTGGCGCGCAGGTCCATGCGGAGAGCGGTCTATCCGCGCGTGGGCAGCCGGACCGCGCGCGGCGCGCGGCCGCTGCGGCGACGGGGTGCGTCGTCCGGGCGGAGGCGGCTCCGTGCCCCGCCGGGATAGAGCCCGCGCATGTCGCTGTCTCCCGCCGCCGCCAAGCTCCAGTCGCAGGTTCAGAGCCCGCTCCTCTTCTCCTTCTGGATGCTGGCGAAGCTCCCCGCCGCGCTCTTCGCGGGGGTGGGGCTCCGCGCGCTCGACGCGGAGAAGTGCGTCACGACGGTGCCGTACGGCTGGCGGAGCCAGAACCCCTTCAAGTCCACGTACTTCGCGGCGCAGGCGATGGCGGCCGAGCTCTCCACCGGGGCGCTCGTGCTCCTCGCCGCGGCGGACTCGGACGTGCCGTTCTCCACCCTCATCGTCGACATGAAGGCCACGTTCGGCAAGAAGGCCACCTCCACCGCGACCTTCGTGTGCGACGGGGGGCCCGCGGTGTTCGCCGCCTTCCGCGAAGCCCGCGCCACGGGGGAAGCGCGCGCCATCGTCCTGGAGACGGTCGGGCGGCTGGACAACGGCGAAGAGGTGAGCCGCTTCACCTTCACGTGGTCTGTGAAGGCGCGTTCGTCCAAGGGGTAGCGCCTCGGGCCCAACCGACGCGCCGTTGTGATAAGGAGTCACTTATCGCTCCGGACTGCTGGTGCACGGCTCCCTGCCCCCCATCGCCCTCCTCCTGATTCAGATCGCCGTCGTCGTCTTCACGGCGCGCGTGCTCGCCCGCGTCGTGCGCCGCCTGGGCCAGCCCACCGTCATCGCGGAGGTCGTCGCCGGCATCGTGCTCGGGCCCTCCCTGCTCGGCCTCCTGTGGCCCGAGGGGATGGACTGGTTGTTCCCGGAGAGCTCGATGGCGGGGCTCTCGCTCGTCGCGCAGCTCGGGCTCGTCTTCTTCATGTTCCTCGTCGGGCTCGAGTTCGACACGCGCCTCCTCAAGGGGAAGGGCCACCAGTCGCTCGCCATCAGTTGGGCCAGCATCGTGGCGCCGTTCGGGCTCGGCGCGCTCCTCGCCGTCCCGCTCCACGAGAGCGGACACTTCGCCCCCGCGGGCGTGGCGTTCGTCCCGTTCGCGCTCTTCCTCGGCGCCGCCATGAGCATCACGGCGTTCCCGGTGCTCGCGCGCATCCTCGCGGAGCGCGGCGTGCTGCGAACACGCATCGGCGCGGTCACGCTCTCCTGCGCCGCCGTCGACGACGTCACCGCGTGGTGCATCCTCGCGTTCGTCGTCTCGATCGCGCGCGCGGAGGGGCTCGTCTCCGGGATCGTCACGACCGTGCTGTCCATCGTGTTCATCGCGGTCGTGTGGTGGGGCGTGCGTCCGCTCCTCCAGCGCCTCGGCCCGCGCCAGGGGCAGGCGATCTCCGCGGAGACCGTCGCGATCGCGTTCTTCCTCGTGCTCCTCTCCGCGACCACCACCGAGGTCATCGGCATCCACGCGTTGTTCGGCGCGTTCCTGCTCGGCGCGGTGATGCCGCGCGGCGGCGGGCTCACGCACGCGCTCACCGAGAAGATCGAGGACTTCGTCACCATCGTGCTCCTCCCGCTGTTCTTCGCGTACAGCGGCCTGCGCACCAAGATCGGCCTGCTCGACGACTGGAACGACTGGGCCTGGTGCGCCGTCGTCGTCTTCGTCGCGTGCCTCGGGAAGTTCGGCGGCAGCGCCATCGCGGCCCGGCTCGTCGGCATGAAGTGGCGTGAGGCCAGCGCCATCGGCGTGCTCATGAACACGCGCGGCCTGATGGAGCTCATCGTCCTCAACGTGGGCCTCGACCTCGGCGTCATCTCGCCGCGACTGTTCACGATGATGGTCATCATGGCGCTCGTGACCACCTGGATCACGTCGCCGCTGCTCGAGTGGATCTTCCCGCGCGCGGAGATGCTCCGCGACATGGAGCCCGAGCCGGAACCCGAGCCCTCCGCGCCCACGCCCACCCTGGTCTGCGTGTCCGACCCCGCGCTCGTGCCTGCGCTCGTCGCCGTCGGGCGTCGCCTCGTGGGGCCGGGAGAGGCGCTCCTCGCGGTGCACGTCGTGCGGTCCGATCGCCCCTCCGCCTACCTCGCCGGCGAGCCCGACCACCGCGACGTCGAGCCGCTCACCATCGTGAAGGAACGCGCGGCCGCCTACGGTGTCGTCGTGCGGCCACTGTCGTTCGTCGCGGAGGACCCCGCCCGGGACATCGTGCGCGTCGCCGAAGCGAAGGCCGCGAACCTCGTCATCCTGGGCACCCACCGCCCGCTCCTCGTCGAAGGGGAGCTCGGCGGCGTGGTGCGGCGCGTGCTCGCCGAGTCCACGGCGGACGTGGCCGTGCTCCTCGACCGCGGGCTCACCGACGTGGGCGGCGTGATGGTTGTCGGCACGGGCGACGACGCCGTGAACCGCGTCGCGGGCCGGCTCGCGGGGGCGGGGGTCGCGGTGGTGGACGCCGTCGGGCGGGACACGCTCGTCGTGGCGCCCATCGGCGCTCCGGTTCCGGAAGGCGCGTCCGTGCTCTTCGTGCGGCCCGGGCGGCGCGGCTGATGTTCGGCGCCGTCCTCCGGCTCCTCCGGGTCGACTCCGGGGCCAGCCTGCGCGGCCTCGCGAGCACGGTGGGCGTGTCGAGCGCCTACCTCTCGCGCGTGGAGAACGGCCACGATCCCGCGCCCACGCCGGACCGCGTCATCGCGATCGCCCAGGCGCTCCGCGTGCCGCCGTCCCTGCTCCTCGAGCTCGCCGAGCGCATGGAGCCCGCCGTCGCCGGGTACCTCGCGGAGGTACCCTCGGCGAACCGCCTCTTCCTCGAGATCGCGCGCCGGCGGCTCACGTCCGCGCAGGTCGCGCGTGTCCTCGCGTTCGTCGAGGCCGAGTTCCCCGACGCGCGCGGCTGGACCGCCGCGGCGCCGCCGCTCCACGCGCTCCTCGCGCCCGAGCGCGTCGTCCTCGGGGTGCGCTGCGACGAGCTCGACGACGCGATCGACCTCGCCGCCTCGCGCATCGCGCCGGCGTTCCCGAACGTGTCGGCCGCCGCGCTCGCGACCGCGCTCCGCTCCCGCGAGGCCGCGGCGCCCACGGCGGTCGGCCGCGGGGTGGCCGTCCCGCACACGTGCGCGCCCGGCGGCCCCCCGGTCGCGGCGCTGCTCACGCTCGCGACGCCGCTCGCCCCCGGCCCGGACGGCCTCCCCGTCAACGTCCTCGTCGTGCTCTGCGGGCTCGGGGACGGCAGCGTCGCGCTGCTCGGCCGCGTGGCGCTCCTCGCGCGCGGCGCGCTCCCCGCCGCGCTCGTCGCCGCGACCACCCCGGAGGACGCAATCGAGGCCGTCTCCGTCGAAGAGAGGTGGGTGTCCAACGACCGCCCCTAGGGGGAGGGCGAAACATCGGGATAGCCCGTATGCGCGTCGACACGCAATGATATTGGTTTCCGCCTGTGCCCCCGGCCGGCACGGTGATTCTCGACCGCTCGGGTTGCGCCGTGTGCGGGACTTCCCGCACACTCACGCGGGGAGTTCACCCACGATGCGTTTCACTTCGCCCTCCGACATCCGCTTAGCGGCCTGGTGGCCCGAGTTCCTCGCGGTGAAGGACTCCATGGGGTGGGGCGCGCTCTCCACGCGGTTCCGCGTTCCCGAGGCCGTGCTCCGCCGCGCGGTCCTGGAGGCCGGCGTGTCGAAGGCGCCCGGAAAGCCCGGCCGCAAGCCGCGGTCCGGCCTGCCGTCGTCGTCCGACGGCGCGGCGAGCCCGTCGCCGCGCGCCGCGGTCGACCCCGTCGAGGCCTTCGCAGCCGAGCTCGGGCGCGTCCCGGACTCCGCCATCGCGGACAAGGCCGGCGTGGGCCGCTGGCAGGTGGCCCGGTTTCGGGCGCAGCGCGGCATCCCCGCGTACGACGGGTACCGGTTCACCGGCAAGCCGCGCGCGGAGGGGGCGCCCCCGCCGAAGCCCGCCCCGCCGGCCCCGAAGCCCGCGAGCGCCGCGGCGCCGCGGCCGAGCGACGGCCCCGCGCCAGCCGCGCTGGCCGCGGAAACCTTGAGCGCGTACGCCGTGTCCTGCTCCCGCGGGGAGCGGGTGGTGCGGTTCGTCGTGCTCGCGGGCGACGTCGTGGACGCCGCGCGTCGCGCGCTCCGGGTCGCAAACGCGCGCGCCGACGGCCCCTGGTCCGTGCAGTCCGTGCAGTGGGTCGGCGAGGTCGCGAGCTGACGAAGCCGGGTGTGGCCCGCCGGGCGCCGCGCGGGCGCCCGGCCGTTACGTGCCTTCGCGGGGGTTGCGCGTCAGGAAGTCGACGAGGTCGAGCTTGGTGAGCACGCCGCGGAGCGCGCGGTCCTCATCGACGACAACGGCGACCAGGCCCTGAGCGAAGGTCTCGGTGAGCACCGAGGCGTCATCGCTCTCGTGCACCGTGGTCACCTTGCGGAACATCACCTCGGCCACCGCGCTCTCGAGCGACGCGCGGCCGTCCACCAGCTTCCCGAGCACGTCCGACTCGGTGAGGATGCCGACCACGCGCCCGTCGTCCACGATGGGGAGCTGGCTCACGCCCTTCGCCTTCATTCGCTTCACCGCCTCGGCCACCGTGTGGCGGCTCTCGGCGGTCACCACCTCGGAGCGCTGCAGCGAACGCAGGAGTTCGCCGACGGAAGCCGTTTCCCAGCTCCGCTCCACGAAGCCGTTCGACCGCATCCACGCGTCGTCGAGGAACCTCGTCATGTAGTTGCGCACGGAGTCCGGCGCGAGGGTGACGACGCGCTTGTTCGGCCCGTACTTCTTGGCCATCTGCACGGCCGCCCAGACGGCCGAGCCGGTACTCCCGCCGATGAGCATGCCTTCCTTGCGGATCAGGCGGCGGGCCATCAAGAAGCTCTCGCGGTCCTCGGTCTTCACCCATTCGTCCACGATGTCGCGGTCGAGCACGTCGGGGATGAAGTCGTACCCGATACCCTCCACCTTGTAGCTCCCGATGGCGGCCGGGCCGGCGAGGATGGAACCCACGGGATCGACGCCGACCACGCGCACGCCCGGGATGTCCTGCTTCACGCGGCGGGCGATGCCGGAGAGCGTGCCGCCGGTGCCCGCGGTGAGCACGAGGATGTCGATCTTCCCGCCGGTCTGCTCGACGATCTCCTTGCCCGTCCCCTCGAAGTGGGCGTTCGGGTTGTCCGGGTTGCCGTACTGGTTGAGGATGTGCGCGTTCGGCAGGATCTTCTGGAGCTGGTTCGCCACCCCGATGTGGCTCTCGGGCGCGTCCCACGCGGCCTCGGTCGGCGTGCGGATGATCTCGGCGCCGAGCGCTTCGAGCACCACCTGCTTCTCCTTGCTCATCTTCTCGGGCATGGTGATGACCATGCGGTAGCCGCGCACGGCGGCCGCGAGCGCCATGCCGATGCCGGTGTTGCCGCTCGTCGGCTCGATGAGCGTGTCGCCCGGCTTGATGCGGCCGGACTTCTCGGCCTCGAGCACCATGCGGCGCCCGATGCGATCCTTCACGGAGCCGCCGGCGTTGAGGTACTCGCACTTCACGAGGATCTCGCAGCCGGTGGACTTGCCCACGGTGCGCAGCCGCACGAGCGGGGTGTTTCCGATAGCGTCGAGGATCGAATCGGAGATCGCGGGCATCGAGGGCTCCCAGTGGCGTGGATGACGGATTGAACGCCCCCCTAACACCGCTCCCGCCCCCGCATCCACGGCCTACGCCTCGTGCTCGCCGAGCTTCGCCTCCAACCGCTCCCGCAGCCCGCCAAAGCTGGGCAAATCGGGATCGAAGAGGATTACCCGCGAGGTGGTGCCCACCACGAAGTCCAGGCCCTGGAGCGCGCGGCGGTAGAGAACCTCGGTCGGCCTTAGATGCCAGAGCACCTGCGCGCCCTCCCACGCCGCCTTCCGGGCGGTCGCCATCGCGCCGATGATCAGGGCGTCGTCGGCTTCGCCGAGCGCCGTGTCGATCTCCGTGAGCGTCGCCGGGAGGATGCGGCCGCGCACCTGGTCGCTCGTGGCCTCGAGCACCTGGTTCACGAGGACATAGTCGAGGTATTCCGCGGAGTCCTCGTCGGGCCGCTCGTCCTGGCTCTCGGCCACGGCCACCGCGAGGTCGCGGCTGATGTGGGCGTTCATCCCCGCGAGCGCGAACCGGAGCGACCCCACCTCGGGGTTCTCCGCGTGGTCGAACAACGGCTGCCAGGCGCCGGGCACCGCGCGCGCTTCCGCCCAGGCGTCCACCGCGTCGAAATAGAGGCACGCGAAGCGCACGTCCAGCGCCTCCATCGCGTTGCACTTCTGGAACCGCTCCTGCTTCACCGCGAGGCCGACGTTCTCCGTCGTCCAGCGGTAGAGGCGGTTGAACGTCGCGATGCCATTTTGCTCGGGGAGGGCGGCTTCGATGGCGTGCAGCCTCGCCACCACGCCGTCGATCGTCTCTGGGCGGGGAGCGCGGGCGAGGAGCGCGAGTTCGCGGGGTGGCATGGGTGTTCGCCTGTTATCCGGGCGCCCGGCGTCCGGCTCGCGCGTGTGTTCGGCTGCGCGCCGGCGCTGCACTGGATAAAGGGCGCCGCATGCGTCACGAAAAGGTCGTCATCCTCGGCTCCGGCCCCGCTGGCCTCACCGCCGCCCTCTACACCGCGCGCGCCAACCTCGAGCCGCTCGTGCTCGAGGGCCTCCAGCCCGGCGGTCAGCTCACCATCACCACCGACGTCGACAACTTCCCCGGTTTCCCCGAAGGTATCCTCGGTCCCGAGCTCATGGAGCGCATGCGCGCCCAGGTCGAGCGCTTCGGCACCCGCTTCGAGTTCGACGCCGTCGCCTCGTGCGACCTCTCGAAGCACCCGTTCGTCCTCCACACCGACAACGGCCAGGTCATCGAGGCGGAGGTGCTCATCATCGGCAGCGGCGCCTCGGCGAAGTACCTCGGGCTCGAGAGCGAGACGCGGCTCCGCGGCTACGGCGTGAGCGCCTGCGCCACGTGCGACGGCTTCTTCTTCAAGGGCGCCGAGATCTGCGTCGTCGGCGGCGGCGACACCGCGATGGAAGAAGCCACCTTCCTCACGAAGTTCGCGAAGAAGGTGTACTGCATCGTCCGTCGCGACACGCTGCGCGCCAGCAAGGTCATGCAGGACCGCGCCTTCGCGAACCCGAAGCTCGAGTTCGTCTGGAACTCCGAGGTCACCGAGGTGATCGGCGAGAAGGCCGTCGAGGCCGTCCGCATCAAGAACGTCGTCACCGGCGAAGAGCACGTGAAGCCGGTCACGGGCATGTTCCTCGGCATCGGGCACCAGCCCAACACGCGGCCGTTCCTCGACTGGATCGACCACGACGAGAACGGCTACCTCAAGACCGCCCCGGGGCGCACGTCCACGAACATCCCCGGCGTGTTCGCCTGTGGCGACGCCCAGGATCACTACTACCGCCAGGCCGTCACCGCGGCGGGCAGCGGCTGCGCGGCGGCCATCGAGGCCGAGCGCTGGCTCGAGGACAAGAAGCACGGCGGCACGTCGCACTAGGGGCGGTCGGCGGGATAGGCGGCTGCTCCTCTCCGGAGCGTCGATGCTCGCGCTGCTCGTCCTGCCCGCCTTCGCGCAGGACATCTCCTTCGAACGCTACGAGCTCGAGAACGGGCTCCAGGTGATCCTCCACGAGGACCACAGCCTCCCCCAGGTGGTGGTCGACATCTGGTACCAGGTGGGCAGCAAGGACGAGGCGCCCGGGCGCTCCGGCTTCGCCCACCTCTTCGAGCACCTCATGTTCATGGGCACGGACCGCCTGCCGGGCAGCGGGTTCGACCAGGTGATGGAAGCCTACGGCGGCTCCAACAACGCCTGGACCATGGAAGACGCCACCAACTACTTCGAGGTCGGGCCGCCCAACCTGCTGCCGACCTTCCTGTGGATGGAAGCCGACCGCATGGAGGCCCTCGGCAAGGCGATGACGCAGGAGAAGGTGGATCTCCAGCGCGAAGTCGTCCGCAACGAACGCCGGCAGTCCTACGAGGACGAGCCCTACGGCGTCGCCTGGCTCGAAGTGCCCACGCTGCTGTACCCGGCGGGCCACCCGTACGCGCACACGGTCATCGGCAGCCACGAGGATCTCCAGGCCGCCTCCCTGCAGGACGTGAAGGACTTCTTCGCCACGTGGTACGTGCCGAACAACGCGTCGCTCGTGGTCGCCGGGGACTTCGACTCCGCCACCATCAAGCCGATCATCGCCCAGTACTTCGGGAAGATCCCGGCCCGCCCGCTCCCGGCCCGCCCCACGCCGGCGCCGGTGCTCGCGCCCCAGAAGGCGCGCGTCGACGTGGTCGACCAGGTGCAGTTCCCCCAGGTGAACCTCTTCTGGCACACGCCCGCGGCCTACGCCCCGGAGGACGCCGAGCTCCAGCTCATCGCGTCGCTCCTCGGAGACGGCGAGTCGAGCCGCCTCTACGAAGCGCTCGTCGTCGAGGGCCTCGCGCAGGACGTGACCGTCATGCAGATGCCGACGCAGCTCGGCAGCGCGCTGCTCGTATCGGCCACCGCGATGGACAACGTCGCGGTCGAGCGCCTCGAGGGCGCGATCCTCGCGGAGATCGGCGCGCTCGCGAAGGCGCCGCCCTCCGCCGCGGAGATGGAGCGCCTCAAGAACAACTTCGAGTACGGCTTCCTCGCGGGGCTGGAGTCGCTGCTGCAGCGCGCCACGCAGCTCAACGAGTGGGACGCCTACACCGGCTCGCCCGACTACCTCCAGAAGGATCTCGCGCGGTTCCGCGGGGCCACCTCCGAGGGGCTCAGCAAGGCCGCCGCCACCTGGCTCAAACCCGACCTCGCCGGGCGCGTCATCGTACGCCCCGAGGCCGCCCCGGAGGGCAAGTGATGTTCCCAGCCCGCCTCGCCGCCCTCGCGCTCCTCGGCGTGCTCGCCTGCGCCCCCAAGGCCGCGCCGCCCCCCGCCGTGGTGGAGGCCCCCGCGCCCCCGCCGCCCGTCGATCTTCTCGGTCCGCGGCCGGAAGTCGGCCCGGAAGTCCCGTTCGCCCTCCCCACGCCGGAAGCCGCGCGGCTCTCCAACGGCGCGGGCGTCTGGGTGGTCTCCGCCCCGTCGCTCCCGCTCGTGACGCTCGTGCTCACGGTGCCGGGCGGCGCGTCCACCGACGCCGCCGGCAGGGAAGGCACGGCCGCCATCGCCGACCGCCTCCTCACTCAGGGCGCCGGCAAGCTCGACGCCCGCGCGTTTGCCGCCGAGGTGGAGCGCCTCGGCATCCAGCTCGACGTCGACACCGGTCGGGCGTTCTCCACCATCTCGATGTCCTTCGCGAAGGACAAGATGGGCCCCGCGCTCGACCTCCTCGCCGACGTCGTGCTCCGCCCCCGCCTCACCGCGGTCGACTTCGCGCGCGAGCGGGGCATCCTCGCTTCCGACCTCAAGCTCGCCCAGGACGAGCCCGTGGCCGTGGCCGCGAAGGTGGCCTGGCGCGCGTGGTTCGGCGCGGCGCACCCCTACAGCCGGCCGCCCGAGGGCACCGTGAAGGGAATGGCCGCCGTCACCTTCAAGGACGCCAAGGCCTACCACAAGAACACGTGGGCAGCCGCCGGCGCCCGCTTTACCGTGGCCGGCGCCGTCACCAAGGACGAAGTCCTGGCCGCGCTGGAGCCGCGGCTCGGCAAGGCTTGGAAGGCCGGCACCGCCGCGAAGGTGGCGCTCCCGCCCGTGCCCGCGCGCGACAAGGCGCCCATCGTGCTCGTCGACAAGCCCGGCAGCGCGCAGACCGTGTTCTACCTGATGTTCGACGGCCCCTCCTTCGGAGACGCCGCGGCGCCGCCCGTAAAGGGCGGCACCATCGTGCTCGGCGGCACGTTCACGTCGCGGCTCAACGCCCTGCTCCGCGAGAAGCGCGGCTACACGTACGGCGTGCGCGCGCGCGTCGAGTCGCTCCCCGCGAGCGGCGTGCGCGTCATCTCGACGCGCATCCGCACGGACGCCACCGCCCCCGCGATGACCGACCTCGTGGGCGAGCTCGCCGCCATCCGCGCGGGTGTGTCCGCCGAGGAGGTCACCAAGGCCCGCGCCGCCTACCGGCAGGATCTGGTGGAAGCCATGGAGTCCCGCGCGGGCACTGCCGGCACGTTCGCGAGCTGGCACGCGGCGGATCTCGCCCCGCCGGCCCTCGGCGGCGAGCTCGCGGCGATGCAGGCCCTCACGCCGGACGCCGTGCGCGCCGCCATGGCCGCGTACGACCCCGCGAAGGCCGTAATCGTGCTCGTGGGCGACAAGGCGGTCATCGAGAAGCCGCTCGCGGACGCCGGCTTCGGGCCGCTCACGGTGGTCGAGCCGTTCTGACGCCCGCCGCGGCGGCGCGCGGGGGCCCCGAAACGGGCGCCGCGCGCCGCGCTGCCCGCGCCTGCCGTCACGGGTCGCCGAGGAACTCCCGCAGGAGCGCGTTCACGCGCGCGGGGGCGTCGTTCTGCACCCAGTGCGTGCCCTCGTCCACGAAGGCGAGCCGGCCCGTGCGGCAGAGCGCCACCGACGGCTCCGCGAGCGCGGGCGAGAGCGCGGCGTCCTGTCGGCCCCACACCACGAGCCCCGGCGGCCGGATGGGCGTGGTGTCCCAGGACCAGAGCAGGCGCCGGCCCGCGCGGTACCATGCGAGCATGGCCTCGAGCGCGCCGGGCTCGGCCCACGCTTCGCGGTAGGCCTCGAGCTCCTCGGGCGGGTACGCGCCCGGCGTGGCCGTGCGCACGATGCCGTTCTGGAGCCCGCGGTAGTCGTGCTTGCGGATGGACCGCTCGGCGAGCCCGGGCACCTGGAAGAGGAGCATGTACCAGCTCCGGCGGAGCTGGTCGGGGCGGGTGAGCAGGTGCCGCGCGAGCAAGGTTGGATGCGGGCAGTTGAGCACCACGAACCAGCGCACCACCTCCGGGTGGTGCTGGGCGGCCCACCACGTGACCGCCCCGCCCCAGTCGTGGCCCACCCACCGCGCCTCGGCGTGGCCCAGCGCCGCGAGCAGGCCCACGATGTCGGCCACGAGCACGTCGATGTCGTAGGCGGCGGTGCCCTCCGGCTTGTCGCTTCGGCCGTACCCGCGCTGATCGGGGACAATCACCCGCCACCCGGCCGCGGCGAGCACGGGCACCTGGTGGCGCCAGCAGCGCCCGGTCTCCGGAAAGCCGTGGAGGAGCACCACCGGCGGGCCGTCGGCGGGGCCGGCGAGGCCCACGTCGAGCGTGACGCCGTTCGTAGCGATGCGTTGGCGTTCGGTGATCATCGGGGGCGGGGCATCCGGGTGCTACACGGTCTCGGCGGGGGGCGGGGCCTCCGCAGGGTGTAGTCGCATCCACCCGGGGGGGCGAGCCGCCGGGGGTTCACCGTGACGCGGGCTGGGTCGCACGCGCGTTCGCGGTGTTCACCCAGGCGTCGAGGCGCTCCCACTGGGTGTAGAGCCAGTCGGTCTGGCCGGCGCGGTCCGTGGGGATGGTCGCGCGCGGGCACCGCCAGAAGGTGACGTGCACGGCACGACCCACGAGGGCGCCGTTCCAGAGGTCGCCGAGGCGGCGCACGCCGTCGAAGCCCACGTGGCCGCACACCACCACGTCGGCGTCGGGCGCGGCGTCGAGGAGCGCGAGCGTGCCGCCGAGGCGAGGCGGGAGCGTGGCCGTGAGCCCGGCCGCGCGGCGCGCGAGGGCGGGGTCGCTCGCGGCGAGCCGCGTGAGGGCCTCGGCGCGGCGCTTGGGGGAGAACCGGGTGCCCTCGGGGAAGACGATCACGCCCTCGCCGGGCCCGAGGTCCTGCGCGAGCCGACGCACGTTCGCCACCTCGCGGGCGGGGTCCGCGCCGCCGCGCCGCACGAAGACGTTGGGCAGGCGCTGCCCCACGATGTCGAGGCAGGGGTCGAGGAGCAGCTCGCGTTTGAGTACGTACTTCAGGAGAAGGCCGCGCCGCGCGGAGACGAACACCGCCGGGACGAGCGTGTCGGCCACGCTGCTGTGGCGCACGAGGAGCACCACGGGCCCGGGGGCCACGCTGTCGGCGCCGTCAACCTGCACGCGGAGGCCGTAGAGCCGGGCCCCGGCGGCGAACAACGTGCCCGCCCACCAGTTTTGAAGCCGGAAGTTCCGCTGCACCCAGGCGTCGTGGTCGCGGCCGCGCGTGAGCCAGATCCACGCGCTCGCGAGCACCCCGGCGCACTCGCACACGAGGTACACGGCGATCAGCGCGACAAAACGCGTGGCGCCGAAGCGGGCGCGGCGGACAACGTCGACCCCCACCGCGAGCGGGATCAGCGTCGGCAGCGACGCGCACCACGCCACCGTCGCGACGAAGAGTGCTGCGACCGTCCCGAGGCGGCGTCGCCAGCGGGTGGCGCCCGACTCGTCGGCGTCGATGGAAGCGTTGCGCGGAGCCACGCCGAGATGTACCACGCGGGCGCCCGAGCGGAGGGCGGCGCCCGGCGCTCGCGTCGAGCCGCCAGCGCTACGCGACGAACCTCAGGGAACCCGAAGCACGGTGCCCGTGCGCTCCTTGGGGCCCCACACCACGATCTCGGCGCGGCCGTCGCCCGTGAGATCGTGAACGAAGAGCGTCTCGTCGGCGATCGGCACCCGCACGGCGGCCTCGAACGCCGGGGTGGTCCCGAGCGCGCCGTCCGCGCCGCGGTACACCCGAACGGTGTCGGTGCCGTCGTTCGTGACGAGATCCACGCGGCCGTCGCCGTCGACATCGCCGTCGAGCGACGCCTGGAACCGATCGGGCTGCTCCAGCGGGAAGCCGAACACGCGCAGCACCTTCGACGGCGCGAAACTTCCGGCGTTCATGCGGAACAGGGCGAGATCTACCCGGGCGGAGCGCGCCACGAGCGCGCGGGCCACGGTGCCGATGCCGATGTCCACCACCGGCGCCAGGAAGTCCTTGTCGCCGTCGCCGTCGAAGTCGAGCAATTCCACCCCGAACGCGGCGGCGTTCACGGGAATCGTGGTGAGCGCGCCGAAGCCGTCGCCGCGGCCCTTGGCCCAGGCGAGCTCGGCCGTAGCGCCCCACCAGCTCCCCGCGAGCACGATGCGCTGCACGCCGAGGTCCATCTTCGTGTCGCCGTCGATGTCCTCGAACCACACGGCGCTGATGCGGCGCCGCGTTTCGCCCGGCTTGGGGTCTTCGTCGGGGGGCTCGAGATCGAGCGGGAGGCCGACGGTGGCGGCCCGCGCGCCGATGCCGGCCGGGCCGGTGGAGTACGCCGCGAGCGTGCTCCCGGAGACGAGGAGGAGGTCGAGGAGGCCGTCGCCGTCGAGGTCGGAGACGGCGAGCGGCGGCGGCGCGAGCGTGCTGCTCGCGCGCGCGCCGCCGGTGCTCCAGTCCAGGTCGAGCGCGCCTTCGGCGGGCGCGGCGACGCTGCCGAACGCGGCGCCGTCGGCGCGGAACGCGAGGTAGCGCCCGGCCGACCAGCCCACGAGCTCAGGCGCGCCCGCGCCGTCGAGGTCGTGCGCGAGCGGGGCCCACGCGGGCGAGGTGGGGCCGAGGTTCGCGAGCGCGGTGGGGAACTTCGCGATGCGCGTGGTGGCGCCGGTCTCGGGGTCGATCCGGGCGAAGCCGTCCTTGTCGAGAATCCAGAGGCCCGCCGCGATGTCCCAGAGCGCGGCGCGGCTCCCGAGATCCACCTCGCGGCGGCCCCCGAGCGCGCCGTTGGGCGCGAAGTGGAGAATCGTGAGCTTCACCGTGGCCGGCGCCCCCGGGCGGGGCTTCCGGCTCACGAGCACGAGCTCGTCGCGACCGTCGCCGTCGACATCGGCGGCGCGCAGGTCGGCGAGGTCGGCGGGCAGGTCGAAGGGCAGGCTGGTGAGCGGCATGGGCCTCTGTAGCGGGGCGCGGCGCCCGGGGGCAGTGTGGACCGCGGCGCGCGGCAGGCGACCGGAGCGCGGGCGGCCCGGCCGCCCGGCTCGGCGCACCCCGCCGCCGCG
>CAXNIN010000076.1:0-14361 GCA_964202365.1 Myxococcota bacterium | reverse complement strand
ACGCCCGCCCCGACGTCAAGCGGTGGCAATTGTTCGAACCCAAGATTCGCCGATCCTTATCGGGCACCCGTCGATCTTCACAAGGCGTGCGGGCCGTCGGCTCGTCGCGGCGCGCGACTGGCATCGACTATTCTTCGGCGAGCCCTAAGTCAGTTCAACGCCAGCGCATTTCTCTACAGCTTGTAGGCCCGTGCCCGCCTGAGCATGGCCACGCGCTCCCGCCCTCGGTATGCTGGCCGCACCTCGAACCGGACATACGGCGCACCGGCCGGTTCGGCTCGGACTTCCGGTACACCCCTCCCTTTGTCGAGTTGTCCGGTTCTCGACCTTTGACTTCTTGCGTTTGCCCACCGATACGGCTCGTCGGGAACCGCGTCCCGTAGAACTCGACGGAAGGCGCGCGGTCGAGGATGCTCTCGCCCGGGGACCCTGCATGTCAACATGAGTGAGACCCTGGCACCCCCCAGAACTCCTGAACAGGGCATCGGCCGAACACGGCCACCACCCCGGTCGTCTCCTCGCCGCCGAGCGCGAGCGCCTCGTCCACCGTAAACAGGAGAGCCTGAAGGTCCCACTCCTTGAGCCCGCTCCGAAAGAAGGGCGCCGCCAGGTCCACCGCACGAATCAGCGCTTCGGCCGCACTCGCCCCGCCACGGGAGTTCCCGGCCCCATCGGCGAGCGCAACCACCAGGCCGGCCTCCGTGTGGAAGGCGCAGAAGCGACCGCCGCCGAGTCCCGGGCCCCAAGGACGGCTGACTGCCGACCATTCAAGCACCTGCGTCCTCCCTCGGATCCTGGCATCCTACATCGTTGGCGTCGTGACTCAGTGGGCGCGGGCAGCACGCCCGTGAAGCGCGGCGTTCTCGCTCAGCGCTGTGTCGAGGGTGAGAAGGTCCGCCCCCGACTGGATCGCGGAGACCAGCAGATTCACATCCACCCACCCGATCCCCTGCGGGCGATACCGTCGAATGAAGGTGATGGTCTCCTCGTGGGTCGCGATTGGGATGAAGTCGAGTTGCGCAATGCTGCGCGAGGCGAGGTCCGAAATCCCGCCGAGAATGAGCTCGCCGAAGATCCACGGGTGGCACACGATCTCGCCGTCGGCGACCAGCCGCGCGAAGTCGGGATCAGGTTGCCGCCTCGACAGGGCGTAGCGACTCCAGGCGTTGGTGTCCGCGAGAATCACGCGCGGCGCCGGGGCGGCGGCTGGAAGTTCGGCGTGAAGGCGGCTCCCTCCGCGATTGCCCGTTGAGCCTGCTTCTGCGCGAAGAGCCGAAGCCCCTCCTCAATGATTGCCGTCTTGGTCATCCCCTCGGGAGCGAACTCCTGAGCGGTCCGCATCACGCGGTCGTCGATATCGAGGGTAGTTCGCATCTGCATTCCTCGCTCCGGATCATATGCATGGATCCCCGGAAGCGCAAGTGACGCTCGTAGCGACGATCGCTCCCGCCAAGGCGCACGCGGATGCGGGGCCTCGAACTCAAACCTCCAGCCGCACCCCCCTCCACAAGGCTGTCGCCCTCGTGGCGGCCCTCGCGGCGGACCGCTCGAGGAACGTTGCGTGCTGTTCGAAGAGCGGGATCGTCCACCCTCGCCCCCGCGAGACGGCACGCCGTCAAATACCTGGGCGACATGTTGCTTAGTGCGGGCGAAGACGCCCGAACTGGCCCGGGCGCACGAAGCATCGCCGCGGGTGTCGGCCTCGTCGCGTGCGCCCGGGACATGCGCCCCCTCGGCGAAGACGCCGGGAGGACGGCGGCCAAGATGGCCCGCGCGGGGACGCGCGGAGGCCGCCTCGCACGTCGGCAGCCGTCTTCGCGTTATCAGAAAGCCGCATTCGCCGCCTTCGAGCGGTGACTGGCGCTCCCTCCCGAACCCCGTGGCGGCGGAATCTCGTCACCGGTGCGCACAAGGCATCGAACCACTCGAGGTTCGATCCTGGCGCGAGTAGCGCGCGGGCGGTCTCAAACAAGCACCCGCACCCCAAGCCCACCCCCCAACCCCTTGACACCCGACGCCCGTCAGGAGCGGTGACAGACGTCCGTCAGCGCGCCCGGCGCCCGTCACCCCCACCCGCCGTGATTTCAGCAACATCCGCCCGGCCCGCAGCCTGCACCGGCGCGCGGCATGCTCGTCGCCGCCCTGCTCTTCGTCGCCTGCGCTCCCTGCACGCCCTTCTCCGAGATGACGCTCGACGAGCCCGAGGCCCTCGCGCCCATCGTGGCGGACTTCGCCGCGTGGACAGGCCGCGACGGCGTGTGCGTGCCCGCCGTGGAGGTGGCCGCGGCGGTTGACGGCCACGCCGACCTCGCCGGCGTGTACGCCGCGCCCGGCGAGCCCATCGTGCTCGAAGCGGCCGCGGACTACCGGCTCGCGCTCGTCCACGAGTTGTGCCACGCGCTGGACGCGGCGGAGGGCATCAGCGACGACCACGCCGATCCCGGCGACGCAATCGACCCGGTCGCGTACCCGACGCCGGAGCTGCGGCGCAAGGAGGCCTTCGCCCAGGTGTGCGAGCACGGGCCGGCGGCGGTGTCGTTCGAGGCGGCGCTCGCCGCGCGGTGCGACCTCGCGCTCGACTCCGCGCTCGCCGAGGTGCGCGCGGTGGCCTACCCCGCCGCCCCGCCCGACCCGGAGGTGACGGTCGGGCCTGATCCGGTCGGCGCCTCGTTGGAAGGGCTCGACGGCGGCGTGATCGTGGGGGCGGCGGGGCGCGCGGAGGGCGCGTGGCTGCGCATGGTAGACGGCGGCGCGCCGCGCGTGGCGTGGTGGTCCGAGCACGCGGCGGGGGCCCCCGACGACGGCGGCGCGGCCCCCCGGGACAGCAACCCCGCCATGGGGCCCGCCGCGTGGGTCACGCAGGGAGAGACCGCCGTGGGGCCCGACGGCGCGGCGCTCTGGACGTGGAGCGCGCACGGCGTCGCCGGCGCGGCGGTCGGCGACGAGGCGGTGTGGGCGCTCACGACGGCGTGCGACCTGTCGATGGCGCCGGGGGTTCCGGCGTGGGTGGGAGAGTCGCCCGTTGTGTTCGCGGGTGTGGTCGAACGCGGGTGGTTCACCTGGTAGGGGTCCGGAGCCGCCGACGCCCCCCTCGGCGCCGCCCTCGCCGCGGCGGCGGAGCCGGCCGCCCAACCGAAGGGGCCGCAATCGCCCCATCGCCGACTCAGCGCGCGATTGCCTCAATGCGCTTCAGCACTTCCTTCGCCGGGATCACCTCGGAGAAGGGCACCACGGCATCCGGCAGCTCGGCCGCGGCTTCCCCCGCGAGCTTCTTGCTCACGGCCACAACGAGGTTCGTGGGGCCGTGGCGCGCGAGGAGCGCGAGCCGGCGTTGGATGGACCCTTTGCGCCAGAACCCGAGGATCTCGAGGTAGGCCACCTTGCCGCCCTTGGTGAAGCGGAAGTCGGGCACCACCACGCCCTGGCCGCCCTGTTGGAGCGGCATCACGTCGCGGTCGAGCTTCCAGCCGCTGTCCAGCGCGAGGAAGCGCTCTTCGAACCAGAGGGACTCGCGCGTTTCGTAGGCGCCGACGTCGCGGTAGTGCGAAGTGAGGTTGGATGCGGGCGAGAGCGTCATCGTCTTGCGGCCGCGCCAGTCGGCGACGGCGGTGGCTGTCCATTCCCCTGGTTGAAGGAGGACAGCCGGGAAGAACTTGGCGAGTGACATGCCGTAGCGGCTGGTTTGGGAGAAGAGCGACGCGGGGCCGTCGAGCGCGAGCTCGTAGCCGTTCGCGGTGGGCGCGCAGTCGAAGATGAGCTGGTGGAACTTGGCGGCCCGCATCAGTTGGCGCGCGCGGGCGGGCTCGGGTTTCACGAGGGTGACACGGAGCTCGCTGCACTTGAGCAGCACGGACTGGACGAGCGCGACGTTGTAGCGGTCGAGCAGCCAGCGGGCGGAGGGGATGTCGACCTCGGTGAGCACCTGCTGGTCGGCGTGGTCGGCGTAGAGCGCGCCTTCGAGGGCGGCGGGATCGAGCCCGAGGGCCTCGCCGACGACGCGGTAGATGTCGGCCACGGTGGGGCGGCCGCCCTCCATCTCGACGCTGGAGAGGGGGCCGAGGCGCGCGGCGGCCTTGAACACGGCGGCGCGGATCTCGGCGGGGGGCAGCGGGGCGGCCACGTCGAAGGCGCACTTGTCGGTGAGCACCTTCACGAGGCCCTTGGTGAGCTTGTGATCGACGCCGTCGCCCACGATGGTGTCGATGGCGTCGTCGAGATCGGCGCGGCGCCGGCCCACGCCCTCGCGGAAGAGCGAGAGCAGCGCGTCGGCGCGCTCGATCAAGCGCTCGGACGCGGGGTCGACGAAGCTCGGCACGAGCTCGCCCTTCTTGGCCTGCACCCGAACGAGATCACCGGTAAGCATCGTGTTCCCGGCGGCGTTCGGAGGTCTTGGTTTCGGCGGTGCCGTCGGTGACGAGCTCGTACAATACGGCCTGCTTGTTGGCGGCGGGGCGCAGGATTCGGCCGAGTCGCTGAACGGATTCGCGCACCGTGCCCGTACCGCTCACCACAATGGCAACCTCGGCCGCGGGGAGGTCCACGCCTTCGTTGAGCACGCGCGAGGTGACAATCACGTTGATGTCACCGGCCCCGAAGGCGTCGAGCCACATGCGGCGCTCCTTGGTGTCGGTGTGGTGGGTGATGCACGGCGCGAGGAGGCGGCGGGAGATCTTCCAGGCGGTGTCGTTGTCGTTGGTGAAGACGATGGTGCGGCGGCCCCACTCGTCGGCGACGATGGCCTCCACCATCTCGAGCTTGCGCTCGGTGCCGTGGGCAATGCGCTTGGCGTCGTGGAAAGCGCGGAACGAGGCGCGTCCTTCCTTGCTTCGCGCGGAGAGCATGAGGAATTGCTTCCACCCGTCGGGGCTGCCCATGCGAATGCGGTTCATGTCGACGAACGCGCGGTAGCGGGCGCGCAGGGCGTCGTATTCGGCCTGCTCGGCCGCGGAGAGCGCCACGGTGATGACTTCGGTGCGGTACTCGGCGAGGAATTCGCCGGCGAGCTCGGTGATCTCCTTGCGGTAGCACACGGGGCCGACGAGGGTGTCGAGCCAATCGTGGCCGCCGTCGGGGCGCTCCAACGTGGCGGTGAGGCCGAGGCGCAACGGGGCGATCGCGCTCTCGGCGGCGCGGCCGTAGATGGGGGCGGGGAGGTGGTGCACCTCGTCGAACACGAGCAGGCCGAAGCGGTTGCCGTAGCGCTCCAGGTAAATGGCGGCGCTGTCGTAGGTGGTGACGGTGATGTTGCGCAGGTCGTGGCTGCCGCCGCCGAGCAGACCGATGTCACACCCGAACGCGGCGCGGAGCCCCCCGTACCATTGGGAGAGAAGGTCGAGCGTGGGCACCACCACGAGGGTGGAGCGCCGGGCTTCGGCGATCACGCGCTCGGCGACGTAGCTCTTTCCGGCGCCGGTGGGCAGGACGATGACGCCCCGCCAGCGCGCGGCCTTCCACGCGGCCACGGCTTCTTCCTGGTAGTGGCGCGCCGTTCGTGTGCTCAAGTGCTGGATGTCGAGCTTCTCGTACGCGCGCGCCTCGTCGTTCAGCGGCTGTTCGGCGAGCCGCGGGCGGTGCTGCTCGATGAACCGCGCGTAGGCGATGGCGGGCGCGCGGCCGCGCCGGATGCGGGGGTCCCACGAAAAGCCATCGGGCAGGGCGTCGGGGCCGGGGCCGTCGAGCACGAGGGTGCCGCCGTCGAAGCGCAGGGTCCAGGGTTCGGCGGGCATCGCGCGCGGAGGGTAGTCGCGGGACCGGGGCGGGACAAGGGCCGGCGTGCGCCGGGGCGCGCGCGGCGGGGGACTACAGGTGGCGGCGGGGCGGGAGGAGCACGCCCGCCGCGAGCAGCCCGGCCACGAGCGAACCGGCGATGACGAGCATGCGGAAGCCGGCGTCCACCCCGGCGGTGACGTCGTTGTCGAGCATCGCGCCGAAGCCGCGGAACCCCACGGACCCCGGCACCAGCAGGATGAGCGCGGGCACCTGGGTGACCGCGGTGGGCACGCGCCGAACCACGGCCTGGAGGTTGGAGAGGAGGCCCACCACGAGCCCGCCCACGCACGCGCCGAGCTCCGGGCCGAGCAGGTGCTGGCCTTGCCGGGCGGCCACGAAGGCCACGAGGGACACGCCCACAATCCACGGGTAGTCGCGGGGGCGCGCGCGGAAGCTCACGACGAAGGCCGCGGCGGCGATGGGCACCACGAGCACCTGGAAGATGTCCGCGAGCGGCTCTCCGACGGGCTTGAGCGCGCGGGGGAGGAGCGCCGCGAGCCGCCAGCCGAGCGCGGTGCCGATGCCGAGCTGAAGGAGCGTCACGACGGCGCCGACGAGCCGGGCGGTGCCGGAGGAGAGGTGGCGGGTGGCGAGCTCGGTGAGCGCGACGGTGAGCGAGAGGCCGGGGAGGAGCGAGACGATTCCGGCGAGCGTCACAAGCGTCGCGGAGACGGGGAGCACCCGGCCGAGCGCGGTGGCGATCGCGGCCACCGCGAACGGGGCGGCGAGCTCGTGGAGACGCCGATAGCCGGCGAACGACACGGAGATTTGGGAGAGGCATCCGACGAAGGCGCCGAGGCCGGCGGCGGTCGCGATGGCGAGCGGCGGCGCGTCGAAGAACACGGCGGCGGCGGCGGAAGAGGCGGCGGTCGAGAGCACCGAGAGCCACCCGGGGTAGGGAGGCGGGGCGGTCTGGATGGCGGCGAGCGCGGCGAGGCCCTCGTGCGCGTTGAGCGAGCCGCGCGACACGTCGGCGGCGACGGCGTCGATGGCCACCATGCGGGCGAGGTTCACCTCGCCGGGCTCGACGCGGAGCACGTAGGTGCGGTCGCCCAGGTCGAGGATGAGCGAGGTGGGCTGCGAGAGCGCGCTCACGGGCACGCCGAGGGAGCGGCTGAGGGCGTCGATCGAGGCTTCGAGCCGGTGCGCGGGCGCCCCGGCTTCGTGGAGCGCGCGGCCGAGGGCGACCACGAGCGCGCCGCGGGCGTCGGGAACGGCGGACTCCATGCCGGCCGGACTAACCGGGCGCCGGGGCGCGGGGGGCGCCGCGCGCGGGTGACGACGTGGACCCGAGGCGCTAAACGGCGGGGATGCTGCGTTCGCTCAATGTCCTCGGGCAACCCCTCGCCCCCTGCTCCCACGCGCCCCGCACCGGCTGGTTTCGCGACGGCTGCTGCAACACCGACGCGAACGACCGCGGCCTGCACACCGTGTGCGCCCAGGTGACCGCCGGCTTCCTCGAACACCTCCGCTCCCGCGGGAACGACCTCGTCACCCCCTCGCCGGAGCACGGTTTTCCGGGCCTCGTCCCCGGCGATCAGTGGTGTGTGGTGGCGCGGAGCTGGATGGATGCCCACCTCAACGGCCAGGCCTGCCCGGTGGTGCTCGAGTCGACGCACCTGGCCACGCTCACGCTCATCCCGCTCGAAGTGTTGATGGCGTACGCCATCGCCCCTGAGGCCTAGCGGGCTGCTCGCGCGGGAAGATCGAGAATTCGGCGCGCGGGGTCTCAAGCCGGCGCGCGGCGGCACCGATGGAGGGGGCGCGGGATGACCCCGCCCAACTCTCCCTGGAGCACCTCATGATCTTCGCCCTGAGCTTCCTCTCCGCCCACGCGGCCGCGATCCCCGCCCCCACGGCGGCCGTCGTCACCATCGACGGCGCGCTCGTCCGCGAAGACGCCGTGGCCGCGGGCCAGGTGGCCTCCGACGCCGTCACCCTCCAGAACGACGGCGACACCCCTTTCCGCGCGATGATCTACCTCTCCGACGTGGAGGGCGAGTCCAACTCGAACCGCCCGTGGGTGCGCTTCACCCCGCGCGTGGTGGTGGTCCCCGCCGGGATGAGCACGGTGGTGCCGTACCGCGTCGAGGTGCCCGAAGACGCGCCGCAGGGCGGGGTCTACGAGAGCGTGTTGGTGGTCACCTCCGCGCCGGAGCCGCCGGAGTGGCCGCCCGCGCGGGACGCGTATGCCGCGCGCGAGGACGTGAACTACACCGTTCGCCTCGTCACGTACGTCGAGCCGACCACGCCGTGAAGCGGCGGGCCGGGTGAGGGTTTCCCCGCCCGGCGGTCACCCCGTGTTGCGCATCCCGGCGGCCACGCCGCGGAGCGTCGTGAGCAGCGCGGCGTCGAGCTCCGGGGCGGGGTTCGGCGCCGCGCGCGTGCGCGCGAGGAGCGCGGCCTGGAGCAGGTTGAGGGGGTCCACGTAGGGGTTGCGCACCGCGATGGACCGCGCGAGCACGGGGTTGTTGGTCAGGAGCGGGCGGCCCCGAAGCGCGATGAGCGTATCGCGGGTAACGACGAAGCGACGTCGGAGGTCCGCGCCGAAGGCGCGCAGCTCCGCGGGCACGAGCAGCGCCTCGTAGTGCGCGTGCACGTCGGGAAGGGCCTTGGCGAGCGTCATCTCCACCAGATCGAGCGTGACGTCGAGAAACGGCCACCCCTCCAGCATCGCGCGCAGCTCCGCCTCGTTCCCGGCGGCCAGCTCCGCCTGAAGCGCCTCGCCGATGCCGAGCCACGCCGGGAGCATCAGGCGCACCTCTGTCCACGCGAACTGCCAGGGAATCGCGCGCAGAGTGGACAGATCGGCGCGGGCCGCGCGCCGCGCCGGGCGGCTCCCGATGTTGAGGCGGCCGAGCTCGGCCAGCGGCGTGCACGCCTCGAAGTAGGGGAGGAACAACGGGTCTTGCACCACGGCGCGGTACGCGTCGCGCGAGGTGGCGGCGATGCGGTCCATCGTGGCGCGCCACGCGGGGGCGGTCGGCGGGGGCGGCGCGCGCGGCGCGAGCGTCGCTTCGAGCACGGCGGTCACGTACACCTCGAGGGTGCGCACGGCGATGCCGTGGAGGCCGAACTTGGCGCCGATCGACTCGCCCTGCTCGGTCACCCGGAGCGTGCCGTCCACTGAACCGGGCGGCTGCGCGCGGATGGCGGCGTGCGTCGGGCCCCCGCCGCGGCCCACCGTGCCGCCCCGCCCGTGAAAGAGCGTCACCCGCACCCCCGCTGCCCGGCTCGCCGCCACCACGGCCTCTTGCGCGCGGTAGAGCGCCCAGGCGGCGCCAAGGCGCCCGGCGTCCTTCGCCGAGTCGGAGTACCCGATCATCACCTCGTGGCGCCCCCCGTGCGCCGTCGTGATGCGCGCTCGCACCCACGGCTCCGCGAGCAGGGAGGCGACAACGTCGCCGGCGCGTTCGAGGTCGGCGAGGGTCTCGAAGAGGGGCACCACCCGTTGCGGCGGCCCCGTGCGCGGGGTGGCCCACCGCATTCGCGCCTCGCGCTGCAACAGCTCCACGGCGAGCACGTCCGAAGGGGCGCGCGCCATCGAGATGACGTAGGCGCCGAGCGAGCCGGCGGGGGTGCGGGCGGCGACGGCGAAGGTGCCGAGCACGTCGCGCACGTCGGCGTCGAGGGCGGGATCGTCCCAGAGGTGCGGCGGCACGAGGGGGCGGGTGCCCGCGAGCTCCCGCGCGAGAAACGCCCGGCGCGCCGGCTCGTCCCACGCCGCGTAGCTCCCGAGCCCGACCGCGCGCGTCACGGCGTCGAGCGCCGCGGTGTGGCGCGGCGACTCCTGGCGGAGATCCAGCCGAAGCAGCGCGAGCCCGAACGCATGCACCCGCGCGCGCACATCCCGGAGCCGCCCATCGGCGAGCGCGGTGTGGCCGACGGCGCGCAACGACCGGTCGCACGCGTCGAGCGGCGCCGCGAGCGCCCGGTCGTCGAGGAGCACGTCGGGGGGCGGCGCGTCGCCGAGCTGCGCGTCGTCGAGCGCCGCGGCGGCCCAGTCGCGGGTGGCGGCGAGGCGCGCACGAAGCGGGCGGAGGAGCGCGCGGTAGGGTTCCCGATCATCGGCGGCCGCCGCCTGCAGTTCTTCGGTGGCGGGCGTGACCGAGAGCTCGTCGCGGAGCGCGTCGACCTCCCGGTGAAAGAGCGTCGCGGCCATCCACCGCGCGAGCAGGCACGCCCGTCGCGTCGTCTCCGGCGTGACGTTCGGGTTGCCGTCGCGGTCGCCGCCCATCCACGAGGCGAAGCGCATGGGCGCGGCGCCGTCGGGGAGCCGCGGCGCGCCTGCCGCAACGAGCGCGTCGTCGAGCCCGCGGAGCACGGTGGGGACGGCGTCCCAGAGCACCTGCTCCACCACCACGAGGCCGGCGCGCGCCTCGTCTTCGGGGGTGGGACGGGCGCGGCGCACCTCGGGCGTGTCCCACGCGGAGGCGACGAGCCGGTCGAGCCCGGCCGCCCACGCCGCGCGCTCGGCGGGGTCGAGTGCCAGGCGGTCGCGGGTGTCGAGCATCGTCGCGATAGCCTGGTGTTTGGTCGCCAGCGTGCGCCGCGCGGACTCGGTGGGGTGCGCCGTGAGCACCAGCTCGATCCCGAGGTTCGCGGTGGCGTGTCCCAACACGTCGGGCGCGACGCCGCCGCGCACGAGCCGGTCGAAGCTCTCGTCGGGCGACCCCCGCTGCGGCGGCCCTCCTGACGCCCGCCACGCCCGGCGGCGGCGCACGCGGTGGTGCTGCTCGGCGACGTTGGCGAGGTCGAGAAAGAGCGCGAAGGCGCGCGCCACCTCGAGCATTCCGCGCGGGGGGAGGCGGCTGAGCAGGGCGGTCAACGCGGCGTCGGCGGCGGCGTCCCCGGCCCGCGCCGCTTTCGCGTGCCGACGCACCTGCTCGACGAGCGCGTAGAGGCCGGGGTCCGCGTGGGCGCGGAGCACCGCGCCGAGGGCGTCGCCGAGGGTGCGCACGTCCGCGCGGAGGGGGGCCTGGGAGTCCGCTTCGTCCGGGGGCATGCCTCCGGATAAGCGCAGCTTTGGACGCTACAACCCGCCGAGGAACCCGCACATGGCGGCGCGGTCGGCTTCCCCGAGGGCGTCGAAGGCCGCCCGCGCGTCGGCCGCCTCGCCCCCATGGGCCGCGATGGCCTCGCCGAGCGTGTCGGCGCGCCCGTCGTGGAGAAACCCGTCGAGGTGGCGCAGGCCGATGAGCGGGGCGGTGCGCCACTCGGCGGAGCCCGCGTCGCCCTCCTCCTGGCCGTCCGCGAGGGCTTCTCCCATGTCGTGGAGGAGGAGGTCGGTGTACACCTCGGCGTCGACGTCCGCGAGGGCGGCGATGGGGTAGTCGCCGCGCGTGCGGAGCGACGGCACGTGGCAGTCCGCGCAGCCGATCGCGGCGAACACCGCCGCGCCTTCCTCCGAGGGGGTGCGCGCGGGGATGGCGAGGGCGCGCGGATAGTCGCCGAGGAGGTTCACGGTGTCGAGAGACGCGTCCACGCCGTCGCGGTCGTCGTCCGTCAGCTCGTCGGGGTTGGGGTGCTCCGACGGGCGCAGGGGGCTGGTGATGGCCATGTCGCCGACGAGGGCGTCGGCGGCGAATTCGTCGAGCGTCGCGACGCGCGCCTTGTGGCCGAACCGCCCGATCAGCCCGATGTCGCCGGCCTGGTGGGCGTGGAACGCGCTGTCGGCCTCCACCCCCGACCACGCGATGCGGTTGATTCGGCCGCTCACGACGCCGCCCGCGGCCTGCTCCGCCTCGACGGCCTCGATCTCGCTGTCGGCGATGGCCTCGAGGTACCCGCGGCCCCAGAGCGCGTTGGGGTAGCGGGTGGTCACGCGCAGGCCGTCCACACCTTCGGGAGGGAGAATGGGGGTCGTTCCCCCGCCGGCCACCTCCGGACGCACGGTGGGCCCCCACGGGAGCGCGGACTGGTCGGCGGCGGGGGCGTCGCCGTCCATCACCACCATCTTCGTCACGTCCTTCGGGCCTCTTCCGGCGCCGGCGTGGCACGCCGCGCACACGGAGTGCACGTACGTTGGCCCGAGGCCGGAGCGCTCGCGGTAAACTTGCTCGAAGGACGACTCTCCCTGGGCGTACCGGCTGCGCCAGTCGCGCGGGAGGCCGTCTACCGGGGCCTCGGCGGCATCGTCGAGCGCGGGCGTCGGGAGCGCGGCTTCACACACGTTCGGCGCGGCGGGGCCGCCCGGGAGCGCGGCTTCGTCGGGAGGCGCGCACGCGTGCAGGAGCGCGAGCAGCACCACGAGGCGCGAGGGGGGAGGGCGAGCCGGAGGCACGGTGTCCACGGCGTACGAGGGGGCGGCGGGGCTGTCAAGGTGACGAGGCCGGGGGCGTTGCGGGGGGCGGCGAGCCCCCCGCCCCATGAACAACCCCTATCGTTCCGCCCGAATCCCCACGAGCGGGATGAAGCTCGGGCCGCCTACGGGCGCGCTCTCGTCGTAATCGTAGCGGTACGCGAGGTACATCACGTTGCTGCCCCCGGGCACCCACCACAGCTCGGTGTAGGCGGTGAGCTGGAAATGTCGGGTGTGGAAGGTCTTTTCGAGGTGGGCGTCCACTTTCTGGTAGGGCACCTGCCGGAGGCTGTTGCGTTCGCCGTACACCGGGGCGTAGGTGTCGGAAGCGGCGAGATAAAGCCCATCTTCGACGGGCGTGTAGGGCAGCCCCGCGGCGAGGCGGTAGCGCACGCCCACGTTCCAGGTGGGGCGGAAGGTCCAGCTTGCGGCGATGTTGCCGGACCACGGCTGATCGTAGTCGAACACGTCGCCGTCGCGCGTGGCGTGACCGACCGCCACGGCGGCCGAAGCGAAGAACCGGTCGCGGATGCGGTAGCGGCTCGTGAGCTCCACACCCCAGGCGTCGCCCTCGACGCCGCCGCGCACGGTGCCGTCGAGATCCGTGAAGAACAACCCCTGCATTCGCTTGGCCCAGCCGTCGATGCCCACTTCCCACCGGCCGGCGATGGCGTGGTCGAAGCCGACCGCCACCTGTTGCGCGGCGGAGGGCCCGGCGCCGGGATCGCCGGTGCCTTCCGAGAGCTGCGCGACGGTGCCGTACTGCGAATATTGGCCGACGCCGGCGCGGATTCGGGTGTCGGGCCCGGCCTGCCAGCGCACGAGAAAGCGAGGGTCGACCGTGGCCGCGCCAACGAGCGTGTCGTAGCCGACGCGGAGCCCCGGCACGAGCCGCACGGGGCCGAGCTCGATGCGCGCTTCGCCATACACGCCGCCGGTGAGCCGGAGCTGGTCGATGTCGGCGGACACCCCGCGCCCGAGCAGGGCGGCTTCGCGCGCGACTTCGGGCCAGGCCTGCGTAGTCTCGGCGTTCAACGCGGTGCGGGTGCCTTCGACCTCGGCCCCGTACGCGAAGGAGAGGGTGTCCGAGGGGGCGGTGACGAGGTCTTCGCGGAGCTGGATCGCCTGCTCGCGCGTGTGTTCGTAGGCGGTGGGAAGGTTGCCTTCGACCAGGTAATCGACGTAGGCGAGCACGCCGTCGAACCGGGTGCGCCCGAGCTGTTCGCGGTGCACGAGCCCGACCACGTGGTAGCGCTGGTCGTACACGAACGTGGGGTTGGTGTCCTGTTCCCAGCCCACGAGCTCGGTGGGCTCTCCCGAGTAGCGTTCGTAGGCGTCGCCCGCCCCGAATGCCATGAGGCCCCAGTGCCGGCCCTTGCCCGGGTGGTGCTCCGCGCGGGCGAAGTAGTCCCAGAAGGTGGGAAAGACCGTGTATTGCTCGTCGTCCCGGGAGAACGCGTCGAGGTACGACCGCCGGCCGCTCGCGCGCACCACGAACGTCTCGCCGATGGGGGCGCGCACTTCGGCGCCGCCCATCACGAGGTTGAGGTTCACCGACCCGCGCACCTCGTCCGGGATGTCCCACCGGCTCTTCGTTTCGATGATTCCACCGGTCGCACCGCCCCAGTTCGCGCCGTAGGTGCTCGGCCAGAGGGTGAGCTCGTCGAGCATCCGCGTGTGGAACACGGAGCTGTAGCCGTTGAAGTGGAACAGGTAGGGGAGGTCCACCCCGTCGAGCAGGAAGCGATTTTCGCCAGGAGCCGCGCCACGAATCGAGATGTCGCCGGCCCTCGGCGAGTACTCCGGGGTGATCGCGACGCCCGGGAGCGCCTGCACGAGGCGGACAGGGTCTTCGAAGGTGCCGGGGGTGCGCTCCACGCGCTCGCGGTCGAGTGAGGTTGCGCTAACGACGGGATCGTCGCGACGAGCTTCGACCACGATCTCGAGCGCGCCGCTCTCCTTCACCAGCTTCACACGCCACTCGTCGGCGTCCGGGACAGGGAGGATGACCTCGATGTAGCCGGGTGCGGTGAACGTGAGCGGCGTGCCGGGAGGCAGGTCGACGGCGAAGCCGCCGCGCGCGTCGGTGGTGATCGGGGTGCCGGGCCCGGCGACGGACGCCCCGGCAATCGGGAGCGTCGTGTCGCGGTCGACCACCTTGCCCTCGATCGGTACGGCGAAGGCCGGAGAAACGACGGCGACGAGGGCGGCGAGCGGGATCAGGGCCACGGCGCGCCCGTGAGGTGCACCCGGCGGCCGGCGGCTTCGTCCAGGCCGCACCGGCCGTCGAC
>CAXNIN010000075.1:0-14383 GCA_964202365.1 Myxococcota bacterium | reverse complement strand
CTCGCGCACGTTGCCGGGCCAGCCGTACCGCTCGAGCGCGCTGACGGCGTCGGGGTCCAGGCCGCGCAGGGGCTTGCCGTTACGGGCGGCGTGTCGGGATGCGAAGTGGCGGGCGAGCAGCGCGATGTCGGCGCGACGTTCGCGCAGCGCGGGCACGTGCAGCCGGATGACGTTGAGCCGGTAGTAAAGGTCGGACCGCAGACGGTTTTCCGCGACGGCCTGCTCGGGGTCCCGGTTCGTCGCCGCGAGCACCCGCACTTCGGCCCGGAGCGTTCGGGTGCCCCCGAGGCGCTCGTACTCCCCGTCCTGGAGCACCCGGAGCAGCTTCACCTGGAGCGGCAACGGCATCTCTGTGACTTCATCGAGGAACAACGTTCCGTTTGCGGCGAGATCGAAGCGGCCCTCCTTGCGGCCGTGGGCGCCCGTGAACGCGCCGGACTCGTAGCCGAACAGCTCGCTTTCGAGCAGGGCTTCCGGCAGCGCGCCGCAGTTGATGGTGACGAGCCGGCCGGGGCGACCACTCATGCTGTGGATCGAGCGCGCGAGCAGGCCCTTGCCCGTGCCGGACTCGCCGGTGAGGAGGACGGAGGCCATCGACGGTGCGACCTGGCGCGCCTCCTCCATCACGGAGCGGAGCGACCCGGATTGACCCACGAGCTCCCCAGGAGTCACCTGGGCAATCTGCTGTCGGAGCTGGAGGTTCTCTCGGAGGAGATCGCGCCGTTCGAGCGCCTTCCGCACCGACGCGAGGACCTCGGTGCGGCGCAGGGGCTTTGTTACGAAGTCGTAGGCGCCCTCCTTCATGGCCTCCACCGCGCTCTCCACGGTGCCGTAGGCGGTGACCAGGATCACCTGGACCTCGGGGGCGATCTGGCGGGCGGCTCGCAGCAGCTCGAGCCCGCCCATCCCGGGCATCT
Source organism: Myxococcota bacterium (assembly GCA_964202365.1). GTDB lineage: Bacteria > Myxococcota_A > UBA796 > UBA796 > SXON01 > CAJBVW01. The sequence continues at coordinate 13,466 of CAXNIN010000075.1, read as the reverse complement.
TCAGGTCGCTCACGACGACGCCGACATCCCCTTCACGAAGGATCTCGAGCCCTTGCCGGCCATCTGCCGCGACACGAACCGGCCAGCCCTCGCGCGTGAAGATGCGCTCGAGGGCGAGGCGGTTGGACTCTTCGTCGTCGATGACCAGGATCATGTGACAATGTGTCTCACGGGGGACAAACTGTCGAGCGGGATTCGGATCGTGAACCGGGTGCCGGCTCCAACCTGGGTTCGGCACGTGATCGAGCATCCGATGTCTTCGAGCGATTGCCGGGCGATGGCGAGGCCGAGGCCCGTGCCGCGCGCGCGGGTGGAGTAGAACGGCTCGAAGACGCGCTCTGCGACCTCGGGCTCCATGCCGGGGCCGTCGTCTTCGACGGCGATCTCGACGGCGTCGGACGCGTCGGCGTACACGATGACGCGGATGTGCCCTGCGCCCGCCTGGGCCGCGTTGCGAACGAGGTTGAGGAGGGCCCGTCGAATCGTGTCTCCGTCGGTTTCGACGGGTTGCACGGGCTCGCCGACCAGCTCGGTGGTGACGCCGATGCGTCGGAGCGCCTCTTCTTCCAGCGCGATGACGCCGCGCGCGACGGCGAGGGGGTCTTCGGAGGCTGTCTCCGGGATGCGGCGGCGCGCGAGATCGAGGTACCGTTCGGTGACGCCCTCGAGGCGATGGATCTCGGCGGTGATCGTGGCGAGCAGCGCGTGCGCCTCGTCATCCGCGGTGATCTCGGCGAGGAGCTCGGCGTGGAGCGAGATGGCGTTGAGTGGGTTTCGCACCTCGTGCGTCACCTGCGCGAGCATCTGACCGACGAGGGCGAGCCGCTCGCTCCGTGCCAGCCGGTCGCGGTCGCGCTGTCGCTCGGTGACGTCGTCGCCCACGAGGATGGTTCCGCGCTCACCGAACGGGCCCACGACGACGTCCTGAAGGCGTTCACCGAAGCGGACATTTTCGTGGCGGCCCGGATCGAGGGGCCCGAGCGGGTCCGGCAGGGGAGCGCCGTCTTCGAGCCCCCAGAGGGAGCGCGCGGCGGGGTTCGTCATCCGGACGACGCCGGACTCCGTGACGGCGACGGCGGCGCCGATGTTGTCGAGGACCCGCCGGAGGTAGAGGGAGAGCGCGTTGAGGTTGCGGTCGCGCTCGTCGACCGCTCGCACCATGTGGTCGAACGCCGCGGCGAGGGTATCGATCTCTTCGATGGTGGCGTGCGGGAGGGGTCCGGGACGCCCGCCCGCGGCGACCTGGCGCACCTGATCGGTCAGCGCCGAGATCGGGCGGAGGGCGGTGCCGGTGAGCCAGAGGAGAACGCCGCCGAGGAACGCCGCGAACCCGAGGAGCGCACCGGAGACCCGCAGCGCGCGCGTCTGCGTGGACGCTGCCTTCTCGCTGACTCCGGCGAGCCGCCCCTCGACGAGCGTGGAGAGCTGGAGGATCTCGTTGCGGAGCGTCGTGCGGGCGCTCGTCTGCGAGTCGGTCCCGACCGCGGCGCGCCACTCGCGGACGGCCGCCTCCACGTCGTCGAGCTGTTGGGTTGCCGCCTGCAGCGCCGCGCGCTCCTCCTCGTCGGCGGGCAAGGTGGGGCTCGCGGCGACGATTGTGCGCGCGTCCGTGAGCGCATCGTCGAGCGAACCGGTGCCTGCGCGCTCGCGTTCGACGAGGCCGATCATCCGCGCGGACTGGTTCGCGAGAGGAAGGTAGACGCGGTCGACGAGGTCGAGGGCGGAGCCGATGCGCGTGAGTTGGGCTTGATTGTAGGCCATTGCGGCCAGGAATCCGAGCACCCCGAGACCGAGGCCGCCGAGCAGTCGGCCACGGAGCGTACGCAGCCAGGCAATCCGCACTCCGCATCCTCCGCCTCCCGGCTAACGTGACGCCGGTTCCGCCGAGCTGTCCTTCGGTGTCACGGGGCCCAACGCGTTGGTTGCCGGGTAGGCGGTTTGTGATACACAGCGGCGTTCGCTGGCACCGTGCTGGAGGAAAGGATGATTTCGATGCGTTCCCTGCTGCTTTCGCTCTGTCTTCTCGGTGTCGTCGCGTGCGACGGCGGCAACGCGGGGACGGCCGCGTCCCCCGCTGGTCAGGAGGCCAAGGCCGACCTCGGCGACACCCTTGCCACGGTCAACGGCGTTGTCGTCGGCAGCAAGGAGTTCGAGCAGGCCGCGGCCCGCAAGGCGCCCGCGAGCGGCGACTCCCTCTCCGCCGAGGAGAAGAAGGAAGTCCTCGATTCCCTCGTCGAGGAGAAGCTCCTCTACGCCGAAGCCCTCCGCAAGGGCCTCGACAAGGACCCGAAGGTTCAGAAGGTGATGGTCAACACGCTCCTCCGCGAGGACGTGTACAGCACCGTCAAGAACAGCGACTTCACCGACGAGATGCTTCAGGCCTATTACGAGGAGCACAAGAGCGAGTTCGTCGTCCCGGAGAAGGTGCAGATCAAGCGCATTCTCGTGAAGGTGACGGAAGCTCGCCCCGACGACGCCGCCAAGCAGGAAGCCGAGCGCATCCGTGGCGAAGTCGTGAAGTCCCCGGACAGCTTCAAGGACCTCGCCGCCAAGTTCTCCGAAGATCCCTACAAGCGCCGCGGTGGTGACGTGGGCTTCGTCTCGAAGGAAGGCAAGCCGGGCCTCGACCCCGCCATCGTCGACAAGGCCTTCTCCCTCGAGACCAACGCGGTCTCCGAGGTGTTCAAGACCACCGACGGCTACAACATCGTGCAGGTGGCGCAGCGCCGCGAGCAGGTCGAGCGGACCTTCCAGCAGATGAAGGGCTCCGTGCTCCGCAAGGTGAAGAACGACAAGATGAAGGAGCTCTACGACGGCTACGTCGCGAAGCTCAAGCAGGGCGCCGACATCAAGGTTGACGACGCCAAGCTCGCGGCCGTCGAGATCAAGAACAGCCGTCGTCCCTTCACCCCCGGCAACGGTCTCCCCGGCGCCGAAGGTGAGGAAGGTGCCGGTGAAGAAGCGGCGGCCGGCATGGAGGGTGCGGGCGCCGAGGAGGGTGCTCCGGCCCCTGTCCCGGCGGGCGCGGCTCCGGCGGGCGCGGGCGACGCGGCCGTGGCTCCCAAGTAAGCTTCATGCTCCTCGGCCTCCTCCTGGCGGCTCCCTGGGCGCACGCGGAGACGCTCCCGGCGGCGCCCCCGGGAGCGCCGCCGGCCCTCGAAGCCCCGATCCCTCCGTTGACGCCCCCGGCGCCGACGGGAGTGGTCGTGGACCGCGTGGCGGCCGTCGTGAACGAAGACATCATCACGCTCGCCGAGGTTTACGAGTTCGGCGGCTCCTTCATCGAGGAGCGCGTTACCGCGGTCGGAGAGGGTGCGCGCGCCGCCTCCGAGGGCCAGGTGATCGAGCGGCTGCTGGAGCGGCGCCTCGTCGAGCAAGAGATGCGGGCGCTGAAGCTCGACCTCACCGAGCAAGAGATCGACCGTTCGCTCGCGGAGATCGCCGAGCGCAATGGCCTCGACACCGACGGGCTGCGGCGAGAGATCGAGAAGAGCGGCCTGCGGTGGGACCAATACCGCGCGGAGCTGCGCGAGAGCCTCCGCGACATGAAGTTCGCGCAGTCCGTGCTCCGCCCGCGCGTGACCATCACGCCGGATGAGCTGCGGGACGCCTGGCTGCGCACGTCGCCGAGCGCGGGCAGCACGTCCCGTGTCCAAGCGCTCGTGCTCGCCGTTCCTCCCGGAGCTTCCGACGCAGAGCGCGAAGCTGTCCTCGCACGCGCCCGCGAACTACGCGAGCTCGCCAACGCGGGCGGTGACTTCGCCGCGTTGTCTCGCGAGTTCGATCAGGGCCCGTTCGGCGCACAAAGTGGAGAGATGGGCTCGTTCAAGGCGGGAGAGCTCGTCGGGCCGCTCGACGCAGTGGTGGCGAGCGGCGTGGTCGGCCAGGTGGCTGAGCCCATCGTCATCGGAGACGGGGTGTACCTGCTCCGCGTGGCCGAGCGGACCGCCGCGGCGAACGACTTCGAGTCGCGCAAGGCCGAGCTCTCCGAGCAGGTGTTCGAGTCGCGCCTCGCGGACGAACAACAGCGGTGGTTCCAGGAGGCGCGCCGGCGCGCCGCCATTCGAATCGTTCTCCCCGGCATCCCGCAGCCCGGCTCGACGCCCGCGCGATGACCGCGCCGCCCCTGCTCGTCACGCCGGGAGACCCGCTCGGGATCGGGCCGGAAGTAGCGGTGCGGGCGCTGCGCTCCACCGGTGTGGACGCCCTCCTCGTCGGCGACATCGACGCGCTCCGTCGGTACGCGCCGGAGCTCGTCGTGACCGACCGCATCACGCCGGGCGCGGGACTTCGCGCGCTGGCGATGCCCGCGTCCACCGAGCCCGTGGAGGTCCAGGCCCTGCGCGTGGCGGTGGCGGCCTGCCTCGCCGGTGAAGGACGCGCGCTGGTGACCGGGCCCATCCACAAGGCGCGGCTGGCCGCGCGCGGGTTCGGCTACCCGGGCCACACCGAGTTCCTCGGGGCGTTGTGCGGTGTGGACCACCCCGTAATGGCGTTCGTGGGCGGCGCGGTGCGCGTTGCGCTCGTCACGGTGCACCTGCCGCTCCGCGCGGTCCCCGACGCGATCACAATCGACCGCGTGCTCCACACCGTGCGCGCGGCGGATCGCGCGCTCCGAGATCAACTCGGGCTCGCGGCGCCGCGCCTCGCCGTGTGCGGCCTCAACCCGCACGCCGGTGACGCCGGGCTGCTCGGCCGGGAGGAGATCGAGATCATCGGCCCCGCCTGCGAGCGCGCGCGGGCCGAGGGGATCTCCGTGTGGGGCCCCATCAGCGCCGAGACGGCCTTCTACGAGGTAGACCGCTCTGATCTCATCGTCGCGATGTACCACGACCAGGGCCTCGCCCCCCTCAAGCGCATCGACTTCGGGCGCTCCGTGAACTGGACGCTCGGCCTCCCGATCGTGCGGACCAGCGTCGACCACGGGACGGCCGACGCGCTCGTGGGCACCGGCCGCGCGAGCCCGGCGAGCATGGAAGCCGCCATCCGCCTTGCCGTGCAGCTCACGCCCGGCTGAGCCCGCTACGCGTCGGCGGGGAGCAAGGTGGCGCAGGAGACGCCGAGCTCCCATGTTGCCCAGCGCTCGGGGGAGTCGCCGAACGCGCGGCAGTCGCTCTCCGCTGAGCCATCTCGTGTCCAAACGCGGAGAATGCCGGTCAGGCCGGCTTCGGAGCAGTTGAACAACGTCGACGCGCCGAGCACGACGTCGCGCCAGTCGGGGACCACGTCCAGCGAGAGCTCCAGCGTGTCCGCGGTGCCGTCGGGCGCCGCGGACGTGGAGAAGAGCGTGTGCCTCTCCAGGTAGGCGCCGTCGGTCGTGAGGAGCACCTGGCCGTTGCCCGTCCACGCGTCGGTGGTGGCGGAGAAGGTCCACTCGGCGAGCGCTGGGTCGCACTGAGCGGCGGCGGCGGTGATCTTTGGCGGGGCGTCCGTGGGCGCCGCCGCGGAGTCTTCTCCAGAGGGGCCGGTGCACGCGCCAAAAACGAACACGGCGCAGAGGAGGGGTGACCTTCTCTGCGCCGTGTAGCGGTTCACCTACGTGCGCCTTAGCGAACGACGGTGGTGCACCAGTCGGAGTAGTAGTCGGGGTCCTGGCCGGTGACGCGGCAATCGAAGTCGCTGCCGTCGGCGCTCTCCGCACCGAAGTACCAGGTGGTGCGGTCGAAGATCGCGCCGTCGGAGACGTTCGGGTTGAACAGCGTGGTCTGGTTCGCGACGACGTCGTCGAGGTCGGTGACCCAGTCGAGGTCGAGACGGTAGGTCTCGCTGCCGTCGGCGTTGGTGGTCTCGAGGGTGAAGGCGGTGTGGTTCTCGGTGTAGAGGAACGAGTCACCAGTCTCGGTCATGTCGAGCTCGAAGTTGCCACCGGGGGTCGTCGTCGAGATGCGGTAGATGCAGAGGCCGTTGGCGCAGTCGCCGGCGAAGCCGTTGCCGTCGTGACCGGTCATCGCGAAGTCGACGGTGTTGGTGTCGTCGGTGTCCACGATGGAACCGGAGTCACCCGTGTCCTTGCTGGTGCCGGCGCAGCCGGAGATGAGCGAGAAGGCGGCGAGCGCGAAGAGGTACTTGGTCATGATTGTCTCCTCCAGAGAGATTGCGCGGACCCTTTACACCAGACAGGCGAGCGCTGCAACATTCCTTGACGTGTCTGCCTCACTGGCCGTTCAGCGCGACCACTCGTTCGCGTTGTTCGGGCAGGAGCTGAAGTACGAGGGGTCGTGCCCGTAGGTCGCGCAGTCGAGGTAGTCGCCGGCTGCATCGTAGACGGTGAACAGGACCGTGAGCTGGTTGGAGATGGGGCTGCTGGACACGTCGAAGATCGTGGAGGTGTTGTTGATCTGGTCCTCGGAGGTCGACTCCAGCGCGAGGTTGATCGACTTCTCCTCGTAGGCGGCCTCGCCCGGATCACTGAAGTCACTGGTGCGAAAGTCGTTGTGGAACTCCGACCACGCGCCGCACACGAGCTCGCCCTTGGCGCCGTCGGGGCACGACCAGGTGGGGTCGCCGGTCTCGACGAGGTCGAGCTCAACCTTGCCGAATTCGCCGTTCACGAGCACCCACCAGTTGCAGGTGGCGCCGTTGCAGGTGCCGTCCATCGACTGGATCAGGAGCTCGCCGTTCCCGCACGCGGAGTCGCCGGTGTCGCACTTGTTTCCGCCAGCGCAGCCGGAGAGGGAGAGCGCCGCGGCGCCCAGGAACAGCAGGGATTTCATGGCGTCCATCCAGGGAGAGGGAAGGGAAGGCAACGTCGGAGCCCGAGGTTCGGGAGCTCACGTGACCATGTTACCTCCGCCCCGGAGGAGCTTCAACTCGCCGGAGGCGACGCGGCGCGCCACGCGGCCGCGCTTCGTTCACGGAAGATCGCGCGTTCGATCTTCTCGAGCAGGGTGGGCAGTCCTTCTCCGGTGAGGGCGCTCACCGGAATGGCCTCCCACTCTTCCACGAGCGCGCGCACGCGCTCGGCGGGTGCGCGGTCGATCTGGTTCACCACGAGGAGCGCCGGGATCTCGCCGGCGCCGAGCTCGTGGAGCACGCTGTCGACCGTTCCTTTTTGGGACTCGGCCTCGTCGTCTCCCGCGTCGACGACGTGCACCAGGAGGTCGGCTTCGAGGGCCTCGTCGAGCGTGCTGCGGAAGGCGTGGACGAGATCCTTGGGGAGGTCGCGGATGAAGCCGACGGTGTCGGTGAGGATGATCTCGCGATCTTCGGGGAAGCGCATCCGCCGGGACGTGGGGTCGAGCGTGGCGAAGAGCTTGTCTTCGGCGTCGACGGCGCTCTGCGTCATCTTGTTGAGCAGAGTCGATTTTCCGGCGTTCGTGTACCCGACGATCGCGACGAGCGGGAGGCCTACGCGCCGCCTGCGATTCCGGCGCATCGCGCGCTCGTCCGCGATCTCGTCGAGCTGCTTCTGGACGCGGTGCAGCCGCTCGTCGGCGCGGCGCCGGTTGATATCGAGCTTCGTCTCGCCGGGGCCGCGCCCGCCGATACCGCCGGTCAAGCGGCTCATCGCCGTGGGCATCAGCGCGAGGCGCGGCTTCCGGTAGCGGAGCTGCGCCAGCTCGACCTGGAGCTTTCCTTCGCGGGTGATGGCCCGCTGGCTGAAGATGTCGAGGATGAGCTGCGTGCGGTCGAGCACCTTGAGCTCGGTCTCGGTGGCGATGTTGCGAAGCTGGGAAGGAGACAACTCCTGATCGAACACGAGCACGTTCGCGCCGAGGCTCATGCACCGGAGCACGAGGTCCTTGAGCTTGCCCTGCCCGACGAGCGTGCGCCCATCCAGCTCGCGACGCACCTGGAGCACCGAGTCCGCGACGTTGAGTCCGGCGGTGTGTGCGAGGCGCCCGAGCTCGTCGAGAGAGCGGCGCGCGCCGCCGGCGTCCCGGAGGGTGACGCTTATGAGCACGGCGGTCTCCCGCCCGCCCACGTTGCGCGCGTCGGTCGCGCTGCGGAATTGCCCCTCGAGGTCGCGGATGAACGCGGAGAAGTCTTCGTCCCAGCCGTGTACGGACGGGACCTTCTCCACGCGCCACATGGCGCCCCCCCGCGCGGCGGCGGGTGGGAGCAACGCGCCGTACTCGATGGGCCCGGGCAGACCGTCGGGCTGGGCCTGCAGGACGACGATGGTATCGAGCCGCAGAAGCGCGAGATCGGTGAGGTCGTCCTTCGAGAGCCCCTCCCCGCGGAGGTGCGTATGGACGAGGCGCAGGCCGCGGAACCGGCTGGCTCCGGCACGTTCGCGGCCGAGCTCCGGGATGAACAACTGGTGTGCGTCGCCGACGATCACCTTGTCCACGACCCCCATGCGGTCCACCAGAAGCCCGATTTGGCGGTTGCACTCGCGAGAGACCTCGCAGAGCTTCCGCGCGAGCTCGGGTGTGATGAACCGATTTGCGGGGAGGCGCCGATGGTAGAGAGCCTGTAGCCCTCGGTTTTGACTGGGCTTGAGCCCTTCGGTGTTTCCGAACAGCGTTTCGATGACGATGCTCCTACGACTTCGTTGCGACGTGCTCGAGGATCTTGGGGAGGTCGACGCCGAGCGCGCCCTTGACCTCCTCGGAGAGCACGATGGCGTCCCGGGTGCGACCGCCGCCGTCGACGGGCAGGACGGTGAGGCGATCCACCTTGACGCTCTGGATCGTAGACACCAGCTGCCCCATCGTCCCCTGCAGCTTCTGCATCAAGAAGATGTCCCGAGCGGCCTCGCCGCCGTTCTTCCAGGTCGCGATCATCTGGAGGAGCACCTGGTTGGTGGCGCGGCCGTCTTCGATGATCTTGGCGGACCCTCCCTTCGCGGACGCGACGGCGGCCTCCATCTCCGCCTGTGCGGGCGCGACGACGTCGGCCTCGAGCTGGAGCCGGGCCTGCTCGACGCGGGCGGTCTGAACGCGCAGCTCGCCTTCGGCGCGCGCCACGGCCGCCTTCACCTGGCCGACTTCTTCGGCGATGAGGGCTTCGCGGCGGGAGAGCGTCTCGATGAGGCGACGTTCGGTCTGGCTGCGGGCAATCTCGATCTCGGAATCGAGCTCCGAGACGCGGGCGCGCTCGCGGGCGGACGCGTCCTGGGTGATCGAACGGGCCTTGGCGTTGGTCTCCGCGACCTTCGAGCGGCTGACGAGGTCGGCCGAGCTCTTGCGCCCGATGCTGTTGAGGTAGCCCTTCTCGTCGGAGACGTTCTGGATCTTCAACGTGTCGAGAACGAGGCCGAGGCGGGTGAGATCGTGCTCGGCTTCTTCGAGGAGCTTCTCCGCGAACGCGATCTTGTCCTCGTTCACCTGCTCGGGCGTGAGCTGCGAGAGAACGCCGCGAAGATTGCCTTCGAGCGTGTCCTTGGCGACCTGGACGATGTCCTTTCGGGGGTAGCCGAGGAAGCGCTCGATAGCGTTGTTCAGCACGGGTTCGTGGCCCGCGATCTTCACGTTGGCCACCCCTTGGACGGTCAACGGGATGCCGCCCTTGGAGTAGGCGTTGGTGACCGCCACTTCGATGATCATGTTCGTGAGGTCGACGCGATCCACGTCCTCGAGGAGGGGGATGCGCACCGAGCGCCCCCCTTTCACGATGCGGTAGCCGATCGGGCGCCCCTCGAGCTGACGGGTCGTACCCGAGAAGATCAGCACTTCGTTGGGACCGCAGATGTAGAGGAGGTTGCGGAGGACGACGACCGCGCAGAGCGCGAAGAAGGCGACGACGAAGAGGAGGACCGCGGGAATCATGAGGTTCACGACCGAGTCTCCTGGGTGGCGGTGAGGCGGGGCGCGAGAGTGCCGGTGATGTCGACGCCCGTGGTGGCGCGCAGCTCTTCGAGAACCTGCTTGACCATCGCGGGGTAGCCCGCGACGACGGAGGCGAGGGCCTTGCCGTCTCCCCGGTCGATGACGTTGACCTCCCCGATGTCGATGCTGTTCACGCGGGCGACGACGGTGGCGACGATCTGCTCGAGCTGCTGGATGAGGAAGATGTCGCGGGCGTCCGCGCCGGCCTCTTTCCAGGTGGCGGTGAGCATGGTGAGAACCTCCGCCATGGCGGCGCCGTTCTCTGCGATGACGGCGGCTTCGCCCCGGGCCCGGAGGGCCTCGGCCTGCTGCTGCGCGCGGGCGGGGAGCACGAGCTCGGCGAGGAGTCGGGTCTGCTCCAACTTCTGGCGGATCTGCTGGAGCTCCTGCCCAGCGGCGGCGCGGGCTTCGGCGGCGAGCTGGACAGTCAGCTCCTCTTCCGACTTCGCGCGGCCCTCGAACTCGGCCTTCACCTTGCGGAGCTCGTTCTGCTTCTGCGCGATGCGCGCTTCCGCCTGCTCCACCGCGATCTTTCCGGACTGGTTCGCGAGCGCGCCCGCCTGCTCAGCCGAGCTCTTGGCCTGCGACTCCGCGATGTCGGCGACCATGAGCACGTTCGCGATGCGCTCGCGGCCGATGCTGTCCAGGTACTTCACCTCGTCGTAGACGTTGAGGACGCGGAGCGTGTCGAGCTGGAGGCCGAGCTTGCGCAGGTCGTCCTCGGCCTCGTCGAGAAGGGTGTTCGCGAACTTGAGGCGGTCCTCGTTGACTTCTTCGGGGGTGAGGCGCGCGAGCACGCCGCGGAGGTGGCCTTCCAGCGACTCCTTGGCGACGCGGCGAATCTCGGCGGGGTCCCGGCCCAGGAAGCGCTCGACGGCGTTCATGATGACGCCGGGGTCGCTCGAGACCTTCACGTTCGAAATGGCGTGCACGTTGAGCGGGATGCCGCCTTTGGAGTAGGCGTTGGTAACGTGCAGGTCGAGCGGGATGGTGGCGAGGCTCATGCCGTCCACACGCTCGAAGAGGGGGACGCGAACCGTGCGACCGCCGAAGACGAGTCGGTACCCAACCTCCGAGCCGTCGGTCATCGTGCGCCGGCGACCCGAGAAGATCAGCACTTCGTCGGGGCGGCAGATGAAGAGGAACTGCTTTGCGATGGTCACCGCGAGCAGCAGGCCGAAGCCGATGCCCCCCGCGAGACAGAGAGAGTAGACCAGCTCTTCCAAGTAGACCTCGTTCAGGATGGGGTCGTGATGGGGGCGGGAACGCGACGGTCGGGCTCGAACGACGTGATCTCGGCGGTGCCGCCGACCACGTCGACCACGATGACGCGCACGCTTCGTTCGAAGAGGTGTGGCTCGCGGGTGGTGGCGGGGAGCTCGATTGTCTGCCCGTTGTGCGTGAGGCGGATCTTGCCGAGCTTGCTCGGGCTGATGGCGAGGACGACGTCCGCGTCGCGGCCGCGCAGGGAGCGGGCGTCGAGGGCGCTCGACACGGTCTCCCGCGACACGTTGCGCAGCAGGGTGGTCACTCCGAAGCCGACGCCGCCGCCGGTGACCGTGGCGAGGACGAAGCCGAGGATCGGCTGGATATCGAGCAGGGTGAACAACGCGCCGGTCATCCCGAAAGAGGCCATGGCGAAGGTCCAGAACCGAAGGGAAAGAAGGGTAGCCGCGAGCATCCCGCCGCTGCTCGCCTCGACCACCTTGGCATGCCCGTCGTGCGCGTTCGCGAGGTCGTGATCGTGCGTGTGGTCGTGCCCGACATCGTGGTCGTGGTCGTGCCCGACGTCGCCGGTGTCCCCGTCGGGCCCATCGGCCTGCGCGTCGGCGTCCTTCCCGCCGCCCAGCATCGAAGCGCCGATGAGGATGCCCCCGAGGAGCAGGCAGCCGGCGTAGAGCGCGAAGAGAGTCACGGCGTGATCCTGTCAGATGGGCGCTGCGTGAGCAATGGCGCCCCCAGGCTGAGCCAGCCCAGGATGAACGCGACGCCGCCGAGCGGCGTGACCGCGCCGAGCACGGGCAGATCGAGCAGCACGAGCGCGTACAGACTACCGCTGAACAGGAGGATTCCCGCGGTGAAGAACCCGAAGCTCATGGCACGAGGGGACGGCGCGCTGGCGAGGATGTAGAGGATGACGGCGTGGAGCAGGTGGTAGCTCGCTGCCGTTTGCCAGGTGGCGAGACGTTCGGGGGGGACGCTGTCTCGCAGGGCGTGGGCGCCGAAGGCCCCTGCTCCGACCGCGAGGGCGCCGAGGAGTGCCGAGATTCGAAGCAGAGTGGTACTCACGACGAATCCCCGAGCATGGCGAGCGCGGCGAGCAGCTCCGCTTCATCCTTGAAGCGCGCAGTGGCGCCGTCGATTCGCGCGATGATCATGCGTTCGCAGGTTTCGCAGCGGTCGAAACACTCCACCGTGGACAACGTGGCGCCTGCTTCCCCGATACGCCCCGGGAGGCCCGGCGCGTGGCGAGCCATCCCGGATTGGCAAACGACGACCTCGATCACGTTGCCCTCGGGGAGGTGCGTGGGACAGAGGGAGATACGACGGGCATGTCCAGGGTGTATCCCGTCGTCTTCGCAGCGCGAGCCGTGCCGAGGGGGCTCGGGCTGACCAGCCGGCATTCTTTCCCGTCTGAACATGATTCTGTATATGCGGACATTTTTTGGCCTTGCCGGCTCTCGCACCTGAACGTACGTTCAGATTGTGTCGCAGCTCCCTCTCCGTCTCGTCCCTCCGCCCACGGCGGCTCCCCCGCGCCTCGCGAAGGGAGAAGTGCCGCCCACGCCCGCCGCGCAGAACCAGCTGTGCAAGGAAGAGAGTTCGCCACGTTCCGCGAAGCTCGAGCAGCTGCGTGCGCTCGTGGGAACGCGTGGCCGGGTCGGGCTCGCTCCACCCCCCTCGCACACGAGCGTCGCCCCCTGCATCGAGCCGGGCTGCGTGTCCACAGGAGTAGCCGGGCTGGACGGCTGGTTGCACGGCTGGCCTCGAACGGGGCCGATCGAGGTTGCGGGGCGTCCAGGAGCCGGGCGGCTCGGGCTCGTCGTTCCGCTGCTGGAGCGGCTCACCCGGGAAGGGCGCACCGTGCTGCTCGTCGACCCACTCCACCAGGTGCACCCTCCTGGGCTCGGGGGCGTCGACTTCATGCGGCTCGTGCTCGTTCGGCCGCCGCCCGAGCGCGCCGCGTGGACGGCCGAGCAGGTCGCGCGCTCCGGGGCCGTCGACGTTCTCGTGCTGCTCGACGCGCCTCCCCTCGGGCGAGGAGGGGTGCGGATTTCCCGCGCTGCCGAGGCCGGCAACGTGATCGTGTTCGTGCTGGCGGAGCGCCCGGAGGTCGACCTGCCCGCGGTGCTCCGCCTGGAGGTCGGCGGGTGGCGGGGAGACAGCGTCGAGGTGCGCTGCACGCGAAGCCGGGATGGGCGCCGGGTCGGAACACGATGGGTCGCCCCGTGGGAGCGGCCCGTTGAGGCCGCAGCCGAGCAGCCTGCGTGCGCACAGGGCGCCCCACGCCTCCTTCAGGTGGGGCAATCGTGAGCCGGCGGGGCTTTCTGGGCGTGTTTCTCCCCGGCTTCCGCCTCGAACGGTGTGGGTGGGACGTGCGCGTGCCTGCCGTACTCGTGGCGGCCGAACGCGGTGCCGAGCGCGTGCAGGCGGCCTCCCTCCCGGCGGTGGAGGCCGGTATTCGGCCAGGTG
>CAXNIN010000074.1:0-14490 GCA_964202365.1 Myxococcota bacterium | reverse complement strand
CTCCGTGAGCTCCGTCGCGAACGCGTAGGCGATCTCCGGCCCGGAATACGTGTATTCGCCGCATCCGTAGGCGGCGTGGCTGCTCGTGGCGCCGCCCGCGTTGTTCGCGGTGCCGATGGTCTGGCCGCACCGGAGGCGGTCCACCTGGGTGCAGTCCGGCACGTCCTCGCAGGTGATGCTGGGCAGCCCGCCCCAGCTCCCCTGGCTCACCCAGTACGACGGCGGGCCGGAGCACGTGCCGTCGAAGGGGTCGGACGCGCTCCCGCTGGAGGTCCGCACCTCGAAATGTACGTGCGGACCGGTGGAGTTGCCCGACGACCCCATCTCGCCGAGCTTCTGGCCGCACGTGACGTACTGGCCGTTGGCGACGGTGAGGCTCCAGGTCTTCAAGTGGGCGTAGTAGGTTGATTTTCCATCGGCATGCTGGATCTTGACGTAGTTGCCGAAGCCGCCGCCGCCGCCGCAGTCGCCGGTGGAGCAGCCGTCGTCCACGCCGTCGTTCACGGCGATGACGGTGCCCGGCGCGGCCGCCGTGATGTCACGCCCGGCATCCATGCCAGACCAGCTTCCCCCGCCATAATCCGAGCCGCGGTGGCCGCTGTACGTGGTGCCGCCGCAGTTCCAGTCGGTGACGCCGCCGTGGTCGACGTAGGCGGTGGGGTAGAAGCTGCCGTAGTCGGCGGCGGAGGTGGGAAAGGCATACTGCTGTGCGAACGCCGGAAGCGGGACTGCAAGCATCGTTGCAATCACGATGTTCGTGATCGTGGGGCGGGGGGCGGGCCCCCCGCAACGCCCCCCCGACGCGGCCCGGCCCGTCACCGCCACGCGACCTCCCTGTCCGCGCCGTCCACCGACCACCGCAAAAGCGGGCCGTCGAAGCGGAGGGTTCCCGGGCGTGGGGGGGCGACGAAGCCGTCGGGCGGCCGGCCCGGCGCGACCGGCGCGGTGACGCCGAGGTTGGTGAGCTGCTTCGGCGGCCCGCCGGCGGTCGGGACGCTCCAGAGGCTCGTGATGCCCGAGAGCCCGGCGGTGAACACGAGCGTGCCGCCGTCCGGCGCAAGCGCGAGCGCCTCGGGGCGGCCGGCCGTCATCCGCGCTTCCGCGAGGAACAACCCGTCGAAGCGCCCGACGACGTACAGGCCGCCGTCCCCCTCGCCGGGGTCCGCCGGCACCCACAACACCTCCCCCATCTGCACGGGCGCGTCGTACACGTAGGTGAGGACCGCGTTACCGTCGGCGTAGATCGTCCCCTTGTCGAGGGTGACCCGCTCGCCGGAGAGGGTCCACGCGCCGGTGCCCGCGTAGGCGAGATCGGCCTCGGCGGGCGCGGCGACCGGCGCCGGGTTCGCGCCGGGGGCCGGGGTCGCGTCGGGGGCCGGCGTCGCGCCGTCGAGGGCGGCGCACGCCGCCAAGGGGAGGAGGTTCACGCCCCCATCATGGCGCGCGTCGGCCTCGGATCGCAAGGCGCCGCCGAGCTCGCGTCGCACCGCGCGCGCGATCAGCTGGCGCGCAGCTCGCGCATCCAGGCGTCGAGGAACAGGAGCGTCCAGAGCTTCGCGGCGTTGCCGGGGCGCTCCATGGTCATCAGCCCGTCGATCGCGGAGGGGAGGAACAACTTGTGGGGGTCGTCCCGGAGCGTCGCGACGCGCTCGTCGAGCCACCCGCGCGCCGGCCCCTGAAGCCAGCGGCCCCACGGCCCGGGCATCACCCGCTTGGGGCGGTTCACGAGGCCCCACGAGAGCGCGGGCTTGAGGATCTCGCGGAGCGGCCACTTGGTGGTCGCGCCGCCCACGCCGGTGCGCACCTTCCAGGGGCCCGGAAGGCCGGCGACGTACCCCACGAGATCACGATCGAGGAGCGGCTCGCGAATCGCGATGCCGGCGAGCGCCGCGCACGCGCCGGTGCGCGCGAGGGCGTCTTCCGACATGCGGCCGCGCAGGTAGACGTGGAGGATCTCGTTCACGGGGTCGCTCACGACCTCGCGGTAGAGCGGCTCGAGGCACATGCGGCGCACCCCGGTGCGCACCCAGCCCGGATCACGCATCAACGCCTGGCGATCGTCGCCATCGAACACGTGCACGCCGCCGATCTTGCGGGCGAGGCCGAACGGCGCGTTCGGCTCGTTGATCTCGGGGCGTCGATCGCCGAAGAAGCGCATCGCGGCGCCGCGCGCGGGCGGCGGGAGGCGCCTGAGCCACGCCGAGAGCCGGAGCTGCGAGGCGAGCATGCCCACCATGCGGCCGCCGAACACTTCGTCGCCGCCGTCCCCCGCGAGGATCACGTCGACGTTGCCGGCCGCGGCCTTCGCGAGGAGGTACTGCGGCACCGCGGCGGGGTCCGTGACGGGCGCGTCGGACGCGCCCACCACCTGGTCGAAGGCGCCGCGGAAGGTCTCGAAGTCCACGCGGACGACGGTGTGTTTGGCCTTGAGCAGGTTCGCCACGCGGCCCGCGTACGGCACCTCGTCGTCTTCGGCGTCCTGCACGCCCACCGTGAAGGTGTGCACCGGCCCGAGGCGCGACGCGAAGAGCGTGATCGCGCTCGAGTCGAGCCCGCCGGAAAGAAAGACGCCCACGCGCTCCTTGCCGGACGCGCGGGCGGCCACGGCGCGGTTGAGCCGGCGCTCGGTCTCCTCGAGGGTGGGGCGATCGTCGGGGAGGGAGGAGTACGGCGGCGCGTACCGGAGGTGGAACCAGGGTTCCACGCGCGGCTGCCCGTCGAACACGAGGTGGTGGCCGGGCGGGAGCGCCTGCACGTCGCGCAGGAGCGTGCGCGGGGCGTGCACGTAGCGGAACGAGAGGTATTCCGCGAGGTGCTCCCTGGCGATCTCGCGGCTCACCCACGGGAGATCGAGCAGCGGCTTCGGGCTCGACGCGAACGCGATCCGCCCGTGCTTGTGCGACCAGTAGAGGCGGCGGATGCCGAAGGGGTCCCGCAACAGGTGCAGGGTGCGCGTCCGCCGTTCGAGCACCGCGGCCACCCAGGCGCCCTCGAAGTGCGCGAGCGCGCCGATGCCGCTCCGCGTCCAATACTCGAGCAGGGTCTCCGCGGCGGAGAGGCCGGTGACCGGGGCGCGGTCGAAGTGACCGGAGACGGCCACCACGAAGCGGTCGTTTCGCGCGATGGTGGACCGGGGCAGCGCAGAGAGAAAGGCGCCGTCTCCCGTGAGGGAAGTGCCCACGGCGAGCGCGCGGCGCTCGTCTTCGTCGGGCGCCCCTTCCGCGTAGTGAATGCCCGAGATGCCGCCCATGCGGCAACGCACGTAGCCGGGCGGCGCCCGCGGTGCGATATCCTCCCGGTCCATGACGGTTCGCATTCACGACCTCCTCAAGGTCGCCATCGACGAGAAAGCGTCGGACATCCACTTCGCGGCCGGCGAAATCCCCGCGATCCGCGTCGACGGCGAGATCCGGCGCCTCGAGCTCCCGGTCCTCTCCACCGACGACGCGAAGCGCCTCGCGTTCTCGATGATGCGCGAGAAACAGCGCACCATCTTCGAGAACAACTTCGAGACGGACTTCGCGCTCTCGTTCAAGGGGCTCGCGCGTTTCCGCGTGAACGTCTACACGCAGACGCGCGGCGTGGGCGTCGTCATGCGGCAGATTCCGACGCGGGTGCTCACGATGGCCGAGCTGGGGCTCCCCCCCGTGTTCGAGCGCATCGCGAGCTTCAAGCGCGGGCTGGTGCTCCTCACCGGGCCGACCGGGTCGGGCAAGTCCACCACCCTCGCCGCCATCATCGACTACATCAACAAGAACCGGCGCGAGCACATCCTCACCATCGAGGACCCCGTCGAGTTCGTGCACGTGCCCGACAGGTGCATCATCAACCAGCGCGAGGTCGGCGCGGACACGAAGTCCTTCTCCGCCGCGCTGCGCAGCGCGCTCCGCGAGGACCCCGACGTCATCCTCGTCGGCGAGCTCCGCGACCTCGAGACCATCGCGCTCGCCATCTCCGCGGCGGAGACCGGCCACCTCGTGTTCGGCACGCTCCACACGAACTCCGCGCCCGAGACCGTCGATCGGCTCATCGACGCGTTCCCGCACGAGCAGCAGTCGCAGGTGCGGACCATGGTCTCGAGCTCGCTGATGGCGGTCGTGAGCCAGGTGCTCGTGCGCAAGGCGTTCGACCCCGGGCGGGTGGCCTGCCAGGAGATCATGATCTGCAACCCGGCGATCCGGAACCTGATCCGCGACAACAAGCTCTACCAGATCCCCAGCATCATGCAGGCCGGCCGCGCCGACGGGCAGCAGCTCATGGAGAGCGCCGCGCGCGACCTCGCGCTCAAGAAGAAGATCACGCGCGAAGAGGCGATCCGGGTGGCCAACAACCCGAAGCTCTTCGACGACGTCCCGCGCCCCGGCGCCCCGCTGATGGGCGGGCGGTAAGCCGTGGACATCCGCGTGAACGGCGAACCCCGAACGGTATCGCCCGAGACGACGATCGCCGCCCTGCTCGTGTTGCTCGGCGCGCACCCCGAGGGGGTCGCCGTGGCGCTCAACGGGGAGGTCGTGCCGCGGGCAACCCACGCGGGCGTGGTGCTGCGCGAGGGAGCACGCGTCGAGGTGATCCGGGCGGTCGGCGGCGGGTAGTTTCCGAGCGCGCGCTCAGATCTCCCGGCGATTCTCGAGCGCGCGCGCGAGCGACACGCGATCGGCGTACTCGATCTCGGTTCCGACGCTCACGCCGTGCGCGAGCCGCGTCACGCGCACCCCGAGCGGCTTGAGCAGCTTCGCGAGGTACAACGCGGTCGCGTCGCCTTCCACGTCGGGGTCGGTCGCGAGGATCACCTCGCGCACGCCCCCGAGCCGCGCGAGCAACGCCTGGATGCGAAGCTCGTTGGGGCCAACGCCGTCGAGCGGGGAGAGCGCGCCGTGGAGCACGTGGAACACCCCCTTGAAGGTGCCGGCGGCGTCCATCGCGTTGATGTCCTGCGGGCGCTCCACCACACAGATGGTGCCGACGTCGCGGCCGGGGTCCGCGCAGCGTCGGCAGCGCTCGGTGCTCGTGAGGTCGTGGCACGCCACACATTCCCGCACCGTGTGGCGCAGGCCGGTGACCGCCTCCGCGATGCCGTCCGCCACCTCGGGCGGCTGCCGAAGCAGCCAGTACGCGTAGCGCGTGGCCGTCTTTTCGCCGACGCCGGGGAAACGCGCGAGCTGCTGGACGGCACGGCGGAAGGGGTCGGTGCTCATGCTTCGGGTTTATCCCGCGAGCCGCTAGAACAAGCCGGGCGGGAGCCCCATCGACGCGGCGAGCTGCCCAAGCTTCTTGGCGACCACCTCCTTGGAGCGGCGCGCGGCGTCGTTCGCGGCGGCGCGGAGCAGGTCTTCGAGGAGCTCGCGGTCGTCCATGGCCTTCGGGTCGATGCGCACCGAGAGCACCTCCTGCGCGCCGTTCATGCGCACGGTCACGAGCCCGCCGGCCGTGGCCTCCACCTCTTCACGCTCGGCCTCCGCCTGGAGCGCCTGCATCTGCTTCTGAAAGCCGCCGAGCATCCCGCCCATCCCGCCGAAAGGATCAGTCATCGCCGTTGTCCTCGCTGGTTGTAGATCTATCCCCGCCCTCGAGCGTCGATGCCTCGACCACCTCGACGCGCCCGCCGAGCAGGGTCACGAGGCGCGCCACGAGCGGCGAGCGCTCGACGGCCTCTCGCGCGGCCTCGGCCCGGCGCGCGTCGTCGTCGTGGCGGGCCTCCCGGCCCGTGCGGCCCACGTCGTCCAGCCGGATCTCGAAGCGCCGAAAGCCGGGAAGGACGCTGACGAAGTCCACTTCTTGGAGCTGCTCGCGCAGGATGGCGCGGTACCGCTCGTTGCGGATGGACAACACGAGGGTGCCGTCGGCGAAGCCGCCGAACGCGGTGTTCTCGAGCACGGTGGTTCGCTGGTAGGCGTTGATGCCGTTGAGGGCGTACACCCAGGCTTCCGCCGGCTCGGTGGGGATGACCGGCGGCGGGGCGGGGGCGACCGGCTCGGGCGGCGGGGCGGGGGGGACCGGCGGGGCCGCCACGGGCCGCACCGCGGGCGTCGAGCTCGAACTGCCGGTGTCTGCCGGTGGCTTCGGGCCGCCGAGGCGCGGCGGGAGCGCGTACGGCGAGGCGGGGCGCGCGTCCGGAGGGCGGGCGTCGCGGGGCGGGCCGGGGTCGCGGAGCCCGCCGTCGCGCTGGGCGGCCTCTCGGGCGCCGTCGCGGCGCTGCGAGGCCGCCGCGTACACGTCGCGGCCGCTCGGAGCGTCGCGCTCCACGTCGGCGTCGGGGCCGAAGGATGCGGGCGTAGGGGCCGGCGCGGGGGCGGGCACCGGCGGCGCCACGGCGGCCGCGGGGATCGGGCTCCCGCCTACCTCTCGCCCTCCGGATCATCGGAAGGCTCGCGGCCGCGCGGGGCGGTGCGGGCGGGCGGCACGGTGACGCCCCCGGCGCGGAGCCGGCGTTCGAGCTCCACGAGCCGCTCCACGAGCGGGGCGAGCGGGGCCGCCGGGCGGAGGCTCACGAGCCGCGCCACGGCCATCTCGAGCACGAGGCGGGGGCGGCTCGAGCGCGCCACCTGGTCGTGCACTTCGAGCAACGTCTGGAACGTGCGCGACAGGAGCTCCGGGCTCATGTCGCCCACGAGCGCGGCGAGGCGCTCCTTCTCTTCTTCCGGCACGTCGAGGTGCTTGCGCGCGCCGGGCGACAGGCCCACGAGCGCGGCGTTGCGCACGAGCTCGAGCAGCTCGCCGGTGAACTGCGCGATCTCGTAGCCGCTGTCGTGCACGTGCGCGATGGCGTCGAGACAGCGGTCGGGCTCGGACCGGATGAGCCCCGTGAGCATCTCGTAGAGCACGCCGCGATCGACGAGGCCGAGGATATCGGTGACCTGTTGGTCCGTGGGATTCGCGCCGCCGAAGCTCACCACCTGGTCGAGCAGGCTCTGGGCGTCGCGCATCGAGCCTTCGCCGGCGCGGGCCACCATGCGGAGCGCGGCGTCGGAGATCGCGATGCCTTCGGCCTCGCAGATGTGCCGGAGCCGCCCCACCACCACGGTGGCGGCGATGCGCTTGAAGTCGAAGCGCTGCACGCGGGAGAGGATGGTCTCCGGGATCTTGTTCACCTCGGTGGTCGCGAAGATGAACTTGACGTGGGGCGGCGGCTCTTCGAGCGTCTTGAGGAGCGCGTTGAAGGCGCCCTTCGAGAGCATGTGCACTTCGTCGATGATGTAGATGCGGAACCGGCCGGTGGGCAGGTAGCGCACGCCGTCCCGCAAATCGCGGATGTCGTCGACGGAGTTGTTGCTCGCGCCGTCGATCTCGACGACGTCGGGGCTCGTGCCCGCGAGGATGTCCACGCAGGGGCCGCAGGTGCCGCACGGGCTCGCGGTGGGGCCCTCGACGCACTGGAGCGCGCGGGCGAACGCGCGCGCGGCCGTCGTCTTCCCGACGCCGCGGGCGCCGGTGAAGAGGAAGGCGTGGTGGATACGACCGGAGGCGAGCGCGTTCTTGAGCGTACGCGTCACGTGCGTCTGCCCGGCCATCTCCTCGAGCGTGAGCGGCCGCCACTTTCGTGCGATCGCTACGTACTGCTCGGCCACGAAAGCACCTCGGCGGACGGAGTCGGACAACAAGGCGGAGCGAAAACGGAGCGCGTGCGCGGAGGTGATGGCCGGGCACCCCCATGCCTCGGAGCGACCGACACCGTTGCTTCCTCTCGGACCTGGCGGGGTTCACGGTGCCCGATCATGGGGACCCGACCATCACCGCCGCGCACGCGCGGGGGTTGTGCCCCCCTCGCGAGGGGAAATGGCGGAGAGGGCGGGGTTCGAACCCGCGGTACCTTTCGGTACACACGATTTCCAGTCGTGCACCTTCGACCACTCGGTCACCTCTCCGTTGTAATGGCGGAGAGGGTGGGATTCGAACCCACGGTAAGTTGCCCTACAGTGGATTTCGAGTCCACCGCCTTCGACCACTCGGCCACCTCTCCTAACTAAGTAGATCCCTTCCTACGTACCGCGACGCGCGCGCAGAGCGGCGAAGAAGCTGCGGAGCTGAGCCGCCGCTTCGTCTCGGAGCACCCCGCTTGTCACCGCGAAGCGGTGGTTGAGCCGGGGGTGGGCCGAGAGATCACCGAGGGTGCCGCAAAAGCCGCCCTTGGGGTCGGCCGCGGCGTACACGCAGCGGTCGATTCGCGCCAGAACCATCGCGCCCGCGCACATCGCGCAGGGTTCGAGGGTGACGTAGACCGTACACCCGTCGAGTCGCCAATGGCCCCGTGCCGCGGCAGCGGCGCGCAGGGCGTTGACCTCGGCGTGCCCGCATGGGTCGGCGAGGCGCTCTCGGGTGTTTTCCCCGGTCGCAATCTCTTCGCCGCCGCACACGACCACGGCCCCCACCGGCACTTCGCCGGCATCGGCGGCCCGCTGGGCCACCATCAGGGCGCGCTGCATCCAGCGCTCGTCGCTATCGGAAGGATCCATGAAGCATCATCAAAGAGCCTCTCGCGAGCCCTCGGCCCGGAAAGTCGACGGACTCTATGGTGTCTCCCGCGTCACGTCAACGTCTCACGGGAACGCCGCCGTACGTCGAGCCGCCGGGCGCGCGGCCCGCTGGGGTCGGAGCGCGCCTGCGACCGCGCTATGTTGTCCGCGATGCCCTCGTGGGAGCGCCTCCGCGCCTTCGCCTCCGCGCCTGTCCGTGACGGCCTCGACGCCGCCGCCGCCCGCGCGCGCGGCACCCTCGCGCCGCCCATCCGGGCCGCCCTGCGCGCCCACGTGGCGGCCCTCCTCGCGCCCCGCGCGGAAACCCTCGACGCCGCCCGCGCCGACGCCGACGGCCTGATCGGCGCCCTGCGCCTCGCCGAGCCCCGCGCCGCCGCCACCCTCGCGCGCCTCGACACCGCGCCGTTCTCCGCGGCGACCACCGTCCACGCGGCCCACGGGCGCCACCCCGGCGTGCAGGCCGTGTTCGCGCGCCGCGGGCTCCCGCGGTGCACGGACTGCGCCGTCGGCGCCGACGAGACCCTGGCCGAGGCCGCGTTCGGCGAGGACATGCCGCTCCACGCGCTCCTGGCCGAGCTCAACGCGCTGCTCGCCCCGACGTAGTCGTCCGCCGCGCGCACGCTCGAACAAGGGAGGAGCGGCGCGGCCGAGGGGTTCCGTATAGGCTCGAACCTCCCGGAGCGTCGATGTCCCTCCTCCTCGCCTTCGCCACGGCCCTCGCCCTCGCGGCGCCCGGCGCCCCGTTCCCCACCGACACCACGCTCACCACCACCGACGGCAAGACCCTCGCGGCATCCGTCGGGGTGCCCCCCAAGGGCAGCGAAAACGGCGTGGTGTTCGTGCACATGGCGGGCCGAAACCGCGAAGACTGGTCGCCCGTGGCGGAGAAGTTCTATCGCCAAGGGCTCCTCGTCGCGACGATCGACCTGCGCGGCCACGGCGCGAACGTCACCGGCGAGAGCGCGGTGACCTTGAGCGCGGCCGACTGGTCCGCCATGGTGGAAGACGTGCGCGCCGGCGTCACCGAGCTCAACAAGCGCGGCGCCAAGAAGGTGGCCCTCGTCGGCGCAGAGGTAGGCGCCAACCTCGCGTTGCTGGCCGCTGTCGACGATCCGAGCGTCGTGAGCCTCGCGCTGCTCTCCCCCGGCCTCGACTACAAGGGCCTCGTCACCGGGGAAGCCGCCAAGCGCCTCGGGGCGCGGCCCGTGCTCTACGTCGCGAGCCGGGACGACGCCTACGGGCTCCGTTCGGCGACCGCCCTCGACAGCGTCGCCACCGGCGTGCACTCGCTCCAGGTGTTCGAGGCCGCGGGCAAGGGCACGAAGATGTTCAACCGCGAGCCCACGCTCGAGAGCCAGCTCCTCGGCTTCGTCAACACGAGCTGGACCGCCACCGCGGCCGCCCCGACGCCCGCCACCCAGGTGGAAGTCAAGGTTCAATCCGAGGAGCTGAAGACGACGGGCAAGCGCCTCGGCGAAGAGACGGCCACGCCCGCGCCGCAGTAGGCGGGCGCCGACCTCTCGCAGGCGGGTGGAAGGGCGGCGAGCCACGGGCAGCGCCGAGGCCGGTCCCGGCTCGCGACGCGCCCCCGCCACCGGGAGGCCCGCGCCCCTACTCCCGGCTTACTTCCACCACGATCGGCGCGGTTCCGGTGCCGCCGTAGAGCGTGTCGGTCTGGGTGAGCTCGGTGTGGCCGAGGGCCTGGAGGCGGTCGTAGAGCTGGCCCGCGCTGATGGTGCCCGAGGGGATGTTCAGGCGCACCTTGCGGGTGTCGCCCACCTCCATCGGGTAGGGCGCGAGCGGCCTGCCACGCTCGTCCTCGAGGCGGCCTCCGTACTGACGCACGATTGCTTCGAGGTCGCGCAGGCCGGTCTCGGAGGTGAGCTGGATGCGGTAGCGTGGCGGCGCCTGCACGGTGGGCGGCGCGGCGGGCGCGCCCTGTTGTTCCCACGCGGGCGTGTAGGCTTCCCGTTCCCCCTTGGCGCTGGGCTTCGACGCCGCCGGCGGCCGCTTGGCCATCGACGACTTCCGGGCGAGCGGCTCGTCGCCGAGCACGCCGTTCGCCGCCTCGACGCCCGGCATTCCGGCGGCGTCCACCGCGGGCGCGCCGTCCGCTTCCGCGACCGCGGTGCCGTCGGGGTCCGCGACCGGCACGGCGTCGGCGACAGGCGCTTCCTCGCCGTGCGTGGCATCCCCTTCGGGAGCCGCGACCTCGACTTCTTCCGGGCGGCGTCCCGCGAACACGAGCACGAGGCACGCCGCGGCGGCGAGGAGCACCACTTCGGGGCGCACCGCGCGGATGTGGCGTGTCCACCCGACGCGCATGGGCTCGCGCGCGACGCGGGCCTCGAGGCGCGACGCGAACCCGGAAGGCGCGGGAATCCGGCCGCCGGAGCGGAGAAGCGCGATGCCGGCGCGGAGGGTTTCGAGCTCGGCCTGGAGCGTGGGGCTCTGGGCGAGGGCGTCTTCCACCTCGCGCGTCTCGGCGGCGGAGAGCTCGCCGTCGAGGTACGCGGAGAGTCGGTTGCGGGCGAAGAATTCGTCCATCAGCGCACGTCCTCCGGACCGATTCGACGGCCGAGCACCGCGGCGAGCTCGGCCCGCGCGCGGTGGATGCGGCTCTTCACCGTGCCGCGGGGCAGCTCCAGGATGTCCGCGATCTCTTCGTAGGAGAGGTCCTCGACGTCGCGGAGGAGCAGGATCTGCTTGTGGTCTTCGTCGAGCCGCTCGAGCGCCGCGCTCACGATGGCGCGGGCTTCGCGGGTGTCCGTCCCGTGGTCGGCGAGGGGGCCCTCGTCGGCGATTTGCCGCTCGGGACCTTCATCTTCCGGCCGGGGACCGAGTGACTCGGTGCGGCCCCACCCCCGCCGGGAGCGGTGGAGGCGGCGGTTCTTGCAGTGGTTCAGCGTGACCTTGAAGATCCACGTGGACAGCCGCGCGTCGCCCCGGAAGCCGCCGAGCGACCGGAACAGCGCCAGGAACACGTCCTGAGCGGTGTCTTCGGCCGTGGGGGCGTCCCCGAGCCAGCGGTAGCAGAGGCCGTACACCCGATCCTGGTAGCGCAACACGATCTCGTGGAAAGCGTGGCGATCGCCTCCCTTGAAGCGTTCCACGAGCTCGGTGTCCGTGGGCCCCGCGAGACGGAGCCCCAACGAGCCAGCAGACGCGAGGAGGGCGCCAATCATGCCGAGTGTCATGACACCGGCCCGCAAAAGCGGTTCCCACGAGTCGAGGAAGGTCACGGGAGACTAATCGTCCTCGTCCAGCGGCATGGCTTCCATCTGGACGCGCTTGCCGGTGCGGACGGATTCCTGAATGTCCTTGAGCGAAACACGACGAAGCGGGAAGATCGCCTTGCGCACCTTGGCGCCGCGGAACGTCACGCCGTCGAGGTTGGCGTAGTCGAAGTCGGCGTCCTCGATGTTGGCTTCCTCGAGGGAGGCGTCCTTGAGGTTCGCGCCGAAGAAGCTCGCGCCGACGAGGATCGCGTTCTTGAACGTGCACCGCGAGAGGTTGGACTCGGCGAACTTGGCGCGGGCGAGGTTGGCGTTGTCGAACGCGATGCCGCCGAGGTCGCAACCGCGCAGGTCCGCCTCTTCGAAGCTTTCCTTCTTGCGGATCATCTCGAGCACCTGCTTGCGCGTGAGCGGGCGGCCGGCGGAGAAGTCTTCCTTGTCGGGGTCGAGCAGGATGGGGTCGGAGGCGAGGGGGGCGGGGTTCTTGCGCCGGGTCATGAAGCTGCCGTGGGGAGAAGGGAAGGCGGTGTGGCGGCCCGCTCGAGGCTCGCGACGAGGCGGAGGGCGATGTCGGGCTGGCTGAAGTGCTCGGACCAGTACACGCCGCCGGGGTTGAGCGTGTTGACCTCGATCACGAGGTCTCCGATGACGTCGACACCGGCAAACCACACGCCGTCGCGGACGAGGTGGGGGGTGAGCGCGGCGGCGAGGGCGTGATCGGCGGCGGTGAGGGGCGAAGGCATCGGCGTAGCGCCGTTCTTCAAGTTGTGACGTAGCTCGCCCGGCGCCCGCTGGCGCAGGTACCCGCCGAGCAGCGCTCCGTCGAGCCACAAGAGCCGTTTCTCGCCGAAGACCGCGGCGGGGAGGTACTCCTGGACGACCACGTAGCCGTCGCCGTACCGCTCCGCGTCGACGAGCGCGGCGTCGAGCTTCGGGCGGCGCCGGCCGCGCAGCACGGTGACGCCCTTCCCGCCGCAGGAGCGCGCGGGCTTGATCACGATCCCTTCTGCACAATTCGACGCGAACGCCTCGATGGTCGCGCGCGACCGCGTGACGATGGTCTTGGGGCGCGGAACGCCGTCGAGCGTCGCGACCCAAGCCTTGTGGGAGGTGCGGAGGAGCGCGCTCGGATCGTTCCAGACCCGCACCCCCGCCGCCGCCGCGAGCTGCGCGAAGCCGATCACCGCGAGGTCGAGCGGGTTGCAGCGGAGGAGGAGCACGTCGAAGCGGTCCACTTCGACGTGCCGGCGGACGGCCGACCGCGCGTGGAGGGCGGCGACAAGCTCCTCGCGGGTGCAGGGCGCATCGAAGAGGTGGGCGCGGCCCCGCACCCGGCCCCGCGCGTCGACCTCGAGGTCCCACGGCTCGAGGATGCGCACGGCGTGCCCGCGGGCCAGGGCGGCGACCGCGAGGTGAACCGTTGTATGCGTCGGCGTCACCGACGCCGCGTTCGAGAGGACGATGCCGATCCGCACCGCCGTGCCCTATTCCTCGGCGGAGGGGGTCGCAACGGGGGCGATCGGAGCACCGCCCGAGGGGCGCGTCGGGACGCCCGCGATGCTCGACGGGAGGGAATCGGGGGGCCGCCTATCCTTACTCCGCTCTTTCACGAGTCGATCTTGTTGAACGGATCGCGGTTCCGGTCGATAACCGCGTGCTTCACGATGCCCAGGCGCTCGACGCGCTCGAATCCACGCTGCTCCCGGAGGCAGAGATGCCCGGTCGCCCCGCTCCCCGCTCCCCTCGGACCGCCGCCACCCGCCATCTGCGCGTGCTCGCGCTGCTCGCGCTCGTCGCCCCGGGCCTCGCGAACGCCGCCACCTGGCCCGCCGACGCCGACTGGGACGCCTTCTCCCAGTCCGGCGTGGGCGTCGGCGACATCCTCGGGGACGGCCAGAACAACGGTCGCGAGGTCGTCGGCGACAGCACCGACCCCGCCGTGTTCTGGTACTTCGACGGCACGGACTTCATGTTCCGGTTCCGCCTCGACAACGACCCGCTCCAGAGCGCCGGGAACCTCCGCGCCTACGGCTGGGGCCTCCTCCTCGACACGGACGGCGACTTCAGCGCGTACGAGTACGCCTACATGGTCGACGGCATCCGCGAGGAGATCGTCGTCGCGCAGAACACGTCGCCCGGCACCACGGGCGACCCCTCCGACCCCGCGGACACCGACCTCTACACCGTCGCCACCAGCTACGCGGTCGGCGGCAACGTGCAGGTGACCGAGGCCGACACGACGTTCAACGGCACGGCCGACTACTTCCTCGACTTCGCCCTTCCGGTCTCGGTGATCGGGCTGTACGGCCTCGACGACGTGTCGATCAGCTACATCGCCGGCACGTCGAGCAGCGCGCGCTCGCTCTCGGTCGACCTCGCGGGCTGCGACGACGACGCGGGCTGCACCCTCGCCGACGCCGCCCTCGACCCGGTCAACCTCGACGACTCCGACGGCGACGGCCTCACCGACGCCGAGGAGGCCACCGCCGGCTCCGATCCGTTCGACGCCGACACCGACGACGACGGTCTGACGGACGGCGAGGAGGTGCTCACCACGGGCACCGATCCCCTCGACGCCGACACCGACGACGACGGCCTCTCGGACGGCGACGAGGTCGGCACCCACGGCACCGATCCGCTCGACGCCGACACCGACGACGACGGCCTGAACGACGGCGACGAGGTGATCATCCACGGGACGGACCCGCTGGACGCCGACACCGACGGCGACGGCCTCTCCGACGGCGACGAGGTCGACACCCACGGCACCGATCCCCTGGACC
>CAXNIN010000073.1:0-14536 GCA_964202365.1 Myxococcota bacterium | reverse complement strand
TTGCCCGTGGCCTCCGTGAGCGCGAAGAGCTGCGCGAGCGGCTGGCCGATGGCACCCACGAGCTGGCCGACCACCTCGCGCCGCGCCTCGGCCTCCCCTTCGCCGAGCCGGAGGGCGTAGCCGGGGCTCCCCTGCGAGAGCGAAGCCAGCGACGGATCGAGCCCGCGCGCGCCGAGCCAGGCTTCGAGCTCCGCCTGCGGCACGGGGCCGAACCGCACCCGCTGGCTGCGGCTGCGCCCGGTCTGGAGGAGCGACGCCGCGCGCGCCGTGACGAGGATGAACTGGGTGCCCGCGGGCGGCTCCTCGAGCGTCTTGAGGAGCGCGTTGGCGCCCTCTTCGCCGAGGGCGTCGACGGGGTCGATGATGACGAACCGGCGGCGCGCGGAGTGGCGCTGGAGCTGGAGCCCCGAGATGACGCCGCGGGCCTGCTCGGCGGTGATGAGCCGCGTGGCCCTGTCGGGGTCGGGGTTCACCACGATGAGGTCGGGATGTGTGCCGGCGAGGAGGAGGCGACACGACGTGCACGCCCCGCACGGCCGGGCGGTGGCGAGGCAGTTGACGTACAACGCGAGGCGCATCGCGGTCGTCGCCTTGCCGACACCTTCGGGGCCCTCGAAGAGGTAGCAGTGGTGCATCCGGCTCTCGTCGGCCGCGCGCCACAACCGCGCGCGTACCGCGTCGTTCCCGATGATCACGTCCACGCCGCCACCTCGCGCGTCCACCGTACGCGGCCGGGGCGCGACGCGCCAGGGGCGGGCGGCGCGCGGGTGGGCGTCCGGAGCCGCCGGCGCGCCCGGGAGGCACCCCGTCGCCGCAGCGGCGGAGCCGGCTGCCCCCGCTCCCACACCTGTCCCCCGACCGCGACGCGCGTGCCCGCGACGTGACGACCCGTTACGACCGCGCCATGCGTGCATCCGAACGCTGGGCGCGCGCCGTCGCGTCGCACCCCGTGTCCGGGGCTGCGTTCCTCGCGACGGTCACCGAGGCGGGCGCCACCCACGGCGCCTCGCCGGTGTGCGTACATCGAACGCCGCAGTTCCTCGATCAGGCCGCGATCGGCCGGTGGTCGCGCATCCTCCCGCGGTTTCACCGCATCGTGCGGAGGGCCCGCGCCGCGCTCCTCGCCGACCTTCACCGAGAGGAAGGCTCCCTCGCCGCCCGCATCGGCGTGGCCCCGCAGGCGATTCGCTGGGCGCGCATCGACCCGGGCTTCGCGAGCGTCGCGCCGCTCGCCCGCGCGGACGCGTTCTGTGTCGGCAAGCGCACGTGGTTCGTTGAGTTGAACGCCGAGAGTCCGGCGGGAATGGGCTACGCCGACGCGCTCACCGAGGTGTTCGCGCGCGACCCCGCCTGGGCCGCCGCCGGCGATCTGTCCGCGTTCGACGCCGGAGGCGCCGTCGTGCGCACCGTGCGGGAGATCGCGCGGGAATGGGGCCTGCGCAAGCGGCGGCTCGTGGTCGCGATCGTCGACGACCCGACCGTCGCCACCGCGCCCGAGTTTGCCCTGCTCCGCGCGCGCTTCCGCGCCGCCGGCCACGTGGCCGAGATCGTCGCCCCGCGCGACCTCGCGTTCGACGGCGACGCCCTCACCGCCGGCGACCTGCGCATCGACGTCGTCTTCCGGCGCATCCTCGTCGCCGACCTGGTTGCGCGTCCCGCGGAGGCCGAGGCGCTCCTCGCGGCGTACGCGGCCGGGAAGGTGTGCATGATCAACTCGCTGCGGACCGCGCTTCTCCACGGAAAGGGGCTGTTCGCGCTGCTCCACGACCCCACCTTCGCCCTCTCCCCCGCCGAGCGCGCCTTCGTGAACCGCCACGTCCCGTGGACGGGCGTGCTCCTCGGCCGCGGCGGCGACGACCTGCGCGAACGCGCGCTCCGCGACCCCGAGGGGTGGGCGCTCAAGCCCATCGACGGACACGGCGGCCAGGGCGTGGTGCTCGGGTGGACCGCGTCGGCGCGCGTGTGGTCGGACGCGCTCGAGGCCGCGGACCACCACGTGATCCAGCGTCGTATCCCCGAGGAGCACGGTACGTTCTGGGACGCGCGCTGCGAAGCGCCCAGGGAGCGCCTCGTAGACCTCGGGCCGTTCCTCGCCCGCGGGCGCCTCGCGGGGTTCCTGTGCCGCGTGGCGGAGGGCGCGCTCGCCAACGTGAGCCTGGGCGGCGCGTCGCAAGTCCCCGTGTTCGTCGACCGCGCTTCCTGACGTTCTGATTGGCTACCGCTTGCGCTTCCCGCGCGGCGGCGCGCGCTTCGCGGCCCCGCCCGGCCGCAGCATCGGGAGCGTGAGCACCACGCCCGCCACAAAACCGGCGATGTGCGCCCACCACGCCACGCCGCTCGCCCCGAAGAGGCTGCTCACCACCTGGACGCCGAACCACACGCCGAGGAACACGATGGCGCGAACTTCGAAGAAGTGAAGGAAGAAGAAGATCGGGAGCACGGCGAGCACCCGCGCCCCCGGGTAGAGCCGCAGGTAGCCGCCGAGCACGCCCGCGATCGCGCCGGACGCGCCGATCATCGGGATGCCGCTGGTGGGGTCCATCGCCACCTGCGAGGCGGCCGCGGCCACGCCACACACGAGGTAGAACGCGAGGAAGCCCGCGCGCCCGAGCCTGTCCTCCACGTTGTCGCCGAAGATCCAGAGGAACCAGCAGTTCCCGAGGAGGTGGAAGAGGTCGCCGTGGAGGAACATGCTGGAGAACACGGTGCCGAGCTCCACCCACCGCCCGGCGTCGAGCGCCTCGATCAGCCTGTCCGGGACAACACCGAAGCGGGTGACGACCGCTTCCATCGCGGGGCCGCTCTGCACCTCGTAGGCAAAACCGAGGAGGTTGAGCACGAGCAGGGCGAGGGTCACGAGCGGCGCGCGGCGGGCGCGGAGACTGTCGCGGATGGGGAACATCGCCCCCTCTCGTAGCGCGGATCGGGGGCCCCGGCCCGGCGCGGGCTACCGCCGCACGGTGGCCGCGAAGCCGATGTCCGGGGCGACGCGGTCCGGCGAGAAGCGGGCGGTGAGCGTGGCCGCCGCGCAGCCGTCGTCGTAGCCGAGGCGGGCATCGGCCCCGGAGAGCGCGCCCCCGCCGATGTCCCAGGCGAGGCCGGCGCCGGCGCGCAGGCGGCCGAAGGCGAGCGAAGTGTCGCCCCATGCGAACGCGAGCGTTCCGGCGCGGGTGCCGCCGGCCGTCACGCTCACGGGGCCGGACGGCGCGAGGCGGAGCTCCCCTGTCACCACGTCGGGATCGGCCTGCACGCGGAGCCCGACGCCCCCCGCGGTCACGTCGAGCGCGCCCGCCGGGCGCCACGCCGCGCCGTCGTAGAGCACGGCGGCGTCGTGGCCGAGCGTACCGGCGGCGAACCCGGTCGCCACGCGCGCGCCCGGCCCGGCGCGAACCGCCGCTTCGACCGGGCCGTCGAGGGGCTGGACCAGCCGTGTCTCGGCGCGCAGCCCCGGCCACCACTGGAGCCGGGCCGCGCCCAGGGTCGACCACACGGGCAGGGCGACGTTCGCGGACGCGGCGGCCGTCACGCCGGTGGCGCCCGCGCCCCAACGCGCGAGCGGAGCGGACGCGAGGCCTTCCGCCCACAGCGTCTCGCCGGGCGTGCCCTCTGGGAGCGCCGCCTCGA
The DNA here is from genome assembly GCA_964202365.1 of Myxococcota bacterium. Taxonomy (GTDB): domain Bacteria; phylum Myxococcota_A; class UBA796; order UBA796; family SXON01; genus CAJBVW01. The sequence goes on along the minus strand of CAXNIN010000073.1, from coordinate 10,912 downwards.
ACCCCGGCAGATCCGCGAGGAGGCCCCCCTCCCCCACGGCGGCGCGCCCCGCGAGGTCGCCGCGCGCGTCGACCTGCAGCCACGGCAGCCCGGCCGCCACCGCACCCGCCGCCCCCACCTCGGCGACCGGCGTGACGGCGCCGCCGAGCGCGCCCGCGAGCTCGACGCCCAGCCGGGGCGTGACGCGCGCCGCGCCGCGCCCGAACGTGTGCTGGACGCGGGCGCGGCCGAGCGCGCCAGCGCTGCCGTCGTCGGGGAGCCAGCCGTCGAGGGCGATGTCGCCCGAAAGGAGCGCGATCCCGGCGCGGCTGTCGCGCCACCCCACGCCGCGCGCGACGTAGTCCACGGCGTAGTCGTCGAGGTAGGTCCCGTCGGAGACGTAGGCGGTGTCCCACCCGACGCGCACCGCCCCGTCGAAGCCCCCGCGCGTGGCTCCGGCGCCGCGCACCCGGGAAACCTCGGCGTCCCACCCGAATCCGCCCTCCGCGCGCACGCCGCCCGGGCCGGTAACAGCGACCTCGCCCCGCACGCCCACGTCCTGGCGCCACGCGGGCCCGCCCTGCACGTACCAGTCCCCTACCCCGCCCCGGCCCTCGATCTTCGCGGCGGCGCCGTACTCGCCCCACCCGAGCTCGGGGAGGAGCAGGCGAAACCGGTGAGGGTCGAGCGGCACGCGCCAGTAGGGCACCGGCAGAATTGGCACGGTGAACACGCGCACGACGCCGCCGTGGAGGATCACCACCTCGTCGGGCACCACGGTGATGCGCGCCGCCCGGAACGTCACCGCGGGCGCACCGCGGTCGTCGCACGCGCACGGCGCGACGGTTGCGTGGGTCGCCTCCCATCTCTCCCCGACCGTGAGCGTCGCGGCGCTCACGACGGCACCGCCCGTCTCCACGCGCGCGGCGACCACCACGCCGGTGCCCTCGCGGGGGCGGAGCTCCGCGCGGTCGAACGCGAAGGTGCCGTCGGGGCGGCGGTACTCCCCGGCCTCGACGACGAGCGTGACGCCGTCCCACGTGGCGCGGGTGCCGACGAGCACCTGCTCGCCGATATGCACCTCGACCGCGCCTTCGGCCCGTGCCACGCCGGCGCTCCACTCCACCCGGTCGGCCGCGATCTCGACCGCTTCCACCGCCGCTACCGCAGCCCGACGAGGTCCCGCACCGCGCCCACGAGGTAGAGCGAGCCCGCCACCACCACGAGGCCCCCCTCCGAACGCGCGAGCGCGAGGGCATCTTCGAGCGGACCCGCCGGCCGCACCGGAATCGGCAGGCCCTCGAGCTCCGCGGCGACGTCGGCCGGGGAGCGCGCCTTCGTGTGCGCACAGGCGGTGGTGTAGACGTGGTCAAACTGCGGCGCGAGGGTCCACGCGACGCTGCGGACATCCTTGTCGGTGCCCCCGCCGAGCAGGAGGGTGCGCCGCACGTCGCGCGGGAGGCGCGCGAGGAACCCGGCGAGCACGGTGGCGCCGTCCGGGTTGTGGGCGCCGTCCACCAGGAGATCGGGCGCGAGCCATTCGAGGCGGCCGCGGTTGCGCGCCGCGCGCAGGCCCACGCGCATGGCGGCCTCGTCGACGCGGAGGGTGTCCGGGAGGCCCTCGACGATGCGGAGGGCGACCGCGGCGTTGACCACCTGATGGTCCCCCGCGAGCCCGACCTCGAGCCCGCCGCGGAGCGTGGCGCCCCGTCGGTAGTCGAAGGCCCCCGCCGCGCCTGACCCGTGAAAGTCCTCGCCGAACGCCGCGATCGGCGCGCCCCGCTCGACCGCGACCGACCGCACCACCGCCATCGCCTCGTGCGTGAGCGGCCCCACGACAACCGGCACTCCCGGCTTGAGGATGCCCGCTTTCTCGCCGGCGATCGAGGCGTGGTCCGTCCCGAGGTGCTCCGTGTGGTCCAGGCCTACGGTCACGATGGCGGTCACGATGGGCGACACGATGTTCGTGGCGTCGAGCCGCCCGCCCATGCCCACCTCGATGACGCCGACGTCCACGCGCTCCCGCGCGAAGTGAAGGAACGCCGCCGCGATGAGGAACTCGAAGTACGTGAGCGGGAAGCGCTCGTCTGGCGGGAGCTCGGCGGCGGCCCAGGCCACGCGCTCGCGGTCGATGGTCTCGAGGAGGTCGGCGAAGGCGGCGTCCGAGATCGGGGTGGCGCCGATGCGGATGCGCTCGTTCACGTCCTGCAGGTGCGGCGACGTCGTGACGCCGACCTTGTAGCCCTGCGCTTCGAGCATGCTCGCGACCATGCGGCAGACGCTGCCCTTGCCGTTGGTGCCGCCCACGTGGATGGTCGGGTAGGCGAGGTGCGGATCGCCGAGCCGGGCGAGGAAAGCCTTCATGCGCGGGAGGCCCATGCGCATGCCCGCCTGCGAGAGGCCCGCGAGGATGGGGTGGTCGTTCATGCGGGCGTGAGCAGGCGAAGGAGCGAAGCGAGCGTCTCGCGCATCTGGGCGCGGGGGACGATGCGGTCGACCATGCCGTGCGCGAGGAGGTACTCGCTCGTCTGGAAGCCCTCTGGGAGCTCCTCGCCGATGGTCTGGGCGATCACGCGGGGGCCGGCGAAGCCGATGAGGGCGTCCGGCTCGGCGACGATCACGTCACCGAGCATCGCGAAGCTCGCGGCGACGCCGCCGGTCGTCGGGTCGGTGAGGACGCTGATGTAGGGCATCCCCGCCTCGTCCCGGAGCTTCGCGAGCGCGGCGCACGTCTTCGCCATCTGCATCAGCGAGAGGATGCCTTCCTGCATGCGGGCGCCGCCCGACTGGGAAATCACGATTGCGGGGCGCCGGAGCGCCGCGGCGCGCTCGAACTGGCGCGTGACGAGCTCCCCGACCACCGAGCCCATCGACCCGCCCATGAACCGGAAGTTGAAGGTTCCGATCTCGACGGGGAGGCCCTCGATGGTCGCGGAGCCGGCGATGTAGGCGTCGAGCTCGCCGAGGCTGCGCTGCGTGGCGGCGAGGCGGGCGCCATAGGGCTTGCCGTCGACGAACCTCAGGGGATCGGTGGGCGCAACCAGGGCGTCGTGCCGAACGAAGCTGCCGGGGTCGATCAGCGCGTCGAGGCGGGCCCGGGCGTCCCAGCGGTGATGGCGGCCGCAGTGCGGGCACACGGCGAGCTGCTCGGCCAGGGCGGGCCGGTAGAGGATCTGGGAGCAGCCGGGGCAGCGCACCCAGAGGTCCTTCACCGCGGGGCCGGTGCGCGGCTCCGACTGGATCGGGTTCGGCGCCTGCTCGTACCAGCGCGTGCCGGGCTCCGCGGCGGGGTCCGGGGGGCTCTCGACGCCCTTTCCTGTCGGGTTGCTCACGGCAGCTCTCGGGGACCGCGGAGTCTATCGCGTCCCGGCCCGCGCCGGGAACCGGCGTCCTCGCGGCGCCCCGCCGCGCTCACTCGACGTACCCGAGGGCCCGGAGAGCGTCGGTAGCGTCGCGATCGAGCGAGACGGCGGCGGTGCCGGAGGGCGGTCGAGGGAGGAGCGGCACGAGGTCGTCGAAGGGCGGGAGGGGCGTTCGCTCGCCGGGGTCGGTGTCGAGCGCGTACCCGACGGTGTCCTCGTGCGCGATCACGGTGCGCGCGCCCACCCGAACGGCGCGTGCGTCGAGCGGGCCGTAAAGGAGGTTGACCGACGGGAGCCGGGCGGTGCCCGGCACGCGGAGATCGCGGCCGTCGAGGCCGTCGGCGGGGAGCCCGGCCGCGCCGAGGAGCGTGGGGGCCACGTCCTGCAGCCCGACGGGGCCGTCGGCCACCAGGGAAACCCCGGAGAACGCGAGGGGAATCGCCAGTAGTTCCTGGTGGAACGTGTGCCCGTGCTCGAAGCCGCCGTGCTCGCCGAACTCCTCGCCGTGGTCGGACGTGAGCACGAGGACGGCGCCGGGAATGCGGTCGCGCAGCGCGACGAGCGCGGCGTCGACCGTCGTGACCTCGTGTGCATACGCCCGCGCGAGGAGCGCGAGGGTCTCCGTGTTCGGCGTGGGGCCGATGGCGACGCGGTGGGCGGTCGCGAGCCACGCGCGGGTGGTCCACGATAGGTCGAGGTCGGGCGCGTGGCGGTACGGAAGGTGCGCGTCGAGCACGTGAACCCACACGAACAGCGGTCGTTCACGGCGCATCTCGAGGAAGTCCAGCACGTCGCGAACCCGGCGGTGCACGCCGCCGTCGTCGCCATGGAGCACCCCGAGCGCCGCGAGCGCGAGGGCCGCGGCGGGGCGCGCGCGATCTCCGAACGGCGCGCGCGGGAGCACCCACGGCCGGGCGCCGTCCGCCCGCACCACCGCGAAGCCACGTTGAAGCCCGAAGCGCTCCCCCGCGAACGGCGACTCCACGGTGGCGGCCGTGTCGTACCCGGCGGCCGCGAAGCGCTCCGCCAGGGTCGCGGCGCGCGTGGGGGCGAAGCCCGTCGCCACCCGCACCGCGCCGTGGTTTCCGGGGAGCAGGCCGGTCTGGAGCGTGGCGAGCGACGGGAGGGTCCACGGGGCCGGCGCCTGGGCTTCCAGCAGCGTGGTGCCCTCGAAGACGCGCATCCCGCGCGCGGCGTCGAGCCGCAGGGTGTCGACGCTCACAATCACGATGTCCGGGCCCGTCGGCACGGCCCCCGTGGCCGACCACCGCTCGGCGGCGCCGGGCCAGAACGCGAGGGGCGCGAGCAGGAACGCGTGGCGGCCGAGGAGGAGCAGCGCGAGGAGCGCGCCACCGACGCGCGCGGCGGTCTCCGGCGGCGGCGGTTGCCCCTCCCCCACCGCGACGACCAGCCACACCACCCCGACGCAGGCCGCGAGCCCCGCGACGGTCCCGCGCGCCCCGATCGATCCGCGCCGCGCCGCGATCGCCACCGCTGCGGCGAGGAGCACCCACACCACGAGCCCCGTGCCGCGGCCCCACAACGCCGGCACGAGGAGGCCAACGGCGTAGACGAGGAGCGGGAGGAGGGGCCGCTTCGACGCGGCGAGCGCACCCGCGAGGAGTGCGGCGACGCCGATGTCGGCCACGTCGAGGGCGTCGCCGCTCGCGCGCGCCACGAGCAGCTCGGTCGTCGCGGCGGCGGCGGCGATGCGCCAGCCGTCGGGGGGCGCGCCGGGCCGCGTCACGCCGCCGCCTCCGCGAGGGCGGCCCGCGGCGTCGCGCGCCGCCACGCCGCCACCAAGAGGGCGCCGAGCAGCAGCGGCATCAGCGACACGCCGGTGCCCTCCGCGATCGCGGGCGCCGCGAGCGGGGCCACCCAGGCCGCCACGAGGAGCGGCACCTCCCCGCGTCGGAAGCCCGTGCGTGCCCCCTCCCAGCCGAGCGCGGCGATCGGCACGGCGAGGACCGCGAGGTCGTAGTCGAACGCGAAGGGCGTCGCGAGCAGCGCGGCGCACGCGAGCGTAGTCACCCGCGTCACAAGCGCCATGCCGCGCGCCCACGTCCACGCCACGGCCAGCGTCGCGACCACGGTGGACACCGCCTGCAGTCCGCGCGCCACCGGCACCGGCGCGCCCGCGAGGAGCGCCGCGACCTGCACGGTGGGCATGCGGAACCACGGGAGCACGCCCTCGGTCTCGAGGACACGCACGGCGAACGGCATGTTCCCGACGAACGCCCGCCACGGTGCGAGCCCAAACGCAAGAACGCTCACGACGGCAAAAAGAACCGCGGTCCCGACGAACGCCCCCAGCGCACGCCACCGGCGCCCCGCGAGGAGCGCCACGCCCACGAGCGGCGCGAGGTGCGGCTTGTAGGTGAGGAGCCCGAGGAGCACGCCGCCGAGCGCCGGGCGGCGGTCCGCGAGGAGCGCGCCGCCGCCGAGGAGAGCGGCCGTGAACCCGCCGTTCTGCCCTTGGATGATGTTCTGGAAGAAGCCCGGGAACGCGAGCGCGAGCCCCGCGGTCACCGGGTGCGGCGCCGCCCGGCGCGCCATGGCCAGGAATGCGGCCGTCGTGCCGGCCCACCACGCCGCGAGCGCGCCGAGGTAGGGCAACACCGCCAGCGGCAGGAGCGCGAGCACGAACGTCGGCGGATAGTGGAAGACGTACGACGGAATGTCCGCGCCGATCACCGCGCGCTCCACCTCGGTGATCCGCGCGAGATCCCAGGCGCGGTCGGCCTCGCCGGTCTGCGCCAGCGTGGAGACCGCGTAGAAGGTCACGAAGTCGACGCCGACCGGCTTGCCGCTCCGGTCGAGCAGGCCGGGCCCCGACAGCACCCACCACCCGCCCAGCACCACGTAGAGCGCGAGGAAGATCCGCGGGTAGTTCGTGAGCCGCTCGCGATCGAGGATCACGCGCGCCCCGCCCCGTCCCATACCGCCTGGAAGAACGCGGGCCGCAGCGCCCGAACCCCCGCGAGGTCGGGGCCGTTCCGCACGCGATTCGTGAGGAGAACCGCCAGCAGTCCGGCCGACGGCGCCATCCACACCGCGGTGCCCGTGAAGCCGAGGTGGCCCACGGCGTCGGCGGGAGGCCTGGGCCCCGCCGAGGAGCCGCCGCCGGGGCTCGGCGTGTCCCAGCCGAGCGCGTGGGAGCCGGGGCCGCGCGCCGTGAACGACGCGGATGCGCCGGGTACCGTCCCGTCGAGCCACCGGGCCGCGCACGTCGCCACGTCCCGCGCGGTCCCGAAGAGCCCCGCGTGGGGCGCCACGCCCCCCATCGCCGCCGCGTTGCGATCGTGCACGGTTCCAGTGATGACCGCGTTGCGCTCAAAGCAGAAGGTGGGCTCAGCCAGCGGGTTTCCCCACCGGAGCGCCCCGGCGTACGGCGCGAACAGCGCGTCGAGCCGCGCCCCGCCGACCGCCTCGAGCACCGCCCCGAGCGCGAGGAAGCCGAGGTCCGAGTAGGTGTGCGCCGCGCCGGGCGCGGTGACGCGCGGCGTCTCGATCGCCGCGGCGTAAATTGTGTCGCGATCGCCGACTTCCCAGAGCGGGCGCCACGCCGGATAGCCGGCGGCGTGCTGAAGGAGGTGGCGCACGGTGACGCCGTCGGGGAGGCGCGGATGCCCGCCGTCGAGCGCGAGCGCGCCGGCCGCCACCGCGCGATTCGCGAGCTCGGCGGTACACAACGGCTTGGTGAGCGACGCGAGGTCGAACACGCGGTCGGGCGCCCGCGCGTAGATCTCCACGCCCCGGCGCCACACCACGGCCGACACCGCGGGCGCCACGCCGGGCTCCGCGCCGCCGAGGATCGCGTCGAGGGCCGCGGAATCGACGGCGACGGGGGGGGCGTTGCGGGGGGGGTTCACCCCCCCTGCCCCACGAACGCGCCGTGTCCGAGCAGGAGCTGATTCCCGACGATCCGGCCCTCCCCACCCACCACGAACGCCCGGTTCGCCGGGCCATGTCCGACGGGGAGGTTCGCGATCACCGGGATGCCCAGCGGGGCGAGGCGCTCCTCCAGCACGTCGAGGAGGGTCCAATCGGCGCCTTCCGGAGGTTCGCCGCCGAGGAAGCTCCCGAGCGCCACGCCGACGGCGCCGTCGAAGCAGCCCGCGTCGAGGAGCTGAGTGACGAGGCGATCCACCTTGTACGGCGTTTCCCCTACCTCTTCGAGGAGCACGATGCAGCCATGCGCCCGGATCTGCCAGGGGGTTCCGCACAACGACGCGAGGACGCACAGGTTTCCGCCGACCAGGGGTCCTTCCGCCGAGCCACGACAAACCCGCGTCCCGACGAGCGGCGCGAGGGGCTCGCCGGCGAGGAGCGCGCGCAAGTGCTCGCGGGAGGCGGCGTCGGCGATGTCGCCGAGGTGCGTGAGGACCGGGGCGTGCACGGCGGGGCGCCCCCGGGCCGCGAGGGCGTTGAGGAGGCCCGTGCCGTCGGAGAAGCCCAGGAAGGGCGAACTTCCCAGGTCTTCCCAGGGCAGTCGCCCGAGGAGCCGGTTCATGCCGTACCCGCCGCGCACGGCCCACACGGCGTCCCAGCCACCGCGGAGCGCCCGCGCGAGGTCGGCGAGGCGCTCGTCGTCCGTGCCGGCGAGGTAGCGATGAGCGCGCCCCACGCCGGGCAGCAGCTCGGGCGCGTAGCCCCAGGCACGAAGGATGGCGAGCCCGGCTTCGAGACGGGCCGGGTCGAAGTTGCCGGACGGCGAGATCACGGCGATGCGGGCGCCGACGGGGAGCATCGCGGGCACATATACTCTCCGCATGCTCCTCGCCCTCGCGACCCTCGGCGGATGCTGGCGCCCCGACCCCTACGTGCCGCCCGAGGCCCCCGTGGAACCGGCCGCGGACGAGCGCACGGAAGAGCCGCCCGCCCCCGACGCGGCCGAACCGGAGGTTGAAGGCACGCCTCCCGAAGACACGCCCGACCCCGAGGACATCCCCGTCGGCGACCCCGAAGACGTTCCCTCGGACGAAGGCCCGGCGTTCCCAGCCTACCCTGCCCGCACCGTCCAGGCGCCCGTAACCATCGTGGATGACTACGGAAAACCGCTCGCCGTGCTCTCGAAGACGGGGGTCGCGCTCGAGGTGCGGGGCGAGGAGCCCATCCGCACCCGGGTGTGGTGCGCCAGCTGCGCGCCCCCCGCGGAAGGCTGGCTTCAACCTCACCTCCTCAAGCGCGAGTAGCCTCGGGCGGCATCGCGTGCGCCTTCCACCGGCGCCGGTGATAGGAGAGCGCATGGAACGTCGCATCTGGTCGATCGAGGGCAACCGCCAGAAGTTGGATGGAGGCGCGCTCTTCGGCAACGCGCCCCGCGCGCTCTGGGAGCGCTGGGCCGCTCCCGACGAACGCAACCGCATCGACCTCGCCTGCCGGGGCCTGCTCGTGCGCGAAGGCGACCGCCTCGTGCTCCTCGAGACCGGGATCGGGGCGTTCTTCCCGCCTCCTTTGCGCGACCGCTACGGTGTCGTCGAGGCGGAGCACGTGCTGCTCGACTCGTTGCGCGCCGTGGGCGTCTCCCACGAAGACATCGACATCGTCGTTCTCTCGCACCTGCACTTCGACCACGCGGGCGGCCTCCTCACCGCGTGGGAGCCGAGCAAGTCCTGGCGTCCGGCGCTCCTCTTCCCGAAGGCCACCTACGTCGTCTCCGCGAAGGCGTGGGAGCGCGCCCGAAACCCGCACGCCCGCGACCGCGCGAGCTTCGTCCCCGAGCTCGTCGCGCTGCTGGAGGCGTCGGGCCGGCTCGAGCTCATCGACGGCGACACGTCCCCCACCCTCGGCGCGGGTTGGCGCTTCCACACGTCCGACGGCCACACGCCCGGCCTCCTGATGACCGAGCTCGAAGGCAGCAAAGGGCCGATTCTCTTCGCGTCGGACCTCATCCCCGGGCGCGCCTGGGTGCACACCAGCATCACGATGGGGTACGACCGCTTCCCCGAGCTCCTCGTCGACGAGAAGCGTGCCTTGCTCGACGACTTTGTGGAGAGGAACGGGCGCGTGTTCTTCACGCACGACCCCGAGTGCGCCCTGGCCTGGGTGACGCGGGACGAAGCCGGCCGCTACGGCTCGACCGGCGGCACGCCTGCCGTCGCCGACCTCGTGGCCTGACCGGGCTATCTTCGCGCCATGGTGCTCGTCTTCGCCGCCGCCGCGCTCGCCGCCGACTGGTCGGGGCCGCGCGTCGTGGGTGACGACCCTCCGCCCGCCGTGTCGATTGTCGCGGGCCTCGGCGGGTCCTTCCTCGCGGGCGGAAACGCCCCCGGGTACGCCGGCGGGCTCCTCGAACGCCTCGCGCTCGACTTTCCGACGGGTGATCTCGTGTCTTTCTCCCTGGAGATCGACCACTCCCGACACGCCCTCGCGGACGCCGGGGCGTACTTCTCCTCCGTCGAGAACGTGCCGGCGGGCTCGCTCACCGGGTTCCGCGACTATTTCGTTCTCTCCCCTGGCTTTCGGTTCGCCTTCCCCGGCGGCCGCCCGCAGGACGGCGTCGTGACAGCACGTCCGTTCGTGCTGATCGGCCTCGGCGTGGCCTTCACGAGCACGCTCCTCGACGGTGCGGGGTTCGACGGGCGCGTCGCGTTGCGTAGCAACACGGCGTGGCCCGCGCCGAGCCTCGCCGCGGGCGCGGAGATCCGCCTCTCCCGGCGCGTTGACCTCCTTCCGCACCTCGAAGCGCAAGTGCACGTCTTCGAGGACACCGCCGAGTCGGTTGGCGGCCCGAGCCGCGTCACCGCCGAATGGCGCTTCCAGCCCGCGCTGGACGTGCGCATCAACTTCTGAGAATACATGGCGTCCCCTCTCAACATCTTGCTCCAGGCCCTCGGCGAGCGGCTCGACGAGGACTTGCTCCCCGCCGTGTACGTTGCGGCGTCCGTGCCCACCGCGGACGTACGCGCGTGGCTCCGCGATTCCGGGCTCGTGTTCGTCGACGCGGAGGCCGGGCTGTACCCCTCGCATCCCGATCTCGACGAGTCGGCCCGGCGCGTCGTTACGCACACCCGCGACCGCGCCACCGCTCTCGGCGTCGCGAGTGGCTTCCTCGGCGCGGTGGCGATCCCGCCCGAGGTGCTCGCCTCCATCGTCTCCGTGTTGCGGCTCGCGCAACGCCTCGCGGTGGTGTACGGGTTCGATCCCGAAACCGAGTCGGGCAAGCTCATCTTGTGGCGCGCGCTGGCGGCGGCGTACGAAGTGGAGCTCCCGACGCAAGGCCCGGTCGGCCTCAAGGTGCGCGAGCTCCCGGACATGCTCAAATCCCAGCTCCCGGCCACGCGGCAGGCGAGCGCCTGGCTCGCGCGGCAGGTGGTGGTGCGGGCAACCTCTTCGGTTGTAGGCCGGGTAACGCGTATCGTGCCGGGCCTCGGCGCGGGGCTCGCGGGCTGGGGCGCGCACCGTCGCACCCGCGCCATGGGCGAGCGGATGATCGAGGTCTATCGCCGCGCCATGAACGCCTCCCCGTTCGAGCTGCAAGGCGAGGAGCTCGCGGTCGAGGTCCCTCCGCGTTGACGATGGCGCAGCTTCGAGGCGCGGATGTTCATGGGGCGGGGGGCCGGCCCCCC
>CAXNIN010000072.1:0-14604 GCA_964202365.1 Myxococcota bacterium | reverse complement strand
GTCCACCTTGCCGACGGGGCCGTCGGCGAGGACACCGGCGGCGTGCACGATGCCGTCCACGCCTTCGATGCGGGGGCAGCCGTTGCGGAGATCGGCGCGCACGTACCGGGCGGCGGCGCCGAGGTCGGCGAGGGCGTCGCCGGGGTCCTGACGCGACCCGAGGAGCACGACCTCGGCGGCGCCGGCGTCGATCAACGTGCGGGCGAGCACCTTGCCGAGCCAACCGGTACCGCCGCTCACGACGATGCGCTGGCCGCGCACGTCGCGGCCTTCGGGGCCGTTCCATGCGGCGAGGGCGTCCACGTGGCGCTTGCCGGCGCGGTACGTGACGACCGCATCGCGCTCGGCGGCGGCGAGCTCGCGCCGGGCGTCCTCTTCGGTGCCGTACACGAGCACCACCTTGTGCTCAGGCCACTCCCGCGCGAGCGACCGCACGAAGCCGGCGAGCCCGCCCCGCGCGACGCCCATGTGCGGCGCGCACACGACGGCGAGGTCGCCGGGGGCGAGCGCGCGGAGCTGGCGGAGCGTGGGCTCGACGAGCAGGCGGCCCGTCGTTTCGCGCGTGTGCCCGGAGAGCGGCGCCGGCACGATCTTCGGGTGGTAGATCACGAGCTCGCGGTCAGGCTCGGTGAGCTGGACGACGCTCGCTTCGGCGCCTTCGACGTGGCGAATCAGGTCGGCCACGCTCGGGCTCGTGGCGAAGAGCGACCGCGGGATGCCGGCGAAGCCGGGCACCGCCTCGCCGAGCTTCGTGGAGAGCTCGGCGAGCATGAGCGAGTCGAACCCGAGATCGTCGAGGAGCTTCTGCTCGACCTTGAGCGCATCGAGGGGGAACGCCGAGACCTTCGAGACCACGCGGAGCACGCGCGCCTGGATGTCTTCGCCGTCGGGGGCCCCGGGAGCGTCGGGCGCACGCGACGCCGGGGGGGGCGTTGCGGGGGGGGAACCCCCCTGCCCCAACCCCTCGTCGCCCTTTCGGTAGGTGAGATCCCCGATGTTCCGCGCGTCGTCCTGGATGGCCCAGTAGGACTGCGTGGTGAGCGGGGTGGGCGGGACGGCCGCGATGCCTTCGCCGAAGCCGGTGAGATCGACGCGGTGGCCGTCGGCGGCGAGGCGCGCGAGCACGCGGAGGAGGCCGAGCCCGGCGTCATCGTCGGTTGCGACGGAGAGGACCTCGGCGTCGGGGAGAACCCCCCGCGCGAACGCCGTGAGCGTGGTGCCGGCGCCGAGCTGCACGAACACGCGCGCGCCCATGTCCCAACACTGGCGCAGGCCGCGCACGTAGTCGACCGGCGAGGTGGCGTGGCGGCCGAAGATGCCGCGCACGGCTTCCGGCGTGCCCGGGAGGGCGCCGTCGATACACGACGCCATCGTGAGCTTCGGGGCGTGGAACGTGACGTGTTCCATGGCGGCGTCGACCACCGGCTGCACCGCTTCGAGCAGCGGCGAGTGGAAGGCGTGCGACACCGGGATGCGACGGGCCTTGAGCCCGGCGGCGGTGAGCGCCTCCACGGCGCGGTCGACGTCGGCGGTGGGGCCCGAGATGACGTTCTGACGGGGGTGGTTCTTGTTCGCGAGCACGACGCGCGCCGGGAGGTGCGGCGTGATCTCGTCGGCGGCGGCCATCACGGCGGCCATGGCGCCGTGGTCGCCGGGCATGGCCGACATCGCCTTGCCGCGGGTGGCGACGAAGCGGAGGGCGTCGCGGGCGGACGTGGCGCCCGAGAGCGCGGCGGCCGTGAACTCCCCGAGGGAGTGGCCGAGAATCGCGGCGGGGGTGACGCCGTAGCGGGCGAGCACGGCGGCGACGCCGACGCCCACGGCGAACATCGCGGGCTGCGCAATCTGCGTGTCGGTGAGCGCGTCTTCGGTGGCGTCGGGCGCCCAGATGTAGGCGCGGAGCGGGCGCGCGGTGAGGTCGAGCACGTCGCGCTCGCAGGCCTCCACCGCCTCGGAGAACGCCGGGAACGTGAGCCATTCCCGCAACATGCCCACCTTCTGCATCCCCTGGCCGGGCGTGAGGAAGGCGACAGGGACGGGCGTGGCGGCGTCGCCGACGACCGTGTCGCGGTCGACCGAGCCGCGGAAGCCGGGCTCCTTGGCGAGCTTCTCGGCGGTGGCGCGCAGGCGGGCGGCGAGCTCGTCGAGCGTGCGGGCGACGATGGCGACGCGCACGGCGCGGCGCTTGCGGCCGAGGTTGAGCGTGTGGGCGACGGACGCGAGATCGCCGGCGTCGCCGATGGTCTCGGCGAGCTCGGCGCAGTGCTGGCCGAGGAGCGCGACGGAGTCGGCGCTGGTGACCACGAGCACGCCGGGGAGCGCGTTGGGGAGCTCGGGCTGGCGCACGGGCACGAAGATGCGCCCGGGGCGCACGGCGGGCGCCTCTTCGAGCACCACGTGGCCGTTGGTGCCGCCGAAGCCGAAGCTCGAGACGGTGGCCCGGCGGGGGGTGACGCTCCGCCACGGCGTGGCCGCGGTGGGGACGGTGAACATGCCGTCGCCGAGCTCGTGGTTGGGGTGCGGGGCGGCCCAGTTGGCGAGCGGCGGGATGGTCTTGTGGTGAATCGCGAGCACGGCCTTGATGAGGCCGGCCACGCCCGCCGCCGACATCGCGTGGCCGATGTTGGCCTTCGCGGAGCCGATGGGGATGGGGCGGTCGAGCTTGCCGAGGCGGGCGCGCAGGGCCCCGAGCTCGGTCTTGTCGCCGACGGTGGTGCCGGTGCCGTGGGCCTCGATGTAGCCGATGTGGTCGGGCGTGATGCCGGCGTCGTCCCAGGCCTGGGCGATGACCGCCTCCTGGCCTTCGCCGCGGGGGCTCATGGGACCGTCGCCGCGGCCGTCGTTGTTGCACCCGGTGCCCTTGAGCACGGCGTAGATGCGGTCGTGGTCGCGCACGGCGTCTTCGAGGCGCTTCAGCAGCACCATGCCGACGCCCTCGCCCTGCACGAAGCCGTCGGCGTCGGCGTCGAACGGGCGGCAGACGCCCCTCGCGCTGATGGCGCCGATGCGGGAGAACGCGATGAGGTTCTCGGGCGTGAGGTTGAGGTAGACGCCGCCGGCGAGGGCGACGTCGATCTGGCCGTCCCGGAGGAAGGTGGCGGCGTCGTGCACCGCGACGAGCGCGGAGGCGCACGCGGCGTCGACCGTGTAGGCGGGGCCGCCCAGATCGAGCTCCTGCGCGACCGCCGCGGCGGACATGTTGCCGAGCGCGCCGGGGGCGGTGAACGCTCGGGTGGGCACCACGCGGCCCACGGCGGCGCCGAAGCGGCGGGCGGCGTCGGCGTCGGCGGCGCCCTGGCCGAAGTCGCCCACGGCCATCATCGCGGCGGAGACGCGCGCGCCGAGGAGGGTGCGGTACTCCATGCACGAGAGCCCGACAAAGGTGCCGACGCGGCGCCGGTCGATCGCCCGGCCGCCGGGCACGCGGTCGATGGCGGGGGCGTAGCCGGCGTCCTGCATGGCGCACCACGCGGCTTCGATGGTGATGCGCTGCTGGGGGTCCATCACCTCGACGCGGCGGGGCGGGATGCCGAACTCGAGGGCGGCGAAGCTGCGCACGTCGTCGATGAACGCGCCGTGGGGCGCGTAGTAGCGGTCCGTGGTGCGCTGCGCGTCGCTGAAGAACGCGTCGTGGCTCCAGCGGTCGGCGGGGGGCGTCGTGAACGCGTGGCGCCCCGCCTTGATCATCTGCCAGTAGCGCGCCACGTTGGGGGCGCCTGGAAAGCGACAAGCCATCCCGACGATCGCGATCGGGCCACCGGAGGTGCGAGCCATTGGAGCTCCGTTTCAACCAAGGTTCTGGGAGGCCGAGGCGCGCGTCGTGACGCGCATCGCGGCGTCAGACGTACGCCGACCTTGCGCCGGCTCGGCGTTGCGCGGCCGCGGAATGGCGGCCGGCGCGGGACGGACCGGGCCCCGAGGGGCCCGTGGACTAACCGCGGTTCTTCTCGATGAGCGCGACGAGATCGCCGAACGTGTTGATGCGCACCATCACCTCGTCGGAGAACTGCACGTCGAGCTTCTCTTCGAGGAAGCCGACCATCTCCATCGTCGCGACCGAGTCCAGACCGATGTCGCGGATCTCGGTCTCGGGCTTGATCGTGGCCAGCTTGCTGACCTTGCTGGTGTCCACCGCGGTGATCGCGGCCTTGATGAGCTCCATCGCTTCCATGGTCGTTTCCTCGAAATAGGGGCGCGCCGGGCGGCGCGCGGGGATCAGGAGTCGGGTCGGGCGAAGACCTTGCTCGCGGCGTGGGTAGCACGGCCGAGCAAGGAGCGCGCGAGGTGCCGCGCCACCGTGAGCTTCTCTCCGGCGGCGCCGAGCGTGCGAACGCCCTCTCCGCCGAGCTCACCGCCGAGGTATTGGTCGCGCGTCTTCCGGCGTTGCAGCTTGCCGGAGCTCGTCTTGGGGAGCTGGCCCGCGGCGAGCAGAACCACGTCCGCCACCTTCAGCGAAAGCTGATCGGCGACCTCGGTTTTGATGGTCTCGGCGAGGCCCTCGGGGGGGTCGGGCCGGGTCTCGGCGACGATGACGAGCTCCTCGGAGTCGTGCCCAGGGCGCGAGAACGCCACCACGTTGCCCTTCCGCACGCCGTCGAGCTCGGCCACCGCCCACTCGATGGTGGTCGGGTGGTGGTTGCGGCCGTTGAGGATGATGAGGTCCTTGCAGCGGCCGGTGATGTAGATGTTCCCGGCGTGCTGGAAGCCGAGGTCGCCGGTGCGGAGCCAGCCGCTCGGGAGGAAGACCTCGGCGGTGGCCTCGGGGTTCTGCCAGTAGCCGTCGGTGAGCGACGGGCCGCGGAAGACGATCTCGCCCTCGGTATCCTCGCCGAGCAGGTTGCCTTCGGTGTCCATGATGCCGAGCGCGTGGCCGGAGAAGGGCTTGCCGCACCCCACGAAGGCGAGCGCGAGGGCGTCGTCCGCGGCGGGCACCACGCGCTTCTCGGCGCGGAAGGTCTCCGCGTCGAGCAGCATCACGTCGAGCGGCGCCTCGGGCACCGCGAAGCTCATGGCGAGCGTGGCCTCGGCCATGCCGTAGGCGGGCATGGGCACGGTGGGCTTGAGCCCGCACGGCGCGAACTTCTCGACGAACGCGAGCATCACGGAGGCGTTGATGGGCTCGGCGCCGCACCCGATGAGGCGCACGTGGGAGAGGTCCCACGTGGCGAGCTCCTTCTCGCCCGCACGGCGGGCCGCGAGCGCGAACGCGAAGTTCGGCCCGAAGGAGACCGTGCCCCGGTACTCGTGCATCGCCTGCATCCACACGTTGGGGCGCTTCACGAACGAGAGGGTCGGCACGAACACGGCCGCCACGCCGCGCATCATGGGGGTGACGACGAAACCGATGAGCCCCATGTCGTGGTAGAGCGGCAGCCAGCTGATCGCGACGTCCTTGCGCGGCGTGAGGTCCATGCCCTCCGTCGCGATTGCCCAGCAGTTCGCGACGAGCGACTTGTGCGTCACCATCACGCCTTTCGGCGCGGCGGTGGACCCGCTCGTGAACTGGAGGAACGCGAGGTCGTCGGGGCCGATTTCGGGGAGGGGGCCGTCGGCGCGCTTGCCGTCGTCGAGCTTCTCGACGAGCGCGAGGCCGCGCAGGGTGGAGACGCGGGGAACAACCTGCCAGAGCACCGACGAGAGCGCCTTGTCGGTGACGATGAGCTTGGCCCCAGCCACGGTGAGGATGTTCACGGCGCTGTCGGCGTAGGCGTCGAGCTTGCCGAACGAGAGCGGCGGGAACATCGGCACCGGCACCAGCCCGGCGACGAGCGCGCCGAGGAAGGTGATGACGAAGTCCTGGGGTTGCCCGAGCACCATCGCCACGCGGTCGCCGCGGACGAGGCCGTGGCCCATCAGCGCGCGGGCGCGCGTCTCGGCGGCGCGGCAGAGCGCGGCGTACGTGAACTCGGTGGGCTTGTTTGCGTTGTCGAGGAAGATGTACCCGTAGTCCTCGATCACGCGGTTGCGACGGAGCGCGGCCACCACCGTTGCCGGGGCGAGGGTCTGATCTGCAGTCGCCATGCGGCCCTCCGAAACGGCCGTCCCTCTACCACAGCCGCCGAACGGCGGCCAAGTGCCCGGTAGGAGAATGACAATCAACCCTCCGGTCAGTTTGGCAGGGTGGGTTTCGGAGCCCCCAATCCAACCGATCGGTCGGTTTCAGGGTCGGATCACCGCGGCGTTCGGCCCGCGTTAGCCCCCGCCCATGATCGCACCCTGGCCCGGCCTCCGCGTCGCCGTGATGTCCACCCACATCGACATGTTCGGCCACGTCAACCACACGCGCTACCTCGAGTACATGGAATGGGCGCGTTTCGCATGGGCCGTCCACCACGAAAACCCGCTCCCCGACTTGATTCGCGACCAGGGCATCGGCCCCGCCATCATCAAGGCGCAGCTCAACTTCCGTCGCGAGTGCAAGCTCGGCGACGAGCTGCTCGTGACCGCCCGGGCCGCGAGCGCGCGCCGCGGAATCGGTAGGGTGTACCAATCGATTGTCGATGTGCGCACAAACGAGCTCGTGTGCGACGGCGAGCTCGCGTTCGTGATGCTCGACCTCCGCGCGAGGAAAGCGGTGGCACTTCCCGCCTTCTTCCTGGATCAGCTCCCGAAGCCGTAGAGGCGGGAGGGCGGGCGGCGGCCTCCCGCCGGCCAAGGGGCGTCGCGAGCCGCGGGGGGCGTCAGTCGCCGCGCCGAAGGGCGTCCCGCCGCGCGTAGAGCACGGCTTCGGCCTGGCGTTCCCGCGCGAGGGCGCCGTCGGATTCGTCGGCGTCGAGGAGCTCCTTCGCCATCGCGAGCGCCACGGGGTCGCGCGTGGCGATGTCGTTCGCCCAGGCGAGGGCTTCGGCGCGCGGGTCGGCGGCGACGCGGTGCACGATGCCCCAGGCCAGCGCGGCGTCGGCGTCGAGCGTTCGCCCGCCGAGGATCACCTCTTTCGCCCGGGAGGGGCCCACGAGCCGCGCGAGCCGGGTGGTGCCGCCCGCCGACGGCAGGATGCCGAGCTTCGTCTCGGGCAACCAGAAGCGCGCGGCGGGGCCGGCGACGCGCAGGTCGCAGGCGAGCGCCAGCTCGAAGCCGCCGGCGACCGCCGCGCCCTGCACCGCGGCGATCGTCACCACGGGTAGCCGCGCGAGCGCGGTGAACACCCGCTGCGAGCGGAGCTCGAGCGCGTCGAGCGGCGTGCCCATCGCGTCGAGGTCCGCGCCGCCGCAAAAGGCCCGGTCACCGGTGGAGGCCACAATCAGCACCCGATGCGAAGCCGCGAGCGTGTCGGCTGCGATCCGCAGCGCATCGAGGTGCGCACGATCGTACGCGTGGGCGCGGTCGGGTCGGTCGAGCCAAAGCAGCCCGACGGGGCCCCGGCTCTCTTTGCGGATCGGCATGGGGAGATATAACCTTTCGAGCAATGATGTTCCGCGTCGTGTGGGATCAGCTCGAGCCGTGCCCCTATCGGGACGGACAGACCGCGCGTCTGCCGCTCCGGCTGCCGACGCGCGTCCTGACCGGAGTTGAGCTCGACAACGCGTTGGCGTCGGGTGATCGCCGATCCGGGCGCATGTTGTACCGCACGCGGTGCCCTTCGTGCGCGGCCTGCGAGCCGCTCCGGGTGCCCGTCGCGCGGTTCCGACCCTCGCCGTCGCAGCGCCGGGCCGTTCGAAAGAACCCGGACATCACGGTGGAGGTGGGCGCGCCGGACGCCTCGGCGGCCCACGTGGCCCTGTTCAACCGGCACAAGCTCGAGCGCGGGCTCGCCCGCACCGAGGAGCCGCTCTCCAGCGCCAACTACAGCGCCTGGCTCGTGGACACCTGCGTCGACACGCGGGAATTCCGCTACTACGCCGGCGGGCGGCTCGTCGCGGTGAGCATCCTCGACATCGGCCGCACGAGCGCGTCGAGCGTGTACCACTACTTCGACCCCGACGAGGCCCGGCGGTCGCTCGGCGTCTACTCGGTGCTCCGGGAGATCGAGTGGTGCGCCGCGAACGGGATTGACTGGTACTACCTCGGCTTCTACGTGTCGGACTGCACGCACCTCGCCTACAAGGCCACGTACTACCCGCACCAGCGCCGGGTGGACGGCGTATGGGTGGAGGCCGACGCGGACGCCGGCTGACGCCGACGGCCCGTCAGTTGTCCATCTTCTTGGCGTTGTCCGCCCGCAGCTCCGCCGCGGCGGCGCGCAGGTCGGCGGCGGCGCTCTCCACCTTCGCGAGCACGTCTTCGCTCGCGAGGAGCGCGCGGAGGCGGTCCGGCAGGCCCTCGAGCAATTCGGGGGTGCCCGCGGGGGCGCCTTCCTGGCGGAGCGCCTCCGCCACGTCGCGCATGCGCTCCTCGGCCACCTCGGGCGCGTGCACGGTCTCCTGGGCGGCGTTGACGATGTCCTGCATTGCGCCCTTGAGCGCGGCGCCGAGCGCGGCAGGATCGCCGCGGAGCTGCTCCCGACCGAGCCTGAGGTAGCCGGCCACGCGCTCCTCGCGCGCCGCGACCGCCTCCGGATCGAGGCGGGCGGGCTTGGCGAGCGCGGCCGCCGCCGACATCGTCACCGCGCGGAGCTTCTCCGCGAAGCCGCCGAGCACCTCCTGGGCGAGGCGCATCGCCTCGGCCTCCGGCACCTCGTACACGTCGAGCGCAACGGGGTCCGCCGAGATCTTCTTGCCGGTGAGCGACCGCACGACGAGGTCGCCCGGCGGGAGCGAGGCGTCGTCCGGCACGTGAAAGAACCGCGTCTGGTCGGCGGTGGCGTACAAGGTGGCCATGCGAAGACTCCCCGCGGGATGATAACCTTGGACCACGCATGAACCGCCCCGCCTGCGCCGGCCTGTGGAAGACGCCCATGGTCCAGGTCGACGGAGACCTCACCACCTGCTGCCTGGACGAACGCCTCGAGAACAAGCTCGGGAACGTTCGGGACACGCCCCTGGGTGACCTCTGGAACGGCGCGACCCTGCACGCGTGGCGCCTCGCCCACGCCGAGGGACGGTTCGCGGAGAGCGGGCCGTACTGCACCCGCTGCAACTGGAGGAGCGCCGGCGCGATGCCCGCGGACGA
The DNA here is from genome assembly GCA_964202365.1 of Myxococcota bacterium. Lineage (GTDB taxonomy): Bacteria > Myxococcota_A > UBA796 > UBA796 > SXON01 > CAJBVW01. Next base: position 5,556 of record CAXNIN010000072.1, on the reverse strand, counting down.
GCTCCTCCGATGGGCCGAGCGCAGCGGCGAGGCGGCGCTGGCGGCCCGCATCCGGAGGTCGGCGTGACACCCGCCATTCGTACCGAGAAGCTTGGAAAGGTCTACCGTTCCGGCTTCTGGCGCATCCCCTACACCGGCCTCGCCGACCTCGACCTCGAGGTCCCCGAAGGAACCAGCTTCGGCTTCATCGGGCCGAACGGCGCCGGAAAGACGACGACAATCAAGACGCTGATGTCGCTCCAGAAGGCGACCTCGGGCCGGGCGTGGATTCACGGGGTGCCGGTGCCGGACCCCGAGTCCCGCCGCCGCGTCGGCTTCCTCCCCGAGCGCCCCTACTTCTACGAGCACCTCACCGCCTACGAGTTCCTCGACTTCTACGGCCGCCTCGCCGACGTGCCGTCGGCCGAGCGCAAGGCGCGCATCAACGTCCTGCTCGAGCGGGTTGACCTCGGGCGGTTCCGCGACGTTCCCCTCGGGAAGTACTCCAAGGGCATGCTCCAGCGCGCCGGCCTCGCCCAGACGCTCATCGGAGACCCCTCCCTCCTCGTGCTCGACGAGCCCATGAGCGGCCTCGACCCCCTCGGGCGTGTGCTCGTGCGCGACCTGATCCTCGAGGAGAAGCGCAACGGACGCACCGTGTTCTTCTCCAGCCACGTCCTCGCGGACGTCGAGGCCATCTGCGACCGCGTCGCGATGGTCGTCGGCGGAAAGCTCCGTGGCCAGGGCACCGTGCCCGAGTTGCTCGGGAGCACCGTCGCCCACGTGGACATCGTGGTGGCCGGTGTCGACGAGGTCGACGGGCGGCTGCTGGCCGTGCGCGGCGGCCGGCTCGCGCGGCGCCTCGCGCCCGACGCGGTCGACGCCTTCCTCGACGCCGCACGCGCAGCCGGCGCCGGCATCGTGAGCGTGGTGCCCGCCCAGCGCACGCTCGAGAACGTGCTCCTCGACGAGGTGGAGCGCGCCAGGCCCGTCAACGCGAAGCGGCTCGGGGTGCTCGCATGAGCCAGATTCTCGCCGTCGCCACGAACACGTTCCGTGAGGCCGTGCGCGACAAGGTGCTCCACAGCATCCTCTTCTTCGCGGCGTTGCTGCTGATGGTCTCCCTCGCCATGCAGGAGATCACCATCGGCGATCAGGCCAAGGTGGTGCGCGGCGTGGCCCTCGGCGGCATCTCGCTCATGGGCGCCATCATCGCCATCTTCCTCGGCGTGGGCCTCGTCTGGAAGGAGATCGAGAAGAAGACGATCTACACGCTCGCGTCGAAACCCGTGGCCCGGTGGCGCCTCCTGTTCGGGAAGTACCTCGGCCTCTGGCTCACGCTCGCCGCCGAGGTGAGCATCCTCACGGTGCTGTACACCGGCATCGTCGGCTCCCAGCAGGGCCTGCCGTCCGGCGGCGTGTACCTCGCGATCGCGATGCTGATGCTCGAGCTCACGCTGCTCTGCGCGTGGTCGACCTTGTTCTCGACGTTCGCCGCGCCCACCACGGCCTCGGCGTACTCCCTGTGCATCTACGTCATCGGCCACTTCACGGACGACCTCCTCCTCTTCGGCCAACGCGCGGAAGACCCGACGTTCAAGGCGCTGTGCCTCGCGCTCTACCGCGTGCTCCCCAACCTCGAGCTCTTCAACATCCGCGCCGAGGCGGTGCACGGCATCGTGGTGCCGATGACCGAGGTGGCGTGGGCCGCCGCGTACGGCCTCGGCTACACCGCGGCGGTGCTCGCGGTGGCGATGATGGTGTTCCAGCGCCGAGACTTCGCCTGATGCGACGCGCGGTCGCCGCGGCGCGCCCGGCGGCCGTTTGATCCGGATGGCCGACCTCGCCGGGCGCCACGCCCGCGTGGCGGCGGACGCGGAGCGGCGCGTGCTCGAGGTGCTCCGCTCGGGCCGCTACGTGGGCGGGCCCGTTGTCACCGAGGCCGAACGTCGCCTCGCAACTGTGTTCGGGTACGCGCACGGGGTCGGCGTCAACAGCGGCACAGACGCCCTCATCCACGCGCTCATGGCGATGGGGATCGGCCCCGGCGACCGGGTGGGCGTGCCGGCGCTCACGTTCTTCGCCACCGCCGAGGCGGTGATCCGCGTGGGCGCCACCCCCGTCACCGTGGATGTCCTCCCGGACCGCCCCCTCGTCGACCCCGACGCGCTCCCCGACACGCTCACCGCGCTCATCGCCGTGCACCTCTTCGGCGACACCTGCGCGCTCCCCCCGCTCGACATCCCGATCCTCGACGATGTCGCCCAATCCGCCGGCGCCGCCCCGCCCTCGCGCGCCGGGCGTGTCGGAGCGGCCAGCTTCTACCCCACGAAAACCCTCGGCGCGGCGGGCGACGCCGGCATCGTGCTCGCGGACGACCCCGACGTGGCCGCCCGCGCCCGGGCGCTCGGCTCGCACGGCATGCCGGCGCCGTACGTCCACGACCGCGTTGCCGGGCACATCGGCGGCAACAGCCGCCTCGACGCGCTCCAGGCCGCCGTGCTCCTCGCGCACCTCGACGACCTCCCCGCCCGCGTCGCGCGCCGGCGCGCCATCGCGGCCGCCTACGACGCCGGCCTCCCCGCCGACATCGTCCCCCTCCCCCGCGGCCCGGGTCACCCCGTCCACCACTACGTCGTGCGCACGCCGCGTCGCGACGCAATCCAGCGCGCGCTCGCCGCCGCGGAGATCGAGACCGCCGTGTACTATCCCCGAACGGTCGGCGCCCAGCCCGCCATGGCCGGCTTCCCGGCGGCGCCGACGCCGAACGCCGACCGCTACTGCGCCGAGGCGCTCGCGCTGCCCGTGCACGAGGGCCTCTCCGACGCCGACGTGGCCCGGGTCCTCGACGCGATAGGGCCCTCGCCATGACCGTCGAAGTCGTCTACTGGCTCTTCGCCGCCTTCGCGGGGCTGTTCGGGCTCCTGTTCGGCTCGTTCCTCAACGTGTGCGTCGCGCGGATGCCCGAAGATCGCTCGGTGGTGTGGCCGGGCTCCGCGTGTCCGAAGTGCGGCACCGACATCAAGCCGTACGACAACGTGCCGGTGCTCGCGTGGATGTGGCTCGGCGGCAAGTGCCGGGCGTGCAAAGCTCCCATCTCGGGGCTCTACCCCACGGTGGAAGCCCTCTTCGGCGTGCTCGCCGTGCTCCTCTTCCGCCGGGTTGTCCCCGACCTCGCCGACTTCGACACCCCCCACCTCGTCGCGCTCGTCTGGTACGGCTGGCTCCTCTTCGCGCTCGTCGGCCTCACCTTCATCGACCTGCGCCACTACATCATCCCCGATCAGTTCAGCATCTACCTGGTGCCTGTGGGCGTCGCGGGCGCGGCGCTCGTCGGGATGCTCGGGTACACGGGTGCCCCCACGTGGCAGGGGTCGGTGGTGGGCGCGCTCGTCGGCGGCGGCACGCTCGGCGCGGTGACGGGCGTGTACTGGCTGATTCGGCGCGAAGAAGGCATGGGAATGGGCGACGTGAAGCTGCTCGCCATGCTCGGCGCCTGGTTCGGCGCCACGGCCATCTTCCCGATCCTGATGATCGCGTCGGTCGCGGGGAGCGTCATCGGGCTGTCGGTGGCGGCGTTCCAGGGCAAGGGCCTGCGCCTCGCGCTCCCGTTCGGCCCGTTCCTGGCGCTCGGCGCGGCGGTGTGGCTCTTCGCGGGCCCGGTGCTCGAGCCCGCCATCACGCTGCGCGTCGCGCCGCTGCTCTCGCTATTCTAGCGCGCTTCGCGGCGCGGCACCCACGCGGGAGCCGCACCGACGCGGGCGCCGCGCCCCGGTCCGCTACTCGCCGGACTTGTTGAAGAGCACGTAGGCGCGGCCCTTGTTGGTGTCGTACTCGGGGTCGCCCACGGCCATGTCGCGGTCGCCGTCGCCGTCGAGATCGCCGGCCATCGGCATCATGCCGAAGCCCACGTTCGCGTTGTCGCCGTCGTCCTCGTCGGAGTTGCCGGCGAGGTTGCCGAGGATCGCGTCGGCCGCGAGGTGCGTGCCGGTGAGGGACGACGGGAACATCTCGGAGCGGCCGTAGCTGCCCGAGGCGTCTTCGTAGAACACGAACATGTCGTCGATGCCGTCGCCGTCCCAGTCGCCGGCGCGGCGGATCATCTCGGCGTCGGGATCGCTCGCGTCCCACGTGAAGGTGGTGACGGCCTCCGTCGCAGGCTCGAACGCGGAGCGCCGGCTGATGCCGCCCTCCACGACGTAGAGCGCTTCGTCGGCGTTGTAGACCCACAGCTCCGCGTCGCCGTCGCCGTCGCGGTCGGCGCCGAGCTGGGTGGACCACGCGTCGTAGTCGGTCGACGACGTGCCGCGGAGGATGGTGGTGGCGGTGGATTCGATGTCCGACGCCATCGGCACCGAGTATTCGTTGCTGCGCCCCCAGAGCACCCAGGCGGCGCCGCCGTCGGTGACGCCGTAGTCGGCCTTGCCGTCGGACACGAGGAGGTCCTGGTAGCCGTCGCCGTCGAGGTCGCCGCCCACCGGGGCGTTGCGGTAGAACGCCACCTCGGAGCCGTCGGTGGTCCACTTGGCGTCCATGCTGGACACGGAGAGGCTCGACGACGTCGTGCCGCCGTACTGCACTGCGACCGCGTTGTTGCCGCCGCTCGTGTACATCACGACGAGCTCGGCCATGCCGTCGGCGTCGAGATCGATGTCGGTGCCGATGCCGCGGCCGAACGAGGAGCCGGACACGCCGGAGTAGGTGGCGATGGCGTCGCCGATGTCGCCGCGCCGCGCGGCGTCGCCGCCGAGCAGGTAGACCGCCCCGGCGCTGCTGCTGGCGCCCGTGCCGCCGATCGCGAGGTCGTTCACGCCGTCGCCGTCGAAGTCGCCGATGACGCTGACGTAGGTGCCGAAGAGGTCGGTGCCGCTCGCGCCCTCGATGAAGTTGTCCGCGCGGTCGATGCGGGTGTCCGCGGGGAGCAGGTCGGGCCCCTCGAACACGCCCACGCCGCCGCGGGCCGCGCCGCTCGCGGTGGTGGCGTCGTAGTAGGCGGAGCCCACCACGAGCTCGGCCACGCCGTCGGCGTTGAGGTCGCCGATGGCCATCGAGTAGCCGACGCGGTCGAAGTTGCCGTCCTCGACGTAGTAGATCTCCGAGCTGCGGGCCTGCGCGCCCGCGTCCGTCTCGGCGTCGCAGTTGTCGTCCTTCCCGTTGAAGGACTCGCTGCCGTAGCGGTTCACGGTGTCGTCGTAGTCGTCGCAGTCGCTGCCGCGGCCGAACTCGGCGGACTCGTAGCCATCGCCGTCGTAGTCCCAGTCGTTGCTGTCATCGCAGTTCGTGTCGCGGTTGTCGTAGGGGATGTCCTCGGCGCCCGGGTAGAACTCCACGTTCGTGTCGTTGCAGTCGACGAGGGCGGGGTCGACCTCGTGGTCGTCCGTGGAGGCGTCGAAGCCGTCGCCGTCCTGGTCGTAGTCGTTCGCGCCGTCGCAGTTCTGGTCGCCGTTCTGGTACCACTCCTCCTCGGCGGCCGGGTTCACCGCGGCGTCGGTGTCGTCGCAGTCGTCGCCGCCGGCGTCGGTGGTGGCGAAGCCGTCGCCGTCGACGTCGTCGATGGTGACGGCGGTGAGGGGGATG
>CAXNIN010000071.1:0-14863 GCA_964202365.1 Myxococcota bacterium | reverse complement strand
AGGAGCATCATTCGCCGTTCTCCAGGTCGAACGTGATCCACTCGGGGCCCTGGAGCTCGGCGGTGACGCCGGCCACGGCGTCGAAGGACTGCTCGCCTTCCCCCTCGTCGAAGTGGAAGAGCAGCAGGGTGTCGTCGTCTTCTTCGAAGGGGGCCACGGGGCGGTCGAAGTCGGACTCGTAGCGGAGCGTGGAGGAGAGCCGCACTTCGTCGAGGATGCCGCCGTACGCCTCGGCGCCGGCGCTGCACCCGATGCGGAGCGTGCTGGTGGCGCTCGACGGCGGGAGGCCGTCCGCGAAGGCCTGCTTCACGCCGTCGACGTAGAGGGTGGCCCGGGTGCCGTCGAACGTGCCGGCGACGTGGCGGAGCTTCCCGTCGACCACGGAGGTGGTGAACGTGAGGCCCTCGGTGGCGCCCACGGCGAAGACGGTGTCGCCGCCGACGGCCTCGCCGAGGCTGAACACGCCGTTCCACTCGAGCAGCGGGCGGGCGCGGTCGCTCTCGGCGGCGTCGCCGCGAATCCACGTTTCGATGGTCCACGCGGACGGGACTTCGAGGCTGGTCATGTTCACTTCGACGCAGTCCTCGGCGCCGTCGAACACGAGGGCGAAGGGCCCTTCGAGGCCGAGGCCGCCGTTGCACCCCGCGGCGAGGAGCCCGACCAGCGGGAGGAGGGCGCCGGCGCGGCGCGCACGTTGGCGGCGAAGCTCGGGAGTACGCATTCGGTGGGCTTATCCGCCCGGGGCGACGGGCGCCGCCGGCGGGGGCCCGCCGATCTCCAGCGGCCGCGTGGTGGCGCCGGCGGGCGCGAGCACGAACGCGGCGTCCGACGGGGTGGCGGGCCGCCACTCCCCGAACGCGAGCTCGGCCACGATGCCCTTCGTGGGGATGCGCACCTCGAGCCGCGTGGGCCACGCCGCGCCCGCGACGTCGGCTTCGAGCAGGGCGGCGCCTGCTTCATCGGCGAGGGAGAGCGCGACGAGGTGGGCCGTGCGGGAATCGAGCGTGGCGTCGAGGTGGCTCTGGCCGGGGCCCGGCCACCGGAACGACGGCGGGACCGTCGGCTGGAAGAGCGGGGGCCGGTCGAGGGCGGGGAGCCGGCCGAGCAGGAGCGAGGCGAGGGCGTCGAGGCCGGCTTCGTCGCCGGTGTACGCGCGGATGCGGGCGTCGGCGTCGGGCGCGACGAGGAGCGCGTTGTCCGCCGCGACCCAGGCGCGGAGCCCCTCGCCGTCGCTCACGACGACGAGCTGCGGGCCGCCGATGGGCCCCCGCACCTCGACGCGGAACTTCGCCGGCGGCACGACGACGAGGGCGCCCTGGGCGGCGATGTTCTGGTCCGGCGTGCGCACGCGGAGGTCGAACGAGGCGGCCGACGGCCCCGGCGCGGGCTCGCGCTGCGCCTGGGCGAGCAGCACGAGCGGATCGACCACGACGGCCGCGGGCTCTTCGGGCGGCGCCTTGGGCGGGCAGCCGGCGCCGAGCGCGACGAGCAGGCCGAGGGCGGAGACACGAGCGGGGACGTTCATCGGCGGTGGCGCTCCTCGAGGAGGCGGGCTTGATCGGGGCGGCCGAGCTCGCGGTACACGGCGGTGAGGCGGCCGAGGAGGTCGGCGTCGGGCGGGGCGTAGCGGCACGCCTCTTCCCACGCGTCGAGCGCGCGGAGCGGCTGCTGGAGCGCGTACTCGAGGCGGCCGAGCGTCGCGAGGAGGTCCGCGTCGGCGGGCTGCCGCTCGAGCGCCGCGAGCAGGAAGCCGCGGGCCTGACGGAGGCGGTCGGGGGGGCCCGCGAGGTCGACGCTGCGCGCGTAGAAGCGGGCCGCGCGCGCCTCGCCGGGGTCGAGCGCGAGCGCCTCGCGCATCGCGACGAGCGCGGCCTCGCCCTGGTCGGCGGCGGCCTGGGCGAGCCCGAGCTCCGCGCGCAGCGGGGCGCTCGTGGGGAAGCGGTCCACGCCCTTCGCGAGAAACGCGACGGCGTCCTCCGCGCGGCCCGCGTCGCGGAGCAGGACGCCGCCGACAATCCAGCTCTCGGGCTGAGCGGGCCCGCCGGCCGCGCGGAGCGCGACGAGCGCGCCGTCGAGATCGCCGAGGGCCGCGAGGGAGCGGGCGCGCGTGCGGGCGCGGGCCTCCGGGTCGAGCGTGGCCATGCGGTCGACCGCGGCGAGCGCGCCCTCCCGGTCGCCCGCGGCCGCGTTGACGCTCGCGAGGGCGCCGAGGAGCACGTAGTCGTCGGGCAGATCGCGGAGCGCCGCCGCGAGGACCGCGCGCGCGTCGGCCGTGCGGCCCTCGTCGACCAGGAGCCGCGCGTGAAGCGCGAGGCCGTCGGGGCGGTTCGCGCCCGAGGCCGGCACGGCGAGCTTCGTGAGCGCCTCGGCGCTCCGACCGGCCGCCCGGAGGAACCGCGCGCGGTGGAAGCCGGCGTCCGCGAGCGGCGGCGTGGACCGCGCCCCGTCGGACACCGCCCCGAGGGCGTCGGCGTGCCGCCCGAGCGCGCTGTAGCCTTCCGCGAGCCAGAGCTTGACCTGGGCCTCGCGCCCCCCGAGGAGCGCGTCGAGGGCCTCCAGGGCCTCCACCGCGCGCACCTGATCGCGCGCCTGGGCGGCGAGGTGGTAGGTGTGGAGCAGGACGTCGGTGTTGCGCGGCGCCACGCGGTGGAGCATCGCGAGCCGCGCGAGCCCCTGGCGGTAGAGCCCGCTCCCGGTGACCGCGGTGATGTACTCGTCGAGAAGCCGCGCGTCCGACGGGGCCCACACGAGCGCCTCGCCGAGGTCCGCGACCGCGCCAGGGAGCTCGCCCACCTGGAGCCGCATGTAGCCGCGCTCCCGGAGCGCCGACGGCTCGGTGAGCGGCAGCGCGCCCCACCCGCGCACCGCGCTCGGCGCGAGCGGGTCGCTCCGCTCGAGCAGGAGCCGGCACAACGGCCGCCACGCCTCCGTGCCGGCGCCGACGTCGGCGGCGCCGCGGTAGGCGTCGATGGCGGCGCGCGCGTCCCCGGCGCGCTCCGCCGCGCGCCCGAGCCGCGTCCACGTGGCCGGCAGCGCGGGCCCGAGCCGCACGGCTTCGGCCGCGGCGCGGCGCTCCTCGCCCTCGTCCCCTTCCCCCGCGGCGGCGTCCGCGAGCGAGAGCCAGATCCAGGGCGAGCGGGGATCGTGCAAGAGCGCCGTGCGCAGCGCGCGCTCCGCGCCCTCCCAGTCGCCCTCTTCCAGCGCGAGCCGCCCCACGAGGTACTGGTACCGCGCCCGCGCCGGCACCACCGGCGCGCCCGCCGCAATTGGCGTCGGCGGAGGCGCGACCTGCCGCAGCACGCCGCCGCAGCCGAGCAACAGCGCGAGCGGGACGAGCATCGTCATCGGTAGGGCGCCGAAACGTGGCGCCGGGAGCCGCCGACGCCCCTCCTGGCTCGCCGCCGCCCCCCGGCCGCCGGGAGGTGGAACCCCGCCCTCACAACCCGCGCGCCCACAAGATTCCCGCCGCGCGCGTGACCGGCCAGCGCCCCGCGAACACGCAGAGGCCCCCCGCCAGCGCCACCGGCACGGCCGCGAGCACGCTCACTCCTCCACCGCGCAGGTACAACCAGACGCCCACGGCTTCGAGCGTAAGCACGAGGAACACGAGCACGAGCGCGATGACCATGAAGAACACCGCGGCCGGGCTCGACGCGGCGCGCGCGGCGGTGTCCGCCCGGAAGTCCGGCCACACCGCCCCCATCGCGAGCGCGAGGCCCGAGATTCCGTACGCGAGGAGCACGGTGGTGACCGCTTCGAGGAGCAGGAGCCCCGCCGGCGCTTCGAGCAGGATTCCGCTCCCGACGACGACGATCATGCCGACGACGAGCATCGGCGCGAGCCCGAGCACGCCCTTCGCGCGGAGCATCACGGCGGGCTCGACCGGCGAGCCGCGCACGACCCACCACGCGCGGCCCTCGCGGCTCACCGCGGTGAACTGGAACCGCGCCGCGATGGCGGCCATCACGAACCCGCCCATGCCGAGGTTGAGGAAGGCGACGCCGCGTTTCATCCACTGGAGCACCTGGCCCTGGAACGCGCTCATCGGGAGCGACTGGACGCTCACGAGGTAGATGCCGCACACGCCGGCGAGCAGGAACACCTGCGACCACTGCGAAGGGTCGCGCGCGAAGACGCGCAGCTCCGTGCCGGCCATGGCGCGCCACGCCGCGGGGAGCGGTCGCACGAGCCAGTCGAAGCTGCGGGCGCGGTAGAACCGCGCCGCGCGGGCCTCCTGCGCGCGGGACCACCCGCCTTCGAAGCCCCACGCCACGGTCCACCGGGCCACCGCCGAGCTGGCGAGCGCGCCGCTCACGAGGAGCCCGGCTTCCACCCAGGGGAACGGGCTGTAGAGCAGCGTGGCGGCGAGCGTTTCGCTGGCCCACCGCGGCGGGAAGAGCGTTGGCGCCGGGAGCTGCATCTCCGAGAGGTAGCTGGCGAGCGAAGCGAACTCTTGCGCGTTGACGAGCCGCTCGGGCCGGAGCGACCGCAGTACCGTGAAGAGCGCCGCCACGAGCAGGAGCCCGAGCAGCACCATGAGCTCGCGCGTGCGCCGGGCGGGGAAGACGTTGACGAGCACGGTCGCGATGACGACGCCGAAGTTGGTGGCCATCACGAGGAGCGCCGGCACCGCCACGAGGAGCATCGCGTAGTAGGAGAGCCCGGCGTCCATCCGGAAGCCGTACGCCAGGAAAACCGGGAGCCCGAAGAGCGCCATCATCCAGCTCGACTGCACGAGCGTGTCGAGGAACCGCGCGTAGTGGAACGTGGTGCGGCTGATGGGCAGGCCGAGCACGAGCTCGAGGTCGTCCGCGAGGAAGTACTGGGACAACGCGGTGATGACGTTGCTGAACGCGAGCATGACGAAGAGGCTCGCCAGCAACATCTCGAGCAGCTTGCGGGCGAGGAAAGGGCCGAAGCCCTCGACCACCCAGAACTGGCCGACCAGGAAGTACATCAGCGCGAACAACGCGAGCCAGAACCCGAGGCCGATGACGCCGAGGCCCACGAAGAGGCCGCGCCGCTCGCTCCGGGCCAGGGTGTTGCGGGCCCCGGTGATGCGCGGCGACAAGAGCGTGCCGAGCGCGTTCACCTAACGGCCGCCGCGAGAGGGGTCGTCCGATGGGGCGGTCCAGCCGCTGCCGTTCTCGGCCCGGCCCTTCTCGACCGTGGCGCGGATGTAGGCGCGCAGCAGCGCGTTGCGCTGGGCGCCGCCCATGAGCACGCGGAGGTCTTCGTAGAGCTGCGGGTCGCGCACGAGGAGGCCGGCCGTGCCTTCGCCGTTGTTGACGGCGTCGGTGATGGACCGGAGCGAGGTGGCGGCGCCCTGGAGCTCGGTGACGATCCGCGCGCCTTCGGGGTCGTAGAGCAGCGAGTGCGCCATGGAGTCCTTCGTGCGCACGTCGGTGAGGAGCCCCTCGACGGCGCCGAGGGCGTCGCCCACGCGCGTGGTGAGGGCCTTGCCGCCGTTGCCGTAGATGAGCTCCCCGGCGATGCCGTCGCCGTTCTTCAGCTCACGCGTCATGTCGGCGACGTCCGCCGTGATCTGCTCGACGTTGGCGAGGATGCCGTTGACCTTCTCGGCGGCGCCGGGGTCGTACAGGAGCGTGCCGAGGAGCCCGTTGCCTTCTTTCGCTTCGGCGAGGAGGAGGCCGATGTTCTCGATGCTCTTGCCGATCTCGGCGCGGCTCGCGGCGTCGTCCGTGCCGAGCATGAGGTCGACCTTCTTGGAGATGCTCGTGGCGTTGGCGACGATCTCCGTGGCCTTGTCGGCGTAGGACATCATGTCGAGCGCGGCGATGCCCGGGATGGAAGCGCCGGACTCGAGCGCGGCCTTGTCCGCGGAGCCGACGGTGACGCTCACGTACATGTCGCCGAGCACGCCGATCTGCGAGATGCTCGCGACGGAGTCCTCCCGGATGCGGGGCCGGTACTCGTCGCGAATCCGCAGGTCGACCTCGATCTCCTTCACCGCGGGGTCGGACGAGAACTCGACGCGGCTCACCTCGCCCACGTCCATGCCGGCGAGGCGCACCGCGGCCCCCACCTTCATGCCCTTCACGTCGTCGTACCGAGTGTGGAGCACGTACTGGCGCGCGAAGACATCCTGGCCGCCGCCGAGGATGAACGAGGCGACGGCGATGAGGCTGAGGAAGATCAGGACGAACAGGCCGACCTTGATTTCCTGGGTGACGTTGCGTTCCACGGCGCGAAGCATAGCCCGGGGCTCGGCCTCCTACCGGATCGGCACCTCGATGACCTCGTCCCCGCGCGTGGCGCACACGCGCACATGCCCCCCGCCCACCACGAATGCGGAAGGATCGACCGACCATCCGCCGCCGTGCTTCTTGTCGAGCACGCGCTGGAGCTTCTTCGCCCGCCATTCGTAGTGTTTGGGGTCGTACGCTTCGAGCGTCGTGGGCTCACGCGTGCGTGCGTCGTAGGTGACGCATCGCGTCTCCGCCGCGCGCTCCGGGCAACAGCCCCAGTCGCGGAGCCGCACGGAGAGGAAGGGCCCGTCCTGGCCGAGCTTGTCCACCATGCGCGCGGCTTCGAACGGCGCCTGGCAGAACGACTCGTCCTGTGGGGGCTCGGCTGTCCAGACGGGCGTGCCGTCGTAGGCGAGCGACTCCGCTTCCCAGGCGCACCAGATGCCCTTGGGCGTCATCCGCTCGACGCGCGCGTAGGTGACCGCCCACGCGCCTTCGGGCGGCGGGTGCGGCTTGGTGACGATGAACGGAGCGAGCAGCAAGAGCAACGGGTTCCCCTACGTTGCCGCGCGTAACCGTTCGAGGAGATCATCCACCACGCGCAGCGTGAGGCCCCAGACGAACGTCCCGTCGAGCCGCACGCACGGGAGCACGCGCTCGACTCCGTGGCCGCGCCACGTGAACTCCCCGCGTCCTTCGCCGGCGAGCATGCGGTGGAGCCCGAAGCGGTGGAGCGCGGCCACCTCCTCACTCGTGCGGAGCGCGGGCCAGGCGTCGAGGCGGAACACGTACGGGTGGATGCCGAAGGACTTCGTGGGGAGGCGGAGGGGGGAGGTCATCGGGGGGAGCGCCCCGAGGAACCGGGCGCCCGCGAGGTCGAGGCCTACCTCCTCGAACGTCTCGCGCTCGGCGGTGGCGCGCGGCGACGGGTCGTGCGGCTCCTCGCGGCCGCCCGGGAAGGCCATGTCGCCGCTCCAGGGGTCGCCCTCGCGTTCGGCGCGGCGGATGAACAGGAGCTCGTCTTCGGGGCCGATCACGACGGCGACGGCGGCGCGGCGGGCGACCGCCTCCGGGTCGGGGAAGGCGGCCGGCAGGTTCAGGCGTTCCAGGACTGACACCCTGACGACGTAGCGCGATCCATGGTAGGAGGCCGGGCCGGCGCCCCCCCGTGCCTTCATGGGCCGGTTTGCGCGGACAGGAACCGCGGAGGAGCCAGGTGGCAGACGGACTCGACATCGACCTGCGCAACGACTCCGACGGCCCCTCCTCCCCCGACGGTCGCCCCGCCTGGAAGCGCGCATTCGCCTGGGTTTGGGACGTGGTGCAGTCCTGGGGCCCCGCCATCCTCATCGTCCTCACGATCCGGTCCATCCTCGTGGAGCCGTTCCAGATCCCGTCCGGCTCGATGGTCCCCACCCTGGCCATCGGCGACTTCATCGTCGTCTCCAAGTTCGCGTATGGCGTGCGCGTGCCGTTCACGGACATCGAGGTGGTCCCCCTCGGCGAGCCCGAGCGCGGCGATGTCGTGGTGTTCATCCACCCGCCCACCGCCAGCGAAGACCCCATGTGCTTCTTCAAGCGCATCCCGGTGGTCCTCTCCTTCGGCTCGCTCCGCGGCCCGAAGGACCCCTGCACCACCGACTACATCAAGCGCGTGGTGGGCCTCCCCGGCGACACCATCGAGGTGCGGGACGACGTCGTGTACGTCAACGGCCTGGAGCAGACGCGCACGTTTCAGGAAAACTACAGCTACACCGACCAGTTCTGCCGCACCGACGAGATGCGGCGGTTCGAGGAAGTGCTCGACGGCACGCCGCACCCCGTGCTGCAGACCACGAGCTACGCCCTGCGCAACGCCGACTACGGCCCGAAGACCGTGCCCGAAGGCGAGTACTTCATGATGGGCGACAACCGCGACAACAGCGCGGACAGCCGCTTCTGGGGGTTCGTGCCCCGCGACTACATCAAGGGCAAGGCCAAATTCGTGTGGCTCTCCCTCGACAACTGCAACGGCACGTCCACGGGCGCGTTCAAGGTGCGCACCGACCGCATCGGGACGGCGCTGGACTGACGCTCGCCGGGCGCCCGCGCGGCGCCGCGGTCAGAGCCCCATCTGGAGCCGCACCGCGGCCGGCCGGCCGTTGATGGCGGTGAGGAGCTGGCTCCGCGCGACGGTGACGTCGCCGAGCGGCAGGTCCCGTCGGGAGTCGGACTGCACGGCGGAGAGCGAGACGTCGAGCGCCGCCCGCGCGATCACGTCGATGCCCAGGCCCTCGTAGGTGGCGAGCGCGGCCGCCACGCGGGTCTCGAGCGCGAGCAGACACGCCGTGTCGTACGCGCACTTCACGGCGACCGTGCCGGCGTAGGCGTCCCACTCCATCGTGGTGTCCCACGTCTCGTCGAGGCCCCACGGCACGTACACGTAGCGGCCGCCTTCGGCGGGATCGGCGTAGAGCGCGTGATCGTCGAGGTCGTAGGGGTAGCCGTCCTCGTTGGCGGTCGCGATCTGCCACGCCCAGAAGTCGAGGAACTGGTCCATCACGAGGACCTCGTTCGCCACGTCGTAGAACGCGCCGTCGCCGGTCTGGATCTGGCGGCGGGCGGCGTCGAGGGCGTCGAGGTCGCCGTCCCCGCCGACGGACTCGTAGTTGTCGTAGTAGTCGCCGGTGAGGTCGGCGGGGTCGCCGGCGTCCCACAAGTCGCCGTCGGGCTCGGCGAAGTGACGTTCGGCGAACGCGCCGTCCACCTCCTCGACGTTGGCGTACACGCCGTAGGAGGCGCCGTTGACGTACACCTCGGCGAAGTTCGCGCGCGGCGCGGCGTACCCGGCCGCGGCCCACACCGCGTAGGCCACCACCTCGCGGGCCTGGGCGGGGTCCGCGCGCATGTTGTGGAGGTTCACGCGGTCGAAGCCGCCGTAGTCGAGGCTCTCCTCGAACTCGTCGAGCTTGAGCTTGAACGAGGGCTTCTCGTCGATGGGCTCGAACGTGCTCGACCCGCCCTTGAGGCGCACGCCCACGTTCTCGAGCCGGTAGCCGTCGTGCACGAACACGCCCGACACGTAGGTTTCGGGGTCGGCGCGGAGGGCAGCGAGGGCGTCCTCCCCGAGCTCCAGGTCGATGCGCTGCACCACGTTCGGGTCGTAGAAGGCGGCGTACGCCTCGTCGTCATCCCGGCCGGTGTCCGGCTCGTCGGTGTCGGTGTCCGGGTCGGTGTCGGTGTCGGTGTCCAGGACCTCGGTGTCGGTGTCGACGACGGGCTCGTCGGTCTCCGCGCCGGTGTCGTCGTCGGCGTCGGACGGCGCCGAGCACGCGAGCGCCATCATCCACATCACCGCCGCACCGTTCATCGGGGAATCCTCGCGTCGCACATCATACCCGCGTTACCGGTGGGTCGTGCGTCGCCTGCTCGTTGCCGAGATCGTGTTCGTGGCCGCGTTCGCCACCCTGTCCGGCGTCGCGCTCCTCGCGCGCCGCCCGGCGCTCGCGCCCATCGACATCGCTGCCCTCGCGGTCGGCCCGACGCAAGAACGTTGGCAGGGCATCTTCGTGCAGGACGCCCACGTCGGGTACGCGGTCACCCGCGAAGCCGCCACGGCCGACGGCGGGCGGGTCTATTCGGGCCAATCCGCCTTTCGCATCGCGGCGCTCGGATCGGCCCAGCAGGTGGCCACGGCGGGCACCGCCATCACCGGGCCCGACGGAAAACTCCGCACGTTCGACTTCCTCCTCTCCGCACCCACGAAGCTCGCGGGCAGGGGTGAAGTGCGCGAGGGCACGATCCACCTCGAGATCGCGCAGGAAGGCGAGGTGCGCACGCTGGACGTGCCCATCCAGGAGCCGCCCGTGCTCTCGATCACGCTCGCGTCGCAGTTCCGCGGCCGAACGCTCGCGCCGGGCTCTACCTTCTCGGTGCCGTACTTCGATCCGCTCACGATGACCAACGCCACCGCCACCCTCACCGTGGACACGACGGAGATGCTCCCCAACGGCGAGCTCGCGTACTGGGTCCGCACCCGCTTCGGCGGGGTGGAGGCCCGCCGGCTCGTGGACGCCGCGGGGGACACCCTCCGCGAAGAATCGGCGATGGGCCTGCGCACCGAGCGCATGACCCGCGAAGAGGCCATGGCGGTCGACGGCGGCGACCCTCCCGATCTCGTCGCGCTCTCCGCCGCGCCGCTCACGGGCGAGCTGCGGAACGCCCGCGACACCAAGGTGGTGGCGGTTCGCATCCTCGGCGTCGATCCCGAGAAGTTCCCCACGGAGGCGCCTCTCCAGGTGCGCGAGGGCGACGTGGTGCGGGTGTCCGTGCCGCTGCTGCAGGAGATCCCGCGGCTCCCGTTCGCGGAAGCAGGCGATCTCAACCTCCAACCTACGCTCTCGCTGCCGTCCGCCCACCCGGAGATCATCGCCCGCGCCCGGGCCGTGGTGGGCGACGCCCCGGACCGCCTCGAGGCCGCCAAACGTCTGCACGACTTCGTGTTCGGGTATCTCCAGAAGATGCCTACCATCGGCGTTCCAGACGGGCTGAGCGTGCTCCGATCCGGCCGCGGCGACTGCAACGAGCACACCGCGCTCTACGTGTCGCTCGCGCGCGCCGCCGGCATCCCCGCGCGGATCGCCGCCGGGCTCGTCTACAGCGACCGCCTCGGCGACGCCTTCTACTACCACGCATGGCCCGAAGTGGAGCTTGGCGGCTCAACCGGCTGGGTTCCCATCGACCCCACGTTCGGCCAGTTCCCCGCCGACGCCACCCACCTCAAGGTGGTGACGGGCGATCTCGACCAGCAGGTGCAGATCATGGCGCTCATGGGGCGCGTGAAGCTGGAGCTCGTCGAGGCCCGCTGACGAGGTTCGACCGGCTCTTCTTGGGGCGGGGGGCGGGCCCCCCGCAACGCCCCCCGCGTGTTCGTGGGCCCTCTGCGCCGGATGACACTGCCCCCGCGCGGGGTCTGGTTGAAAACGCACACCTTCGCGCGAAAATCCGCGGCGAAACACTGGCCCGGAAATTGCGAAGGTCCGGGCCGAACCCAGAGGCCGTCATGTTGCACCCCCGCATTCGCTCCATCCTCGTCCCCACCGACTTCTCCGACGCGTCGGTGAACGCCTTCGCGCACGCGCTCAAGCTGTCGATGCGCTTCGGCGCCGACCTCGACGTGTTCCACGTCGAGCCCAAGAACGACACGAGCGATTGGCACTGGGCGCCGGGTGTCATCGAGACGCTCGTGAAGTGGGGCGACCTCCCCGAAGGCGCCACGGAGGCCGATCTCGCCGCGCGGGGCGTGAAGGCCCGCCGCTCGATGGTCTCCGGCGTGGCGCCCGAGCCCGCGATCCTACAGGAGGTGGCGTCCGCGCACGCCGATCTCGTCGTGATCTCCACCCACGGCCGCAGCGGCCTCGCCCGCTGGCTCCAGCCGAGCGTAGCCGCCCCGGTCGCGCTGAAGGGCGCGTCGCTTGTGCTCCTCACTCCGTGCGCGGAAGCACCGTCGAGCGGGGCGAGGGATGAGAGCGGCTACGGCTTGCGCTTGCCGCCGAGATCCTTCGTCAGCATCTTCTTCACGTTGTCGACGGTGACCGGAGCCGCGAGGAGCTGGCCCCACGTAGGCTCGTTGCCGCCGCCGCCCGCGGCGGCGGCGGCGGCCGGCTCGCGCTTGCGGAAGCGGCGGTTGAGCTCTCCCCACAACGCGGCCTCGAGCCCGACGGGCTCGATCGGGTTCGCCACCCACAGGTCGACGTTGTGCCGCGCGGCCAGCGCCAAACGCTCCTCGGTCGTCTTCGCCGGCACGGTCGCCCCGTGCACGAGGAAGTAGGGCGCCTCGCCGAACTTCTCGCGAAGGCGCCTGCCGACGACGAGCCCGTTGTCGTCGGCCTGCTTCAGCGTGAGCACCACCGCGTGCACGACACCGATCACCCCCGCCGCTTCCTCCGCGGTGCCCACGCCCACGATGTCGAACTGCAGCCGCGTCGCTTCGGCGGCGCGGTCTCGCCGGATCTTGACGGGGTCGACGAGGAGGACGCGGAAACGTTGAGCGGGCATGAGCACCTCGAGAGGCACAGGGGCAACGGCGCGACGCTCCGTGCGGCGTAGCACGCGACGCGTCCCCGACGAACGCGGCGGTCAGCGGCTCGTAGGAGGGGGTACCCGCGGGGGACGCGCGCGCGTTAGCAGGTTGACGATGATCCGCGCCCGACAGGTCGAGAAGCGCTACGGCACTTTCCAGGCGGTCTGGCCCATGGATCTCGACGTCCGCGACGGCGAGGTGTTCGGGTTCCTGGGCCTCAACGGCGCGGGCAAGACGACGACCCTCCGGATGCTCGGCGGGGTGCTGCCCCCTACCGCCGGCGCGGTGGAGATCGACGGCATCTCCCTCGCGGATCGCCCCGTGGAAGCCCGGCGCCGGATGAGCTTCATCCCCGACCGCCCGTACCTGTACGACAAGCTCACCGCCCG
The DNA here is from genome assembly GCA_964202365.1 of Myxococcota bacterium. Classification (GTDB taxonomy): domain Bacteria; phylum Myxococcota_A; class UBA796; order UBA796; family SXON01; genus CAJBVW01. Next base: position 2,204 of record CAXNIN010000071.1, on the reverse strand, counting down.
CGAGACCATGCGGTTCCTCGCGGACATCTACGATATGCCCCGCGCCGGGATGGACGCCGCCATCGACCGCCGCCTCGAAGAGCAGCTCCTGCTCGATCAGGCCGACGCGCTGGTGGAGAGTTTTTCACACGGAATGAAGCAGCGGCTCACGCTCGCGGGCGCGCTCCTCACCGAGCCGCGGCTCCTCATCGTCGACGAGCCGATGGTGGGGCTCGACCCTCGCGGCGCCCGCCAGATCAAGCGCGTCTTCCGCGAGCTCGCCGCGGAAGGCCGCACCGTTTTCCTCTCCACGCACACGATGGAGGACGCCGCCGAGGTGTGCGACCGCATCGCGATTGTGCACAAGGGGCGCATCGCGGTGCTCGGCACGCTCGCCGAGATCGTGGCCCCCGGCGAGCGCCTGGAGGATCTGTTCCTGCGCATCACGGGAGCGGCGTGAGGCTCGCCTGGCTTGCGCTCGTGCTGCTGGGGTGCGTGCCCGCGAGCCACTACCGCGCGAAGCGGCTCGAGAACAGGTACGACCTCCCCGCCCCCGGCGACGGCTGGGTGAGCGTGAAGCCCGGCGGCGCCGACCGCGCCTGGTACAACGAGGCGCTCGCGGCCGCGATCTACACCGACTCCAACTGCGGCCCGCGCTACGCGGAGACGCGCACGGAGGACCTCGCCACCGAGCTCACCGCCGGCCTGCGCGACGTGACCACCGAGCGCGAGGAGCGCCGCACGCTCGGCGGCCGCGAGGGGATTGTGCGCGTTCACCGCGGGAGGCTCGACGGCGTGCTGGTGGCGGTGGGCGTGGGGGTCGTCAACCGCGGCGCCTGCACGTACGACCTCACCGTGATCGCTCCGCCCGACACCTTCACGCAAGCTTCGAGGCCTACGAGCGCTTGCTCGCCGGCTTCGCGCCGTTGTGAGCCCATGAACGGCGTGCGGTCCTTCATCCGACACTTCGGCGCCATCACGCGGCTCACCGTCGCGACGTTCCGCGCGTTCTGGCGCAGCCCCATCGAGGTGCGCCCGCTCATCAACCAGCTCGACGTCGCCGGCATCCAGTCCTGGTCGATCACCTTTCTCACCGCCGTCTTCACCGGCATGGTGTTCGCGCTCCAGTTCGCGTCGAGCCTCGCCACCTACGGCGCCAGCATGTACACCGGGAAGATGGTGTCGCTCGGGATCGTCCGGGAGCTCGGGCCGATGCTCACGGCGCTGCTCGTAGGCGGTCGCGTGGGGAGCGGCTTCGCGGCGGAGCTGGGCTCGATGGTGGTCACCGAGCAGGTGGACGCGATCCGCGCGCTCGGGGCCGACCCCGTGAAGAAGCTCGTGGCCCCGCGCGTGCTCGCCTGCGTGATCATGCTCCCGCTCCTCACGATGTTCGCGGACGCCGTGGGCCTCGTGGGCGCGATGATCATGACCGTGCGCGAGGTCAGCGACGTCACGCCGAAGTTCTTCTACCTCCAGGTGCTCGACACCCTCTGGGTGGTCGATCTCATGCACGGGCTCATGAAGTCCGTCGCCTTCGGGTACATCATCGGCATCGTCGGCTGCTACATCGGCCTGAACACGCACGGCGGCACGGAGGGCGTCGGCCACTCCACCACGCAGGCCGTCGTCATCGGCGCCATCGGCCTCCTGGTCTCGAACTTCTTCCTCACGAAGTTGTTCCTGGCCATCTATGGCTGAGCCGATTGTCCGCTTCCAGGCCGTCAAGAAGGCCTTCGGCCCGAAGGTGATCTACGAGGACTGCACGTTCGACGTGTACCCCGGCGAGACCATCACCATCATCGGCGGGTCCGGCACCGGGAAGAGCGTGCTGCTGAAGATGCTCGTGGGGCTCTTGAGCACCGACGCCGGGAGCATCCAGGCGTTCGGGCAGGAGGTCACCCGGCTCGACGAGCGCGGCCTGCTCCCGCTCCGCAAGCGCATCGGCTTCCTCTTTCAGAGCGGCGCCCTCTTCGACTCGCTCACGGTCGCGCAGAACATCAAGTACCCCCTCCGGGAGCACCGCTGGGGCACCGAGGGGGAGATGGACGCGCGCGTGGCCGAGGTGCTCGACATGGTGGGGCTCCCCGGCACCGAGGCGCTCAAGCCGGCGGCGCTCTCGGGCGGCATGCGCAAGCGCGTCGGGCTCGCCCGCGCGATCGCCATGAACCCCGAGGTGATCCTCTACGACGAGCCCACCACCGGCCTCGACCCCATCAACGTGCGCC
>CAXNIN010000070.1:0-14876 GCA_964202365.1 Myxococcota bacterium | reverse complement strand
AAGACGTCGAGGGCGACGTAGGGGCTGTCGGCGGCGCGGACCTGCCCGTACACCTGGCCGGCGGCGAACGCAGCGACGAGCGCCACCGCGAGGGGCGCGGCACGGCGGACTAACGAGCCAGCCACGGTGCGGGGTCCTGGGGGGTGTTGTTGTACCGGAGCTCGAAGTGGAGGCGCGCCTCGGCGTCCTCCGCGAGGCCCGTGTTGCCGACGAGGCCGAGCACCTCCCCTTGGCGAACGGCCTGTCCCTGCGCGACCCTGAGGCCGTTCGCGTGGGCGTAGAGGGTGGTGTACGGGCCGTGCTGAACCATCACGACCTGACCATACCCGCGCACGTAGCCGGACCGCGTCACGACACCGTCGGCGACCGCGCGAAAGGGCGAGCCGAGAGCCGCGCTCACGTCAATCCCGAGGTTGGATGCATCGAGCCCGCTCGCGGGATCGACGTAGGCGCCGAACCCGCGCGTGACGGGGCCGGCGACGGGGCGGGGGAGGCGACCCTTCTCCTCGCGGAACGCGGCGGCGTCGCCGACGGGCGCGACGGAGTCCGGCGTAGGGATGGCCCGCGTCAAGGCCGTGGCGGCGGCCGCGCGCTCTTGGACGACGAGCGCCGCTGTCTCCGGACGGGCCTGAAGGTCGCGAATCAGCGCTTGCCGCCGCTCGCGTTCGGTCTGAAGCGCGTCGAGGCGGGTGCGGAGCTCGGCTTCGACGCCGGCGAGCGCGTTGGCGTCCGCTTCGAGCTTCGCGGCCGCGGCTTGCCGCGCGGCGAGCTGGCTCGCGTAGTCCCGCGCACCGGCTTCGTCGGCCCGGATGACGGCGAGCAGGTACCGCACGCGTCGGCGAAGATCGACCGGGTTCTCCGCATCGAACAGCAGTCGGGCGAGGCCGCGGCGCTTGAGTCGGTAGAACGTGTGGACGCGGCGGCGCGTCTCGTCTCGGCGGGCGGAGAGCGCACTCTCCGCTGTCGTGAGCAGAGCGGCGTTTGCATCCCGCTCGGCCGCGAGCGTGTCCTGGCGGCTGTCCAACGCCTCGGCCTGCTGGGTGAGGGTGAGGATCTGCACGTCGAACGCCTCGATTTCGCCGAGGATCTGACGGCGGTCCTGCGCCATGAGAACGACGAGCCCGACCGCGAAGAGGCTCACGGAAGCCGCCCGAGGAACCGGCGCACCGCGCCCCACGAGGCGCCGGCCCCGAGGGCCATCCCGCCGACGAACAGGCCGACGATGCCCTCGGCCGGGAGGAACAAGAGGCCGTCGCCGCCCAAGGCGAGCGCGAGCACGGCCTCAAGGCGCGAGAGGACGCCGCGATGGGCCGCCCAGAGGAGCCCGCTGGCGAGCGTGGCGGCGAGCGCGCCCTGCGCCGCGCCCTCGACCACGAACGGCGTGAGGATGTAGCGGTCCGAGGCGCCGACGAGCCGCATGATCTCGAGCTCGTCGCGGCGCGCGTAGACCACGAGGTGAATGGTGTTCCCGACCAGGAAGAGCGCGGCGACCGAGATGAACAGGCCGAGCGCGAGCCCGAGGGCATCGACCACGGAAAGGAAGGTGTCGACCCGCTCGATCCATTCCTGGCCGTAGTCCAGCTCGGAGAACGAGCCGCTGGCCTGGAGCCCCCGGACGAACACCGACATTTGCGCGGGTGCGGTGTGTTCGGGCCGCAGGGTGAGCTCGACGGAGGCGGGGAGGGCCTCCGGCCCCAGGTCGCCGAGGACCGGCGCGAGCTCGGGCATCTTACCCTCCATCCACGCGCGGGCGTCTTCGCGCGAGACGTAGCGAGCCTCGGCCACCTCCGGCCGCGCGGCGAGCGACTGGAGAAGCGCCGGGTGGGCCTCCGGCTCGATGGAGGGCGCGAGGTACGCGCTCACGTGAACGTCCCTCTCCCACGAGCCGAGCACCTGGGTGAGGTTGGCCGACACCATCGCGAACATGCCGAGGAGCACGAGCGCGGCGGTGATGACGCCGGTGCTCACCGCGAAGAGGTAGGTGTGTTCCTGGATTCCGCGCAACGTGCGCAGGAAGGTGGTCATCACGCGCGGGCCCTTCCGGGCGGCGTCACCAGGCGCCCGCCCTCGAAGCGAATTTTACGGTGGGGGAACCTGTCCATCAGCCCAACGTCGTGGGTGGCGACGAGCACGGTCGTTCCCCGAAGGTTGATGGCCTGGAGGATCTCCATTACCTCTACGGCCATGGCGCCGTCGAGGTTTCCGGTCGGCTCGTCGGCGAACAGGACCGCGGGATCGTTCACGATCGCGCGGGCGATCGCGACCCGCTGCTGCTCGCCGCCGGAGAGCTCTCCGGCGAGGGCGTCTTCGCGGCCCTTGAGGCCGACGATGTTCAGGACCGCCGGCACGCGCCGTCGGATCTGGTCGGCGGGGGCGCCCACCACCTCGAGGGCGAGCGCCACGTTCGCGCCCACCGTGCGCCGGGGGAGCAGCTTGAAGTCCTGGAAGATGATGCCCACGTTGCGCCGGAGCTGTGGGAGCCGCGCCGGCCCGATGGTGGCGACGTCGGCGCCACCGACGAGGAGCTTGCCGCTCGTCGGGCGCTCCGCTCCGTAGAGCAGCTTGAGCAGGGTCGACTTTCCGGCGCCGGACGGGCCGGTGACGTACACGAACTCCCCCTTGTCGATGGAGAGCGAGACGTCCTGTAAGGCGTCGTGATCGCCGTAGGACTTCACCACGTGGTAGAGCCGAATCACCTTCGTCCCGGGGCCCTACACGTTATCACGCACCCTTGGAGGCAGGGTGCGCGTCGCCGTCTACGGGGGGAGCTTCAACCCTCCGCACGTGGGACATGCCATGGTGGCGGCCTGGATTCGGTGGACCGGCCGGGCCGACGCCGTGTGGTTGCTTCCCGCCTTTCGGCACGCGTTCGACAAGGCGCTCGCCCCGTGGGAGGCGCGCGCCGAGATGACGACGGCCCTCGCCGACGTGCTCGGAAACGGCGCCCGCGTCGAGCGAATCGAGGAGCACCTCCCGGTACCCTCCTACACGGTCCGCACGCTCGACGCCCTCGCGGCCCGTCACCCGGAGCACACCTTCCACCTCGTGCTCGGTGCGGACATCGTTCCGCAGCTCCCGCTTTGGAAGGAGTCGGAGCGCCTCGTCGCGCGGTACCCGCTCATCGTGGTGGGCCGGCAGGGGTATGCCCCCGTGGACGGCGCGCCGACCTTCCCGGACGTGAGCAGCACCGAGATCCGCTCGCGCATCGCCGAGGGGCGCCCCGTCGACCACCTCTTGCCGCGCGCGGTCGCCGCCGTGATGGAGCGGCACGGCCTGTACCGAGACGCGCCGTAGCGCCGTTCAGTCGGCCCCGATCGCGTACTCTTCCCAGCCGCCCGACCCGTCCTCCGAGAGATCGCCCGCCACGAAGCTTCGCAGCCCGGCGTTGGGGCGGTCGAGCAGGCGCAGAAGCAGGCGTGTGCCGTGCGGAGCATCCTGGAAGTCGAGCCACCGCAGGGCCACCGGAACCTTGGTTCCCCCGGGCAGCACCTGGCCGAACCGAAGGCGAGCAGTGAGCGCCTCACAGAGTTCGCGCCGCGCCGGCCCTTCGGAGGGGAGGCGCCACGCGGAGTCGATGCGCACCATCTCGTCTCCGAGCAGGCAGACGTTGAGCGTGTCGTCGAGGAACGCCCGAGCCGAGCGCGCGGCCGCCCGATTGAGCAGCGTGTAGTCCACACCCTCCGCGACGCGCCGCCAGCCGCGGGTGCCCGCGGGGTCGAGGAGGCGGTCCCACACCGAGATTCGGTAGTCGGGGTGATAGATGCGCACGACCGGTAACGTACCCCCTGTCGGAGTCGAACGTGGACCTCCTGCTCTTCGACATCGACGGAACGCTGCTGCGAACGCGGGGCGCCGGCCGCGAAGCCTTGGACGAAGCCTTTCTATCCGTGTGCGGCTGGGCCGACGCCACCGCGGGCGTGTCCTTCGCGGGTGCGACGGACGGCGGGATTCTTCGCGGCGTGGCGGCTCGGTTCGGCGCCGAGTGGCGCGGGGACGTTGCCCCGTTCGACACCGAGGCCCTCCGCGCCCACTACGTCGCCGTCCTGGCCGAACGCCTGAAGACGCCCGGCCGGGTGGAGGTGTGCCCGGGTGTGCAGGCGCTGCTCGCCGCGCTCGAGGGGCGCGCCCACCTCGCGCTGCTCACCGGCAACTGGCGGGCCGGCGCCGCGCTCAAGCTGCGCGCCGCGGGGCTCGACCGGCCGTGGGTGGACGGCGCCTTCGGCGATGACGCCGTCGATCGCAACCTCCTGGTCCCCGTGGCGCGCGCCCGCGCCGACGCCGCCGGGCTCCGGTACCGACGCGTCGTCGTCATCGGGGACACGCCCGCGGATGTCGCCTGCGCGCGTGCCGGCGGCGCGGTGGCCGTTGCGGTGGAGACCGGCTTCGCGCCGCGCGGCGCCCTGGAGGCGGCGCGACCGGACCTGCTGCTGCCCGACCTCGCGCGGGGCCGCGCCTGGTTCGAAGCGCTCGTCGACCCGAGCTGACCCTACAGCTCGGGCACGAAGAGGGAGACGCTGCTCACGGCGCTCCCGTCCCCGGCGATCCCGCCCACGATCAGCACGCCGTAATCGGGGTCGACCGCGACCTGCGGCTCGAACGCCCGACTCGGGAGGCCGCCGGCATCGTCGCTCGCGTCGCAGCTCCCGACGATCGTGAAGCTGCCGTCGGCGGGGTCGTAGACCTCGAGGCAGCTCACCGGATCGGCGGGGGGGAAGAACGGGTTGCAGGACTCGGCGCCGCCCGCGATGAGCACCCGGCCGTCCGCCAGTGCCACCATCCGGTGCCCCGCCCGCGCGACGCTCATCGAGCCCGAGAGCGCGCCCCACATGCTGGTCTCGGGGTTGTAGAGCCACGCGGAGGTTCGAGCGGCCGCGAACGTGTCGCTCTCCACCGCGGTGGACGCCGTGGCGCCGCCCGTGAGGAGAACCCGGCCGTCGGCGAGGGTGAGCATCGCCGCGCCCGCGAGTCCGACCGGAAGCTCGGTGAAGGTGGCGAGCTCGCCGCCGTCGAGCGGCACGCGAACGCACGCCGCGCTGCTCTCCCACCCGGACGCGCCGAGGGTGGCCCCGCCGCAGAGGAGTGTGCCGTCCGTGTCGAGGTCGGCGAGGCCCGCGCCGAGGTTGCCGACGTCGGCCGTGCCGAGGCTCGTGAACGTGCGGCTGGCGCGATCGTAGAATTCGAGCGTGTTCTCGATGAGGACGCCGCCGCCGTCGACCTCGCCGAGCCCGCCCCACACCACGACGTTGCCGAGGAGGTTCTCGGCGGCGATGTGCAGCGCCCGGGCGTCGACGAGGCTGTTCTCGTCGCTGAGCGTTTCCCAGGTGTCGGACGCGGGGTTGTACAGCGCGACGCCGCGTGTCGTCTGCCCGTCGTAGACGAACGGGTGCACGGCCGCGCCGCCGGTGACCAGCACGAGGCCTTCGTCGGCGCCCGCCACGCGGAGCGGCGTGACGGTCGCGCCCATGCGGGCGGTCTGCTCGTTGTCGTCGGCGTCGAGGTATACGGGGAGCGCGCCGGCGTCTTCGAAGGCAAGATCGGCCGACGGAGGCGCGAGCGAGAGGATGCGCGCGACGTCGTTTTCCTTGCCGGCGACACCCGAACGATTGTTGGTCGCGCCCCCGCCGATCCAGAACCGGCCGTCACCCAACGCGAGGACCAGCGGGAGGTGCACGCCCTCTGCGAGCGGCTGCATCCACGCCGCGGCGTCGGTGCGCGCGACGAACACGTCGGCCTCCACGACGCCCGACGAGGCGGAGAGGGCCTCGGTGCGGCCGCGCATCACGAGGTCCTCCCCGCTGTAGCCCTCGACGACGATGTGCGTTTCCTCGAGCGCCGGGAGGCCTGTCACCTCAGGGGTGGAGCCCGACGTGGGCACGCCGAGCGTGACGCGGAGCGGATCTCCGACGGCCGGGGTGAGCACGAGGTCGATGCGGTCGAGGCCGTCGAACGGGTTCTGCGACGCGGACGTCACCGGCGAGAGCTGAAGCGTGTAGGCCGCGGCGCCGCCGCCACCATCCGTACAGCCGACGAGGGCGCTCAGTACCGGGAGGAGCATGCGACGAGCCTACCACCGCGCGCGCTTGCCCCGCACCCCGCCGGAGGGCACGTTGCCACGATGTACGCGAGCGCTCTCCTTTCCGCCACGCCGCACGCCTTCACCGGCGCCTCGGACGGCGACCATCGCCCCGGCGCCGATCCGACCGCCGAAGCCCGGCTCCTCGCCCGGCTCGGAGGCGCGGGCGGCGTGCGGAGGGTCACGCAGGTGCACGGCGCGCGTGTCGTGCACCTCGACGACGCCTCGTTGGCAGTGGAGGCCGACGCCATCCTCTCGACCGTACCCGGCGCGGTGGTCGCGGTGCGCGTGGCGGACTGTGTGCCCGTGCTGCTGGCCGCGCCCGGCGGTGTCGCGGCGATTCACGCAGGGTGGCGCGGGACCGCGGCCGACATCGTGCGCGCCGGCCTCGACGCGCTCCTGCGCGCGACCGGCGCTCGGCCGGCCGACGTTCGCGCGGCGGTCGGGCCGTGCATCTGCGGCGCCTGCTACGAGGTAGGGGACGATGTGCTTCGGGGCGTTGGCGCCGTGGCGCCGGGGGACTCCTGGCGCGTGGGTGAGCGCAACGTCGATCTCGCGGAGGCGAACGCCGCTATCCTTCGCGCCGAAGGCGTCGCGGTGGACGTGCTCGGCCTCTGCACGCGGTGCACGCCCGGCTTCTGGTCCTACCGGCGGGACGGCGCCGCCGGCGGGCGCCAGGTCGGGGCGATCCGCCTGTGATCGCGCTCCTCCTCCTCGCCGCGTGCGACGACCCCGCCCTCGCGCCCTACGAAGCATCGCTGTCGGCTTACGACGCAGGCCGGGCCGCGCTCGCCGCGGGGGACCCCGCCGACGCCGCCGCGCGGTTCGCGGAGGCCCGTACGCACGACCCCAACAGCGTCCCGCTACGCCTCTGGGAGGCGAAGGCGCTCGCCGACGCGGGCCGCCTCGCGGACGCCGACGCCCGCATCACGGAGCTCCTGTTGGCCGACCCCACCATCGGGATGGCCTGGTACAACCGCGCCGCGTGGCGGGCCCGCGCGGGTCGGATGGAGGACGCCGCGAGCGATCTGCGTCAGGCCCTCGAGCGGGGGGCGCGATCCGCCCTGGAGGCCGCGGACGATCCCGACTTCGCCGCCGCCCGCGCCCACCCCGCGTTCGCCGGCGTCTTGCCCGCGCAGCCGCTCGAAGCCCAGATCCGCGGCCCGGACGGCGCGGTGTTCGTCGGGAGTCGCTATCCGCTCGACATCACGATCGTCGCGCTGCCGTCTGCCTCGCCGGAGATCGCTGTGTCGGGGTCCGACCCCGGGTGCCTGCTTCTTGGGCGCATCGTGCAGGACGACCACGCGGAGGCCGGCGCGCTCACCCGGCGGCTCACCGTCGAACTCCGCGCCGAAGGCCCGTGCGACACAACGATTGGGCCCTTCGTCGTGACCGCTGGCGGCGCGCGCCTGGAGCTCCCGGCCGTGCCCGTGCGCGTGGAGGCCCCCCCCGGCGCCGCGCCCGCCGCGGGCCTACCGCCCTGGCCGGCGCTCCTCCCGCTCCCGGCCTCCTCCGCGCCGCCCGACGCCGGCTTCGCCACGCGGCGCCTCCCCGACGGGGTCCTCGCGATGGGCCGGCCCGACCGCACCGTTACCGGGAACGGCGCGCGGCCCGACGTGACGCTCGAGTGGCGCGTGGACGGCCAGACCCGCGCGGTAGGCGGGTGGTGGCGCACCGGCGGCGCGGTCGACCTCGCGGCGGAGGGCTGGTCCGAGCGCGTTCCCTGACGAGCGTCGGGGATCGGGGGGGCGTTGCGGGGGGACCTCCCCCCGCCCCAAGAGGCAGCCGATTCGCCGCTACGGGGCGTCGCTCGCGCATGCATCGTCACAGCCAGAGTGCACGCCAGCGACGTTTCCGGTGACCGTGTTGCCTGAACACGCGACGAGCGTGGTGCTCGCGCACTCCATGCCGAAGCCGTCGTTGTCGGAGAACGAGTTGCCCTGGATGTCCGCCGATACCCCGGAGAGGATCAGGCCGGTCCACCCGGCGCCGAGGACGTTCGTGCCGGTGATCGCCGCGCTGCCGCCCGAGAGCGAGATGCCGGTGTAGCCGGAGTCGGTCACGTCGACGTTGGAGAGCGTCGTCACCGTGTCGGCGTCGATCGCGACGGTCTCGAGCGTGGAGTAGCTGTACGCGCTGTACGTGTCGGTGACGGAGAGGCCGTAGCTGCCTGCGGCGTCGATGGTGACGGCGTCGAGGTCGACCATGGAGAGGCCCGTCAGCGACACGCCGACGCCGCCGGCCGCGGAGAGCGAGCTGTCGACGAGCCGGGCGCGGCCGCCCGTGAGGTCGACGGCGCTCGAGCTGGTGGACGCCATGGTGACGTTCGAGGCCGAGAGATCGGTGGCGGCGTCGATGTCGGTGTAGCTGTAGGTGTACGTGCCAGTCTCCGGGTCGTACGTGTAGCCGTAGTCGTAGGTGCGCGAGCTGGACCGGATGCCGGTGCCGGAGAGCGCGCCGAGCGACACGTCTTCCAGGGTCACGTCCCCGATGGCGGTGAGGTCGATGCCGCCCGAGCTGGACCCTTCGAGCGCCACGTTCGCGAGCGCCACGGAGCCCGCGTCGGTGAAGGTATTGTAGAAGTAGAACGCCGTGGAGGCCGTGGTTCCCACCGAGAGCCCGTCGACCTCGACATCCGGCGCGTAGCTGTACCAGCTCCCGCCGATGGCGTAGCCGCCAACGTCGCCGACCTCGACGTTCGTGATCTCGACCTCGGCGTCGTACGCGTAGAACAACGTGGAGTACGCGGTGCCGACGGTCACGTCCTCGACGATGAGGCCGCCGGGGTAGTCGGTGATCGTGCCGGCGCCGTCGTCGTAGTAGTACCCCGACGCGTAGAACACCGAGTTCGACGACTGGTACGAGTAGTTGTAGATCAGCACGTCGTCCTCGTAGTAGCTGTACTCTACGAGATCGGACAGGCGCGTGGTGCCGATGGTCACGTTCGAGATCTCGGCGACGCCGGAGCTCGTCTGGACCACGGGGCCCACCACGTCGTCCGCGCTGTTGTCCGTGAAGATCGCGGGGTCACCGGCCTGGTAGAGGTACGCGAGGCTGCTCTCGTAGTCGGTCCACGAGTTGCCGGTGATCTCCACCGTCGGGACGCTCTGGATGGTGAGGCTCGAGTCGCCGCTCTGGAACGTGTTGTTCGTGACGTAGATCGCGCCCGACAGGTACGCCGTGAGGTCCTGGCCCTGGCCGCTGCTGTACTCGCTGCGGCCGATGTACGTGCCGTAGTCGTACTCGTAGGCCGCGCCCGCCTTGTTGTTCACGAAGGTGTTGCCGTCGAGGATCAGCACGCCGGCGGAGTCGTAGACGCTCCCGCGGTCGGAGCCGTTCGTGAACGTGCTCCCCGTGATCGTCGCCTGGTTCTGGTAGTTCACGAGCCCGAGGCAGGTGTTTCCGTCGAAGGTGGAGCCGTTGACCGTGGCCGTGCCCAGGAGCGTGCTCAAGCCGAAGCCGTCGTTGCCCTGAAGCGTGACGGCGTCGAAGTCGAGCGTCGAGTAGAGCGCGAGGAGCGCGGCCGACTGATCGATGTAGCCGTCGCAGGGCGCGAGGATCTCGGGCTCGCGGTTGTTGGTGACCGCGAAGTTGGAGACGCTGCCCTCCGCGTAGACGAAGTATGCGCCCCAACGCCCGTTGTCGTCGATCGTGCCGCCGTCGATGGTGAGGAGGGCGACGTCCTCGTCGTTGGGCTGGACGATGAGGCCGTAGTTCTCGTAGCCGCTGACCGCGATGTTGGTGAGCGTGACGCTGTCGCCGGCGATGTTCACACCGCCGCACCAGGGGTTTCCGTCCACGCCCCACTCGGCGTAGAGCAGCGAGCACGACGTGCCGGTGACGGTGGAGACGGTGGTGTCGGCGAGCGAAACGTCGGGACCGTCCAGGTACATGCCCTGCAGGTAGCTGCCGGTGACGGCGACGGTGTCGAAGTCGTAGGTGGAGTCGAACGCGAAGACGCCCAGGTAGAAGGCGTCCGCGATGGTGCTGTTCGTCACCGTGAGCGCGGCGTCGACGCCGTAGATGCCCATGCCGTCGGCGCCGGCGATGGCGCTGTCGGCCATCGTGAACGAAGCGCCGTCCACCTGAACGGCGTACCCGTCGCTCACGTCGTCCGACAGCGCGAGGGTGCCGGTGATGGTCGACCCCGTGAGCGACACCACGGCGTCGTCCGAGATGTCGAGGCCGAAGGAGGCGGGGTACTGAAGATCGGCGTTGGAGAGGGCGAGCTCGCCGCCGGACACCTGGATGCCGCCGGCGGCCGGGGACACGAGCACGAGGCCGTCGATGGCGCCGGTGGTGTCGGTGGCGGTGATGCCCCAGCTCCCCGCCGCGGCGATGGTGATGGCGTTGAGCGTCACGTCGGTGGCGCCGTCGAGCAGGAGCCCCGTGCGCGGCGAGGTGACGACGAGGTTCTCGACCGTGACGCCGGCGCCCGTGATCGTGATGGGCACGTCGCTGCCGGGGCCGTTGAGGAACACTTCGGTGGCGTTTACGCCGCGGATCGTGACGCGCTTGTCGACCGTCACGGCTTCTTCGTACGAGCCCGCGCACAGCTCGATCACGCCGCCCTCGGGCGCGACGGTGACGGCGTCCGCGATGCGGGCGTAGCCGCCGCCGCCGTCGACCGTGATGCAGCCTGTCTCGTAGACGATGTCGGTGTCCTCACCGCCGGTCTCGCCGGCCGTGTCTTTCTTGGCGCCGTCGGATTGCGGACAGCCGGCCAGGACCAGGAGGGCGAGAAGGGAGGGGATGCGCATCGGGAGGTCTCCTACGATTTTGCACGGTACCGTCCCCGTGACGGAACCACAAGCGCACGCGCGTGTGTCTCGCGTGTCGTCGGTGACGGGTGCCGCCTGTGGCTCCTCCGCGATAGGCGACGGGTCTTCCCTGGGAGCCCACCGTGGATACCGAACGCAAAGAGCTGCTCGCCCGTCTCGAGCGCACGCACCGCCTCGCCGAAGAGGGCGGTGGCCCCGACGCCATCGAGCGCCAGCACAAGCGCGGCAAGCTCACCGCCCGGGAGCGCGTCGATGCGCTCCTCGATCCCGGTACGTTCCGCGAGCTCGACAAGTTCGTCGTGCACCGCTGCAACGACTTCGGGATGCAGGACAGCCGCATCCCCGGCGACGGCGTGGTCACCGGCTACGGCCGCATCGAGGGGCGCCTCGTGTACCTGTACGCCCAGGACTTCACGGTCTTCGGGGGCTCGGTTTCCGGCGCGTACGCCAAGAAGATCTGCAAGGTGCTCGATCTCGCGCTCAAGAACGGGGCGCCCGTCATCGGCCTGAACGACTCGGGCGGCGCGCGCATCCAGGAAGGCGTCGAGTCCCTCGGCGGCTACGCGGACATCTTCCTCCGCAACACGCTCGCCAGCGGGGTCGTGCCCCAGCTCTCGGCCATCCTCGGGCCGTGCGCGGGCGGCGCCGTCTACAGCCCCGCGATCACCGACTTCATCGTGATGACGCGGAACACGAGCTTCATGTTCGTGACCGGGCCGGACGTGATCAAGGCCGTCACCCACGAAGAGGTGACGCAGGAAAAGCTCGGCGGGGCCGACACCCACACGCAGACGAGCGGTGTCGCGCACTTCGCCGCTCCCGACGAATCGGGCGCCCTCGCCGTTGTCCGCGAGCTGCTCTCGTACGTTCCTCAGAACAACATGGAAGAGGCGCCCCGCAAGGCCTCCGACGACCCCCCGAACCGCGTCATCCCCGCGCTCGACGAGCTCGTCCCGACCAACCCCAACAAGCCGTACGACATCAAGGACCTCATCCACGCCGTCGCCGACGACGGGGGATTCCTCGAAGTCCAGCCTGAGTACGCCGCGAACGTTGTGATCGGGTTCTGCCGCCTCGGCGGCCGCTCGGTGGGCGTCGTCGCGAACCAGCCCGCGGTGCTCGCCGGCGTGCTCGACGTGAACGCGTCGATCAAGGCCGCGCGTTTCGTGCGCTTCTGCGACGCCTTCAACGTTCCGCTCTGGGTCATCGAGGACGTTCCCGGCTTCCTCCCCGGCACCGCGCAGGAGTTCGGCGGCATCATCAAGCACGGCGCGAAGCTCCTGTACGCGTTCGCCGAGGCCACGGTGCCGAAGGTCACGCTCATCACGCGCAAGGCCTACGGCGGCGCGTATTGCGTCATGAACAGCAAGCACCTCCGCGCGGACCTCAACCTCGCGTGGCCCACCGCCGAGATCGCGGTCATGGGCCCGGACGGCGCCGTGAACATCATCCACCGCCGCGAGATCGCGGACGCCGCCGACCCCGTCGCGAAGAAGACGGAGCTCGTCGCCTCCTACAAGGAGCGCTTCGCCAACCCGTACCGGGCCGCGGAGCTGGGCTTCGTCGACGAGATCCTGGTGCCCCGCGAGACCCGGGCGCGCCTCGTCGAGGCGTTTGACGCGCTCGAGAACAAGCGCGACTCGAACCCGCCCAAGAAGCACGGCAACATTCCGTTGTGATCGGGGTCGAGGAGGCGCGGCGACCTCTCGGTGGCGGGAGGTCGGCCGCGAGCCAGTCGGGGCGTCGATGACCACGTTCGAGACCGCTCTCTTGCATGGCGATCCCGCCCAGACGTGGCTATTGACGGAGGCGTGCATGTCCTCGGTCCCGGCCGTTCCTCGGGAACCGACCCGTGACAATCGCCCGCGCCCTCACGCGTGATCGCCACAGCCCGGTGGCCGACCGCCGCCTCGGAATGCTCCTCGCGTTCGTGGCCGGGGCGACGAACGCCGGTGGGTTTCTCGCGGTGGGGCAGTACACCTCTCACATGACGGGAATGGTGTCGTCGACCGCGGATCATCTCGTGCTCGGCCAGGTCGGGCTCGCGGCGTCGGCGGCGATGAGCGTGATGGTGTTCCTGCTCGGCGCCGCCACCACGTCGGTGATCGTGAGCTGGGGCCGGCGCTCTTCGCCGTGTGCTGGCGCCCGATCGTGGACGACGTGCGAATCTGGCGCCGCGTGACGAGCGGGCCTGCGCGACGCGCCCAACAACGTTAGGTCTCCGCCGTCCCCGCGACGGCGCTTGACGCCCCGCTCCCGATCACATAAGACCGCGGGCTCGCAAGCCCAGGAAGATTCATGGTCCGCATTCGTCTCACCCGTCTCGGCGCGAAGAAGAAGCCTTTCTACCGCGTCGTCGTCGCCGACTCCCGCTCCCCGCGCGATGGCCGCGCGCTCGAGAACCTCGGGCATTACAACCCGATGGAAGAGCCGCCCGTGGTCCACATCGACCTCGCCCGCGCCGACTACTGGATCTCCAAGGGCGCCCAGCCCTCCGAGACCGTGGCGAACCTCATCGCCCGCGCCCGCGCGGCCACCCCGGCCGAGAGCCAGGCGTGAAGGCCCTCGTCGACCACGTGGTCCGCTCGATCGTCAAGAACCCTGACGCGATGCGGCTCAACTCGGTCGAAGGGGAGGCCTCCATCCTCCTCGAGCTGTCGGTTGCCCCCGAGGATCTCGCGCGCGTGAAGGGTCCAAACGGGGACACCCTCCGCGCGATCCGCACGGTGCTCTCCGCTTCGGCGGGCCGTCGCAAGGCTGTCCTCGAGCTCATCGAGCCGAGCGGCGGTTCGCGCGACGCAGCCGACGAAGAGTAGCGTCCCCTGGACGAGATCGTACTCGGCACGGTGAACGGCGTCTTCGGCATTCGCGGAGAAGTGCGGCTCATGCTGCACAACCGCGAAGGCGAGACGTTGTTCACCGAACGCACCGTCCTGCTGGTCTCGCCGGAAGGTGAGCGGCGGGATGTGCGCGTTCTCGCCCGCAGCGGAGCCGGCAAGCGCGTGCTCGCGCGAATCGGCGGGGTCGACACTCCCGAGAAGGCCGCGGCCCTGATGGGCTGGGCCCTCGTGGTCGACCGCGCGACGCTCCCGCCGCCGGACGAGGGCGAGTACTACATCCACGATCTCATCGACCTGCCGGTGTTCGACGCCGCGGGCGCCGCGCTCGGCACCCTCGCCGACGTTGTGCCGGGCCAGCACCACGACGTGTGGGTGATCGCCACCGAAGCGGGCGAGGCGTTCGTGCTCGCCACGCCCGAGAACGTGCAGTCGGTCGACGTTCCGGGCCGGCGCGTCGTGCTCGCGGTCGGGGCGCTCGACACCGGGGCCTGACCATGCGGTTCGACGTGTTGACGCTCTTCCCCGACATGGTGGAGGCGCCGCTCCGCGCCTCGATGATCGGCCGCGCGCTCGAGGCAGAGCGCTTCGAGCTCGGCGTGCAGGACATCCGCGCCCACGGCCTCGGCCGGCACCGCACGGTGGACGACGCGCCGTTCGGCGGCGGATCGGGCATGGTGATGCGGGTGGACGTGCTCGATCCCGCCATCGCGGCCGTGCGCCGCCCCGAGAGCGTGGTCGTGTTGTTCGACCCGGGCGGCGCCCGTTTCGATCAGCGCATGGCCGAGCGGTTCGCGACCCTGCCGCACATCGTGCTGGTGTGCGGCCACTACGAGGGGGTGGACGCCCGGGTGCGCGACCACCTCGTGGATGAGGTGGTCTCCATCGGTGACTTCGTGCTCACCGGCGGGGAATACGCCGCCATGGTGGTGATCGACGCGACCGCGCGGCTCCTGCCGGGCGTGCTCGGGAACGAGGCCTCCGCGGCGGACGAGTCGTTCACCTCGGGGATGCTCGAGTACCCGCACTACACCCGGCCCCGCACCCACCGCGGCTGGGACGTGCCGGACATCCTGCTCTCCGGCAACCACGGCAAGGTTGCCGCGTGGCGCGCCGAACAGGCGCGGCTCCGTACGGTCGCGCTCCGGCCCGACCTCGCGCCGCCCGAACCGCCCGCGGCCCCGG
>CAXNIN010000069.1:0-14952 GCA_964202365.1 Myxococcota bacterium | reverse complement strand
CCCCGCCCGCCTCGCCGCCGCCACCGCCCGCCTCGACAAGCTCCAGCGCAAGCTCTACGCCGACAACCGATTTGCGTTGCTGTGTGTCTTCCAAGCCATGGACGCCGCCGGCAAGGATGGCACCATCCGCGCGGTGATGCGCGGCGTCGACCCCGCCGGCTGCCAGGTGACCGCCTTCAAAGCCCCCTCCCCCGAAGAGCTCGACCACGACTTCCTGTGGCGCATCAACCGCGCCCTCCCCGAGCGCGGCCGCATCGGCATCTTCAACCGCAGCCACTACGAAGAGGTGCTCGTCGCGCGCGTCCACCCCGACTTGCTCGACGCCCAACGCCTCCCTCGTCGTGAGCGCGACCTGTTCGACGAGCGCTATGACTCCATCCGCGACTTCGAGCGCCACCTCTACCGCAACGGCACCATCGTGCTCAAGTTCTGGCTCAACGTCGGGCGGGACGAACAGCGCCGCCGATTCCTCGACCGCATCGAAGACGAGGACGCACGCTGGAAGTTCAACAGCGGCGACGTCGCCGAGCGCGGACACTGGAGGGCCTACATGAGCGCCTACGAAGACGCGCTGAACGCCACCGCCCGCCCCTGGGCGCCCTGGTACGCCGTGCCCGCCGACGACAAGCCCACCCTGCGCGCAATCGTGGCCGAGACCATCGTCGACACCCTCGCCGCCCTCCCGCTGCGGTGGCCCAAGCAGCCGGAGGAGGAAGAGCGGGAGATGCAGCGGTTGAAGGCGTTGTTGGAGGCGGAGTAGGCGGAGGCGGGGGGAGAGCGGGCGCGGGCCTCCCGTCGTGGCGGGGGCGTCGCGAGCCGGCGGGGTGCGGCGTGCGCGGGCGGGGAGAGAGGCCGAGAGGCGGGCCACGGAGGGCGCGGAGGAAAAGCGGGGAGAGAGGCGGGGCGCGGCGAGCCCCCCCGCCTCCCGGTTGCGGAGCGCAAACGGGAGGCGGGTGCTCGGCGAGCCGAGCCCGCCGCCGTCGCTCGCCCATCCGGCCGCCGCCGCGCTCACTATGCCCCACCAAAGGAGACACGCCGCGCGCTATGCCCCCTCAAAGGAGAATCCGGTACGAACGCATCTGCGTCCCGATGCTCAGCCAGAGGGGCGAACGCCGAATAATCGGGGGCCGGGCGGCGTGACGGGACTGCGGGACCCCCGCGGATGGTCGCGCACGGCGCTCGGGCTGCGGTTTTGTCTCCTCTCAGGGGGCATGGTCGCAGCCGATTCTCCGTTTGGAGGGCTTGGTGGTCCCCTATGCCGGTAAAAAGGAGAATCAGGCCTTCACGGGGCGCGCGCCCCCCGCCCTGACCACTAGTCACATCGTGCCTCCCCAGCCCCGACAGGTGATCGATGCTCTCCGGAACACGCGATGGACCTACAGAGTTGGGCCGTAGAGCGGTTTGGACACGCGGACGTGGGGGACGCTCGGCGGCGGAAGCGGCTCGTGCGCATGGCCGCGCGAGTGGCCGAAGCGCCGGCTGGGACGGTAAGCGCGGTGTTCCGCACCACGGCCGAGCGGGAGGGAGCGTACCGGTTGCTGTCGAACGAGAACGTCGACTGGAAGGAGATCGCCAAGGCCTCGCACGTCGCGTGCGTCGAGCGTTGCCGCGGGGAGAGGGTCGTCTTCGTCGCCGAGGGAGGTTCCAGCCTGAACATCACCGATACCGGACAGGAGAAGGGAACCGGCCCCATCGGCGCACGAGGCCGGCGCGCCCCTGGGCGAGCCAGTCGCGGAGCTTTCGGCCGCCACCGCGCCGGGACTCTCCGGGGACCTCCTCGACGTGCAACCGGTCGGGACCTTCGTGAGCAGCGCGCGGGCGGACGAGTTTGCCTGTGTCGTGGTCGACCCGGCAACACGACGGACCTTTGGGTGGACGGCATCGAGGTCCTCCCGTCCAACAACGCCATCGCCCACCACGCGCTGGTGTACACGGACCCCGCCCGCAGCGCCGAGGCGTTGGCGAACGACGCCGGGTGGTACGAGTGCTCCGGCGGGATGGGCCTGACGGACAGTGCCTTCCTGTCCACCTGGGTGCCCGGCTCCGGGCCGACGGTGGCGCCGGAGGGTACGGGGCTCCGCATTCCGGCCAACTCGCTCATCGTGTTGCAGATGCACTACCACCCGTCCGGCACCGCCGGGCTGGAGGACCGCACCACGCTGCGCCTCCGCCAGATGGCGGACACGCCCTCGGCCGAGCTCCACAACACGCGGATCGGCAACGCCTACGACGCGGGCCTCCGGCCTCCTCCCCGGCCCCAACGACGACGGGGCGCCGGAGTTCCGCATCCCGGCGAACGTGGCGGGGCACACGGAGGAGATGTTCTCCACGATCGAAGGGACGTTCCCGAACCTCCCCATCGCCAACGTCGGCGCCCACATGCACCTGATCGGCACGCAGATGGAGCTGTGGATCGAGCGGAGCGACCCCGACGCGGGCGAGCCCGACACCGAGTGCCTGCTCCCGGTCTCCCGCTACGACTACGATTGGCAGCAGCTCTACCGCTACGACGCCGCCCTCGCCGACATGCCGGCCATCTCGGGCGGGGACGCGATCCGGATGCGCTGCACCTACGACAACACGCTCGAGAACCCCGGCACGCGCCGGGCTCTCGTGGACGCGGGGGAAGACGCGCCGGTGGACATCTACCTCGGCGAAGGCACGCTGGATGAGATGTGCATCGCGATGCTGGGGGTCGTGTACTGAGGCCGAGGTCGTCGCCGCCCCCCGCGGCTCGCGACGCCCCACCGCCAACGAGAGGCCGCCGCCGTTCCTCGGCCGGGAGGAAGGACAGCGTCCGCGTGGGCGTAACGGAGCGCACAGGTGGCCGCCCGGCCGCTCGTTCAGGGCTCGGCGACGCGCGCCGGTCCCGCGGCGCCGCGCTACCCTGGGGCGTGCTCCTCCTGTTCGCCTGCGCCGGCGCCCCCGATTCGGTCTCCCCGGAGCCGCGGGAGACCGCCGCCGACACGGCTCCCGCCGACAGCGACACCGCTCCCGTCGCGCCGTTCGACGTGAGCGTCACCGTCACGCTCGACGGCGTGCCCGTCGAGGGCGCGCTCGTGATGCAGGGCGGCGCGCAGACGCGCTGGTTCACCGACGCCGAAGGGCGGGCCACGGTGCGCGTCGATCCGTCGATTGTCGGCGATCGGGTTGTGCTCGCGGCGCACGCCGAGGCGCGGAGCTGGGGTGAGGAGGTAGACGGCCCGGCGGCGATCACCCTGCCGCTGGAGCGGTACGACACCACCGACAACCCCCTGTATGTCTTCAATGATCCGGGGCCCGAGTCGCACGAGGGAACGAACACCGCCCAGTGCAACCACTGCCACATCGAGCTGCACCGCACGTGGTGGCCCTCCGCCCACCGAACCTCGGCGTCGAACACAGCGGTTCACGATCTCTACGCCGGCACCGCCGCCGCGTTCACCAGCGCGAGCCTCTGCGCCACCGCCGGCGGCACCTGGGGCCCCGGCACCGCGCCCGGCACCGGGGACACGGTCGACCAGTGTTTCCTCGGCGGCGGGGTGCTCCCGGACACCGACGGCACGGGGGCCTGCGCGGATTGTCACGCCCCCGGCATCGACGGCGAGCTCGGCGGGCGCGATCTGTTGGAGGCCACCGGCATCGCGTACGAAGCGGGCGTGCATTGCGACGTGTGTCACCACGTGGCGGATGTCGATCTCTCGGCACCGCCGGGCGTGGGCGGGCGTCTGCGCATCCAGCGGCCGAGCGAAGTTGCCTACACACCCGGCATGGGCGAATGGCAGCCCCTGATGTTCGGCCCCTGGGCGGACGTGCTCAACCCGCGTATGGGCTCGGTCTACACGCCGCTCTTTCACGAGGCGCGGCTGTGTGCCGGGTGCCACGAGCAGGACCAGGCGGTGTTGGTCGACACGCCGATTGATCTCACCCGGTGGCCCGACGGCACGCTCCCCATTCACAGCACGTACTCCGAGTGGGAAGCGGGGCCCATGAACCCGTCCGCGCCCTGCCAATCGTGTCACATGCCGCCGCTCCCCGGCGTGGGCAACGGCGCCGACATCTACAACGAGCTCGACGACGTGTCGGTCGGCATCGCGTCCGGCTGGGAGCGCCTCCCCGGCGCGGTGCGCGCCCACACCTTCTACGGCCCGCGCCAGCCCGAGAGCGGCATGCTCGGGCTCGCGGCGCGGGTGGATGTCACGTCGCGCTTGGAAGGGGAAACCCTCGTGGCGGATGTAACGGTCACCAACGTCGGGCCCGGTCACGCCATTCCCACGGGCGAGCCGCTGCGGTCGATGCTTGTGTTGGTCGACGCGTCGTGTGACGACGTGTCGCTCGTCGCCACCGGCGGGGACGTTGTTCCCGACTTCGGCGGTTCGCTCGCCGCGAAAGAGGCGGGCGAGGACTGGACTTCGTGGCCCGGCGCCGCGGTGGGTGACACCCTGCGGGTCGTTCGGCGCACCGGCGCGCATCACGACTACACCGGCCACGGTCCCTTCGGCGACGGCCGGTTCGACGCCGAGGCCAAGGGCATGCCCGTCGAGGAGATCGTCGGCACGGCGACGGTGCTCGGAGTCGCGGACGCGCGCGTTACCCTCGACCGCCCCCTCCCCGAAGGCGACCGCGTGTACCGCACCGCCGGCCAGGCCTACGCCGGCGCGCCGGGCTTCGGCTTCGCGCGGGTGCTCGTGGGGGCCGACGGCACGCGCATGGTGCCGCACTTCGCCGCGGTGGACGTCGCGAGCGACAACCGCTTGCTGCCCACCGCGGGGTGGACCAGCACGCACCGCTTCGCCGCGCCGTGCGCCGCGCCCGAGGTGCACGCCACCGTGCTCCACCGCAACTACCCGCTCGGGCTCGCCACGGAGCGCGGCTGGGCCGTAACCGACCAGGTGATGGACGAGGTGCGGCGATGAAGGCCCGACGTTCGGGCGCGCCCCCTCGCGCGGACGCGGGGGGGCGGGTGTCCTCCGGGGTCGGGCCCGAGCCCCTCCGTCGGGCCGCCGCGCGCGGCCCGACCGCGCCGGGCGCGAACGGTTGCGCGGCTGACACGGCGTCCCGCCGCCCGGCGCGCCCGCCGGCCCCCCTCGCGCACACCGCGCTCCTCCTGCTCCTCGCGGCGTGCTCCTCCCCCGCGGACAACCCCGCGCCCACCCCCGCCGACACCGACACCCCCGCCGACACCGACACCCCCGCCGACACCGATTCCCCCGCGGACACCGACGCCGGCGCCGACACCGCCACCCCCGACACGCGGCGCCCCGTGCTCCTCCCCGTGCCCGAGGCCGTCGACACCGACCCCGCCGACGGTGCGTTCCTCGTGGAGCTCCGCGCGGCCACCGCCACCCTCGACGTGGGGGGCACCGCGGTGAGCGGCTACGCGTACAACGGCCAGGTGCCCGGGCCAACGTTGCGCGTGCGCGTGGGGGACACCCTCACCACCCTGCTCCAGAACGATCTGGCCGACCCAACCACCGTGCATTGGCACGGTCTGCGGGTGCCCAACGCCATGGACGGCGCCGGGTGGGTGGACGGCGGCGTGGCGCCCGGCACCGCGTTCACCTATACCTTCACGGCCGCGGACGCCGGCACGTTCTGGTATCACCCGCACATCGACGTCGCGCGGCAGGTGGACGCCGGGCTCTACGGGGTTGTCATCGTGGAAGACCCCGCCGAGCCCGCCGCCGACCGCGACCTCGTGCTCGTGTTCGACGCCTGGGACGAACACGGGCTCGACGGCGGCGGCGATTCCGGCGGCGGCGGGGCCGACTCCGGCGGCGCGCCCGCCGCCGACGGCGCCCACGACCACACCCTCACCGACCCCCGCACCACCGTGTGGACCGTCAACGGCCTTGTCGACCCCGTGCTCCCCGCCACGGCCGGCGAACGTATCCGCGTGCGGGCGCTCAACGCCTCGAACACGAGCTACCTCGCGCTGCGCTGGCCCGACATGCGCCTTCTCGCCACCGACCAGGGGCGCCTCGGCGCGCCCGAGACCCCGGACCTCGTCGTCCTCGCCCCCGGCGACCGCGCCGAGCTCGAGTGGGGCGTCGCGGAGAGCTTCGACGTCGAGACGCTCCTGTGGGTTGCCGCCGGCGGCGAAGCCATCGGCGACGCGCGCCGGCTTCTCTCCGTGGCGGTGGACACACCCGGCGCCGCGCCCGCCCCGCTCGTGTGGCCGGCGGGTGACACCACCCCTGCCGCCGACCCGCCCTACACCGACCTCCTCTACGTGTTCCAGGGCGGCGGCGTCGGCGATTGGCTCATCAACGGCGAAGCGTGGCCCAACGTCACCGCGCGCACCGCCGCGCTCGGCGCCGACACCATCATCGAGGTGCGCAACCTCTCCAGCACCAACCACCCCTTCCACCTGCACGGCCAGCGGTTCGAGGTGCTCTCCGTCAACGGCGTGCCCGTTCCCGCACGCCGCGTGGAGGACACCGTGGACGTCGGGATTCGCGAGACCGTTCGCCTGCTGCTGCGCGCCGACAACCCCGGCGATTGGCTCCTGCACTGCCACCTGCTCGGGCACGAAGAGGGCGGGATGATGACGGTGTTGACGGTGGAGTAGGGGCGGCGCCGGCCCTGGCTCGCGACGGCCCACCGCCGACGGGAGGCCCGCGCCCATCCCCCGACCTTGGCCGGCCCGGGCGTCCAAGATCGACCGATGAAGGCGCATCCCCCGACCTTGGCCGGCCCGCCCCCGCCGTCCGCGAAAGCCGCGGGCGCGGGCCTCCCATCGCCCGGGGAGCGTCGCGAGCCAGGGCCGCCGGCGGGCGCCCGCCTTCGCCCCGCCTACGCCTCCCGCCCGACGCGGCCTACCCCGCCCGCCGCCGCCGCACCGCCGCGCCGAGCAGCGCCGCCGCCGCGAGGATCCCACCCGCGCCGCCCGAACCGCCGGTTCCGGCCGCGCACCCGCACGCCGCCGGCGACGTTTTGGCCTCGCCGGTGTCTTCGGCCGGGGTGGCGGTCTCGTCGGCGACGCCCGTGCCCGCGGTGTCCGTGGGCGCCCCGGTGTCGGTTGGGTCGGTGTCGGCTGGGTCGGTGTCGGCTGGGTCGGTGTCAACGGCGGTGTCGCCGCCGGTGTCCACGGGCGCGCTCGCCCACGTGATTGCGATGTCCTCGAGCTCGCCTTCGCCGTCCGCCTCGATGCGGAGCCCGGACATCGCCGCGAGCGCGACGGATTGGATGGCGCCGTTCTGTGCCACCGAGAACGTGGCGCCGTCCCACGCCACGTCCAACGTGAACATCTCGTCGGGCACGGGCACGCTGCGCGCGTGGCCGAGGCGCTCGTAGGTGTCGGTGTAGGTGTACCCGTTGAACCACATGTGCCACGTGGTGCCGACGAGCCACGGCGAAGGCGCCTGGATGTACCCGTCGTTCCACCACGCCCACCCCTTGGCGAGCACCACGTCGGACTCGTCCTCCCACGTGGTGAAGTCCGACCATTGGGCGGTGGAGTGGCAGAACACGTCGTCGCAGTTCCACCATTGCTCGATGCCGTACGGGCCGTCGTACATGCCGCCGCCCTGAAGCCGGTGCTCGTCGGCGGTGATGGCGCCGTGTTTGGTCCAACTCCAGCCGTCGGGCGAGGTGGCGTAGCCGGTGGGGCCGTAGTGGCCTTCGGGGTCGGTGCCGTTGTAGAGCATGTGCCAGGTGCCGTCCGGGCCGATGAGCACGTCGGGCATGCGGAGGCTGCCGGAGTCGAACGCGCCGTCGGCGCCGCGGTCGAGGACCACCCCTTCGGGCGTCCAGTCGTAGCCGTCGGGCGACGTTGCGTGGCAGATTCGGTTGCCGACGTTGTTCTGGTAGCACGCGTAGTACATGTGCCAGTCCGAACCGGACTTCACCACCGTGGGCATGTGAACGTGGATGCCGTCCACCGTGGTGCGGTCGTAGTCGATGCTGAGCACCGGGTTGCCCGCGTAGCGGGTCCACGTCACGCCGTCGGGCGAGGTGGCGAGGCCAATCTGACGGTAGCCGTAGCTCTCGCGCGGGTGCGCGCCGGTCCAGAACAGGAACCACGTGGCGCTCGCGTCGTCGTAGAACACCTCGGTGTGGAGCGCGTCGCCCTGGTCCCAGTATTCGGGGCCGGGCTCGATGACGGGGTCGGCGTCGGGCTCCCAGGTGTAGTGCCCGGTGGGGAGCGGGAGGGCGGACTCGCCCAGGAACACGCCGCCGTCGGCGTCGTAGGTGGCCGACCACGTCGCGTCGCCCGCGCCGACCGCGATGCGCGTGCCGGACCGCAGGCGCACGAGCAGCCGCCCCGAGAGCGAGGTCACGCCCGGGAGCGGCAGCTCCGCGACGCCGTCCGTGACCTCGAGCGTGCCGTTCGTCGTCGCCACGAAGCCGCCGGACCACCGGCCTTGGTCGGTGCGGAAGTCGTCTTCGTAGGTGTCGGCCATCGCGCTGAAGCAGAGCAGGAGCATGGCGGTAGGATGCCGGATCGGCCTCCGCCGCGCAAGCCCCCGACGGCACTGGCTCGCGACGCTCCCCGGGCGATGGGAGGCCCGCGCCCGCGTTCTCCGCCGCTTCCCCCGCACCCCCCGCCGCCCCCGCACCTCGAACCGGTTAGTCCTCTCGCGCGCTACGGGTGGCCCCTATCCTGGGGGCCTGAGATCACACCGTAGAACCTGACCCGGTTCGTACCGGCGGAGGAAAGCGACCATGGCCATCGACACCACCCCCAGCACCCGACGCGTCACCACCCCGGAAGGCGTGCCCTTCCGCGAAGTCACGCTCACCAACGGCGAGAGCATCCGCCTCTACGACACGCAGGGCCCGCCCGTGGCCGACGTGAACAAGGGGCTTCCCCCCTTGCGAAAGGCGTGGATCGACGCGCGCGCCGCCCACCCGGGCGAGACCGGCGCCAACGTCACGCAGATGCACTACGCCCGCCGCGGCATCCTCACCGAAGAGATGCGCTTCGTGGCGATTCGCGAGAACTGTTCGCCCGAGCTCGTGCGGGAGGAGATCGCCGCCGGCCGCGCCATCCTCCCCGCCAACATCCGCCACCCCGAGACCGAGCCGATGATCATCGGCCGGAAGTTCCTGGTGAAGGTGAACGCGAACATCGGGAATTCGGCCGTCGGCTCCTCCATCCCCGAGGAGGTCGAGAAGCTCACGTGGTCCGTGCGCTGCGGCGCCGACACCGTGATGGACCTCTCCACCGGCAAGCAGATTCACGAGACGCGCGAGGCCATCCTGCGCAACTCCCCGGTTCCCATCGGCACCGTTCCGATCTACCAGGCGCTCGAGAAGGTGAAGGGCCGCCCCGAGAAGCTCGACATCAAGATCTTCCTCGAAACCCTGGAAGAGCAGGCCGAGCAGGGCGTGGACTACTTCACCATCCACGCCGGCGTGCTGCTGCGCTACGTGCCGCTCACCGCCAAGCGTGTCACGGGCATCGTGTCGCGCGGCGGCTCGATCATGGCGAAGTGGTGCCTTGCCCACCACAGGGAGAACTTCCTCTACACCGAGTTCGAGCAGATCTGCGAGCTCCTCAAGAAGTACGACGTGAGCTTCTCCCTCGGCGACGGCCTGCGCCCCGGCTGCATCGCCGACGCGAACGACGCCGCCCAGTTCGGCGAGCTGATCACCCTCGGCGAGCTCACCCAGGTGGCCTGGAAACACGACGTGCAGGTGATGATCGAGGGGCCCGGCCACGTGCCGCTCCACAAGATCAAGGAGAACATGGATCTCCAGCTCAAGCACTGCCACGAGGCGCCGTTCTACACGCTCGGCCCGCTCACCACCGACATCGCGCCCGGGTACGACCACATCACGAGCGCCATCGGCGCCGCCATCATCGGCAGCCACGGCACCGCCATGCTCTGCTACGTCACCCCCAAGGAGCACCTCGGCCTCCCCGACAAGGAAGACGTGAAGCAGGGGATGATCGCCTACAAGATCGCCGCGCACGCCGCCGACCTCGCCAAGGGACACCCCGGCGCCCAGGACCGCGACGACGCGCTGTCCCGCGCCCGCTTCGAGTTCCGGTGGGAGGACCAGTTCAACCTCTCCCTCGACCCCGAGACCGCGCGCAGCTACCACGACGCCACGCTCCCCGCGGAGGGTGCGAAGACCGCCCACTTCTGCTCCATGTGCGGACCCAAGTTCTGCTCCATGGAGATCACCCAGCAGGTGCGCGACATGGCGGCCACGATGGACGCCGAAGCCGCCGCCGGCATGGCCGAGAAGTCCAAGGAGTTCGCGGACAAGGGCGGGGAGATCTACTCGCCGGCCAAGTAGGGGCCGAGTTGGTCCCACCTCCCGGTGGAGGTGGGGCCGACGGCAGGCCGAGACGAGGGTGGGGCCAGGAGGTCCGGCGCGGGAGCGCGGCGTCGGTGTGGCCGCCGCGGCACCACGGCCGCCGCCAGCGTCGCAACCGAGGAGTGCTTTCCCCACGGCGCGCCGTCACCGCCGCCCGTCCCGGCTCGCGACGCCCCCCGCCCACCGAGAGGCCGGCGCCCGCCCTCCTCTTTTCCCTCCCTCGCCCCCTACCGCCACCCTTCCACAAGAATGGTCGGCCGGTCGAGCGGTGCCAGGAAGCTCACACCCCACTCGGACGCGTGGTAGCCGACGCGCGGCACGGCCACGAGCTCGGCGGGGCGCACCTTCTGGCAGCCGTCGGCCACCACGAACCACGCGCGGAGCAGCTCGGCGGGGGCGGGCTCGATGACGAGGCGGTTGAGGCCCTCGAACTGGGGGTAGACGGTCATCCACGCGGCGGCGGGGAAGGTGGCGTCCCACGCGTCGGAGAAGTCGGCGATCTCGTTGTCGAGAAAGCCGAGGTCGGCCATGGCGTCTTCGATGGAGGCCTGGGCGTGGCGGCCGGGGACACACCAGCCTTCGTCGTACTGGAGGCGGTCGGTCTCCCAATTGAGCTCGTAGAAGAGGTAGTCGCGGGGGCCGGCCTGGGTGTCGAGCAGGCCGCTCGGGTTGGCGACAACCTGCCAGCCGTCGAGCGGGTAGCGCGGGTCGGACTCGGTGACGCGGCGCCAGTTGGGGATGGCGACGCGCACGTCGGTGGCGACCTCGGGGTAGAGGTAGACGTTGGGCTTGTCGACGTAGATGGTCTCTTCGATTTCGATGGTGACGTCGGCCGCGCATTGGGTGGTGTCGGGCACGTCTACCTCGGCGCAGCCGCCGTAGTCGCCGTCGGTGTACACCTCGATGCCGTAGGTGCCGACGGGCACTTCGGCGGAAAAGGTGTCGGCCTCGGGGGTGGGCGCGGCCACCTGGTCGCCTCCCCAGCCGCCGCCGGCGCCGGTGTCCTCGGTGCAGGGCACCGCGCCGTCGAGGATCTCGTACACGCCGACGCCGGTGGCCTCGGGCTCGCCCATGTCGCGGGCGATGGTGCCGCAAAGATTGTCGCCTTCCTCGGGCGTGGGGGCGGGCGGGCATCCGAACAGGGCAAGCAGCAGCATGGTCACCTCGACCCCAGCGTCACCCGGGCCGCGGCCGGCCGCTACGGCGGAAACGCGCAAACCATCCCGCAGCATGGCCATGGGGTGTGCAGAACCGCTGAGGGCGGGTGTCGTGGCGGTTACGCGCGCGCATCGGGCCGCGTACGGGCTACGATGAGGCGTGCTGTTTCTCCTCCTCGGCGCGTGTGGTACGCCGGCCCCGCTGGCCGCGATCGAACGTTCGGACACGGACGGCTCGGGCGATACATCCTCGGATTCCGATGCAGATACGTCGGACATCGTCGAGGTGCTGCCCGGTGATACGTCGGGTGATACATCCGACACATCCCCGGGCGGCCTGGGGAGCCCGGCGCTCGTGTGCCAGGCCGCGCTGACGTGCGCGGAGGCGATCGCGGACGACCCGAAGCGGCCGTGCGCGTTTACCGTGGTGAGCGGGGACGGCGCGCCGGTGTACGACGGGATGGCGCTCGTGGAGAAACGCGGGCGTTCGTCCGTGGCCTTCCCGAAGCCGCCGTACGCGGTGGAGCTGCACGCGGATGTCGCGGAGCTCGTTCCGCCCGGGGCGACGTGGCGCTACCTCGCGGGGTTCGCGACGCCGCCGGCCGACTGGACCGCGGTGGCGTTCTTCGTGGACAAGCCCGCTGTCTGCGCGAGGGGCGGAGCGCGTTCGTGGATGCGTGGGCCGCCTCCCCTGCGTTCCAGTCCCGCTTCGCGGCGCGGTGGCGCGCGCTTCGGGCCGGTCCCCTCGCCGACGCCGCGATCCTCGGGCGCATCGCCGGGTACGAGGCCACGCTCGGCGCCGCCACGGCGCGCAACTTCGAGACGTGGCCCGTGGCGGACATCGCGTTCTCCAGGGGCGGCGTGGCGAACTGGCTCTGCCCCGCCGCGACCTGGGAGCAAGTGCACACGCGCGTGCTGACGTGGCTGCCCGCCCGCACCGCGTGGATGGACGCCAACGTGGATTCGTTCGGGGGGGAGCGCCGGGCGCTACCCCGCCACCGTGACCGTGACGGGGATGTTGCCGCGCGTGGCCTTGGAGTAGGGACACACCTGGTGCGCGGCGTCGACGAGGGCCTGGGCCTGCGCGTGGGGGACGCCCGGGAGGTGGGCGGTGAGCGTGACGGAGAGGCCGAAGCCGCCGTCGTCCCGCCCGATGGTGACGTTGGCCGTGATTTGCGGCGCGCCGAGCTGCACCTTCTGCATCCGCGCCACGAGGCCGAGCGCGGACGCGAAACACGCGGCATACCCGGCGGCGAAGAGCTGCTCGGGGTTGGTGCCGGCGGCGCCGGTGCCGCCGAGGCCCTTGGGCATGGTGACCGGGAGGTCG
Organism: Myxococcota bacterium; assembly: GCA_964202365.1. Classification (GTDB taxonomy): domain Bacteria; phylum Myxococcota_A; class UBA796; order UBA796; family SXON01; genus CAJBVW01. The sequence continues at coordinate 2,217 of CAXNIN010000069.1, read as the reverse complement.
AGCACGCCGTCGTCGCTCGCGACGCGGCCTTCACGGCCTCCGAGAGCGGTTGCGACGGCGGTGTAGAGGGGGGTCATGGGCTGCTCCTTTGAACCGAGGGTAGCACGCCCACAAACTTAGGGACACGGGCGGTCTACCCAGGTGCCCTCGTTGTCGGTCTCGTCGCACTCGTTCAGCGCGGCGTCGGGGTCGGCGACGATGCGCAGGCCGGTGCCCATCGCGGCCGTGGTGGTGGTGAACACGAGCTCGACGCTGGTTCCCCGCACCACGGGGCCGAGCGCGCGCGTCTCGATGAGCGTCTCCACCCCGCCCGGCCGGCCGTAGAGGCTCACCACCACGTCTTCGGCGTCCACGCCGCCGTCGTTCCACACCTGCGCCTGCACGTCCACCACACCGGCGTCGTCGCAGCTCGCCACACAGATGTCCGCGATGTCCGCGAGCACGTTGGGCCGGCCCTGCACGAACACCGCCGAGGGTTGGCCGCGGAAGAGATTGGCCGGCACACGCCAGGGCGCCTCTGCGTAGGCGGGGATCGAGAGGTCGTCCGCGACGTTCTCGCCGTAGTACGTGTATTGGTTGTATACCGGCCGCGCGTAGGGCCAGTCGCCGTCGGCGCCGGTGATGACGGTCAGCCCGATGTAGCCGGAGCTGTTGGAGCCGTAGACGAGGTCGCCGTCGCCGTCGGCGTCGACATCGGCCACGGCGGGAGTCTCGGCCGCGGTCCAGGAGCCGTGGTTGGGGTCGCGCACGACCACCGCGCCCGTGGCGCCGTTGAGCACCATGATGTCCTCCTCGTCGGCGAACACCACCTCGGGGACGCCGTCGTAGTCGACATCCCAGGAGGTGCAGCCCGCGAGGCCCGAGCTGTCGTTGACGGGGGTGACCCACCGGTTCGTGCCGTCGCTCTCGATGAGGTAGAAGTTGCCGCTCTGGGCGAAGCCGAACTCCTGCACGCCGTCGTTGTCGAAGTCGGCGACACACACCGCCGTGCCGTACGAGCCGTAGGTGCGGGACCAGAGTTGGGTGCCGTCGTCGTCGCACAACGTCATCCGGCCGAGCCCGGCCACGAGCAGCTCGCCTTCGTCGTCGCTGTCCACGTTGACAGGCTGCGGGAACGTGCCGACACCGCCCGTGCCGCAGGTCCAGAGCAGGTTTCCGGACGCGTCGAACACCTCGTTCTCGAGCATGATCTCCTGCGTGCCGTCGTTGTCCATGTCCGCCACCGCGGGCGCGCCCCAGTTGGAGCCGGCTACCGACAGGTCGAGCGTGAACAACACCGCGCCGGTGGCGCCGTCGAGCACGTACTCGTTCATGATCACCTCGACATCACCGTCGCCGTCGAGGTCGGTGAGGTTGGCGTACGTCTCGCACGCCGTGCCGATGGCCGTGCGCCACATCTCGCGGCCCGTCTGGTCGTAGGCGTACACGGTGTGCGGGCCGAGGCAGGCGCCGGAGGATGTAACTACGTCGCCGAATCCGTCCCCGTCGATGTCGCCGAGGGAGGGGCCGCTGTAGGCGTCCATCCCGGCGATGGACCACTCCAGCGCGCCCGTGGCGCCGTCGAGCACCACCGTGCTGCCCCCGCCGGCGTCGTTGTTGAACACCACCTCGGGGACGCCGTCGCCGTCGAGGTCGCCGATGGCGGGCGTCGAAACCACGCCGCTGCCCAGGTACTGCCACAGAATGGCAACGTCCCACGGGTCGGCCGGGGGCGTGCTGCTCCCAACGCTCCCCTCGCACTCGCCGCTGATGTCCGTGCGCGGCAGGGCGGCCTCGGTTTCGCAGCCGTCGTCCATGCAGTCGGCGATGCCGTCGGCGTCGACGTCGGAGAAGTCCTCGTCGACCCGCCCGTCGCCGTCGTCATCCGCGCCGTTGCACGTCTCCTCGGTGGGGGCGACGTCCGTGTCGTCCACCGGCGGCGAATCCACGGGGTCCCCGGTGTCGAAAGCGGTTTTGTCGGTGGGCCCGTTGTCGAGCTCGTAGTCGATGCAGGCCGTGAGGAGCAGGAACAGGGCGGGCAGGCGCATGGGCTTCCGGGGCGGATACCCGAGTGTGCCACGTAAGTGGGCGCCGTACGACAGTCGATCCGGCTCATGCGGCGTGGGGGAACACTGTGTAGTTCCACTCCCCGTGGAAGTCCCAGCGCTCGATGACCACGTCGTCCAGCTCCTCGTCGCTGACCCGGATGCCCTTCTCATAGGTGGCCTCGTCCAGCTC